>BOJX01000056.1 GCA_016860685.1 Planctomycetota bacterium
CCCGGTGCGATCTTCTGATCCTGACACATGGTCATGCGGACCACGTGGGGGACGCAGAGGCGCTGATCCGGAAGTTCGACCCGCCGGTGGTGGCGAATTACGACCTGTGCTGCGCGTTGCAGAAGACGATCGGTGTCGGGCGTTATCAGGGGATGAACACGGGCGGGACGCAGCGCGTCGCGGGCGTGACGGTGCGGATGACGCGCGCGTATCACTCGTCGGCGCTGGACGCGCCGCAGGGACCGATGTACGCGGGGATGCCTAACGGCGTGATCGTCGAGGCGCCCGGCGCAGCGTCTGTCTACCACGCGGGGGACACGGACGTTTTCAGCGACATGGCGCTGATCGCGCGGATGTGGTCGCCGAAGATTGCGTGTCTGCCGATCGGCGACCTTTTTACGATGGGGGCGCAGGGGGCGGCGCTGGCGGCGGAAATGTTGCAACCGGCTGCGATCCTGCCGATCCACTACCGGACCTTTCCGGTGTTGGCGGGGAGCGCGGAGGAGTTTCGTCGAGCGCTTCCGACGACTTTGCGTGACCGGGTGGTGACGCCGGAACCGGGGACGGCGGTGGCGTGGACGGCGGAGGGACTGGGGTAAGGGATGTCGGAATGACCAACACAGCGCACTGGGGGCGGGCGCCGAAGCCCGCGGCGAAGACGGCGGTTCGGCGAAGGCGCCTCGGGGCGGCGCTGGCGGCGATTTCGGTCGCATCGGCGGTTTCGTTGCGGGCGGACACGCAGTTCGCGCCCGACCGGCCGTGGGACTTGATGCACATCAAAGTTGTCCTGAGCGTCGATCTGGAGGCTCGTCGCGTTGAGAGTGAGGCGACGATCGACCTGAAAGCGACGCGGCCTGCGTCACGGGTTGAGCTGGACGCTGTCGAGTTGAGCGTCGGGGGCGTGCAGATCCGGCGTGGGCCGGGAGCACCCGTGGACGCGGAATACGCGACTCAGGACGGCCGGCTGACCGTCGAGCTGCCCCCTCCGGCGACGAGCGCCGGGGAGACGGTGACGGTGATCGTTCGCTACGCGGTGGAGAAGCCTTCGCGCGGGCTGCACTTTTTCGCGCCGACGGAAGGCGATCCTCAGATTCCGCTGCAAGTCTGGTCGCAGGGGCAGTCGAATTACACGCGGCACTGGATCCCCTGCTTCGACGATCCGAGCGAGCTTCAGACGACGGAATTGATCGTGACGGCGGCGCAGGGCAACGAGGTCGTGTCCAACGGGCGGCTGGTTTCCAGGAAGGACGCCCCGGACGGCCGGGTGACGTTTCACTGGCATCAGGAAAAGCCGCACCCGAGCTACCTGATCACGCTGGTGGTGGGGCAATTCACGGTGGCGCAGGAGGAGTGGCGCGGGCGTCCGGTGACGTACTACGTTCCGCCGGGCCGCGAATCTCAGGTGAAGAACGCTTTCGGGCGCACGCTTGAGATGCTGGATTACTTTTCTGCGAGGATCGGCGTGGACTACCCGTGGGACAAGTACGCGCAGATCTGCGCCGAGCAGTTCGGGGGCGGGATGGAGAACACCAGTGCGACGACGCTGGGGACGGGCGTGCTGCACGACGACCGGGCGCACCTCGACGGAGACGCGGATGATCTGATCGCGCATGAACTGGCGCATCAGTGGTTCGGCGACCTGGTGACCTGCCGGACGTGGTCGCATGTCTGGTTGAATGAGGGCTTCGCCAGTTTCTTCGAGGCGGTCTGGGCGGAGCGCACCGAGGGGCGAGACGGGTATCAGTCGGTGCTGCATCGTTTCCGCGAGGCGGCGCTGGCCGGCGGGGCAGCCGCTCCGATGGTGGACCGCGACTACCGCAACGCAGACCGGATGTTCGACGCGCGGGTGTATCAGAAGGCGGGGTTCATGCTGCACGCGCTGAAGGCGCGGGTGGGCGAGGAGACGTTCTGGCGCGCGGTGCAGCGTTACCTGGCGAAATACCGGCATCAGGCGGTCGAGACGCACGAGTTCCGGCGGGTGGTGGAGGCGGAGTACGGCGGGTCGCTGGAGCGGTTCTTCTACGACTGGACGGAGCGCGCGGGGCACCCGGTGATCGACGTGGGGTGCCGCTGGTCGGCGGATGACCGCGTGTTGATTCTGACCGTCAAGCAGAAGTCGGAAGGCGAGCCTTTTGAGATGCCGCTGGAGGTTGAGATCGAGGCCTCCGGCGTCCCCCCGCGACGCTCGTTGCACTGGCTGCGGGACGCGGAGCACGAGTTCCGCATTTCGTGTGCGTCGGGACCGTCGCGGGTCAGCATCGACCCGGAGCAGGTGGTGCTCGGGGAGTTGAAGATCGAGACGCCGCGGTCGTGGTGGGCGGCGGAGCTGAGAACCGGGGCAAGCCTGAGCGGGCGCATCCGCGCGGCGGAGGCGCTTTCGAAGGAGGCGACGGACGCGGACGTTGCGGTGATGGTCGAGGTGTTGCGGACCGAGCCGCATCCGACGTTAGCGCGGGCGCTGACGAGCCGGCTGGGCAAAGCGGACACGCCTGCGGCCCGCGAGGGGCTGCTTGCGGGGACCGTGGCAAAGAATCCGCGGATCCGGTCGGCTTGCGTAGATGCGTTGGGGAAGGTGACGGCGGATGCGGCGATCGTGGAGCGGCTGAGGAAAATCACGGAGTCAGGAGATCCGAGTTATCGGGTTGAAGGTGCGGCGATCGAAGCGTACGCGTCGCACAAGCCTGAGGGGGCGTCGTCGTTTCTTGCGGGGCTGATGACGCGTGACTCGCACGACGAGATAATCCGGCGGGCGGTGCTGCGGGGGCTGGGAGAGATCGCGGACGAGGCGGCGCTGGATATCTTCATCGAGTGGTCGCAGCGTGGGAAGCCTTCGACGATCCGGCGGGAAGCGGTCCAGGCGCTGGCAAGGCACTGCGCTCGTGAGGAGTGTCCTTCCGCGGACAAGACGCGGGCGGTGAAGCACCTGGCGCAGTATCTTGAAGGCGAGTCGGAGCGTTTCCTCGGCGGCGTGCTTTCCGCGCTGGGGCAGATCGGAAAGCCGGCAAAGAGCGTGCTGCCGAAACTGAAGGAGCTTGCGGAAAGCGGGACCAGCGAGCGCATCCAGCGCGACGCCCGGCGGACGATCGAACGCATTGAGGCGAATCCGAAGAAGGACGCACGCAAGAACAAGAAGGCCGGGAAGAAAGACAAGAAGAAAGCGAAGAAAGAGGGGAAAAAGAAAGATAAGAAAAAGGGCAACGCCGCGCCTGACGGAGCCGCAGACGGAGCCGCGGAACCTTCTTCTCCGAAAGCGCCGCGTGAAGGGCGCCGCGGAGCGACGTCGCCGCCTTCTTCCGGATCAGGAACGACGGGCGGTTCCGTGCCGGCGCCCGGGGCGCTGCTTCGCGCCGAGGCGACGGGGGTGCGCAGCGCGGCGTGAGTTCGGGCGGGGCAACGACCTCGTGTGTTGATTCGTAAGTTGCCTGCAATTGAACCGAAACGCGGAGTTCTGCTGTGTCCGTGCCGCGGACCGGAAGTCCGCGTCCGGATTGATGCACCGAACTTGTAACTTGGAGATACGGGCGATTCAGGTTCCAGGACAGGATCATGTGTTGCTTGATCGGAAATCGCGGCTGGGGGGTGCGGATCGGTCTTGCGCTGGTCGTTCTCGCGCTGGCCGTCGCGCCGTCCTGCCGCAAGGATACAAAAAAGAAGCCCGCGCCGCCGACCTTGCTGGACGCGCTCAAATCGGCGATCGCCGGCTTGCCGCTCCCGGACCTCGAGTCACTCGACCCGCTGGTACGCGAGCAGTTCGATCTGGACTACGCCGAAGTCACGAAGCTCGCGGTTCCGCGCCGGCTTCCGGAGCAGGCGTTCAATGTGGCGATGCTGCTGCACGGGCAGGGGTATCTCGATCACGCAAAAGACTGGTACGAGTTCGTGCTCGACCTTCTGAAGCGCTACGAGCTTCGCGGGTTTGATGACGATCAATTTCTGTGCCGTTACTACCTGGCGGACGTGGCGGAACGCGCCGGCTTGACGGGCGAGGCGCTGAACCAGGTGAACGCGGCGCTGTCATCCGACATTGAGGATCAGGCCGCCTTGCTGCGTCGCGCGGAACTGATGCTGAAACTGAACGCGGGACCGGCGGCGCCGGGCGTCGCACCTACGCCGGATGCGGAGGTTCACCGGGCGTTTGAGCGTGTGCTGGAAAAGGGCAAGGTTGCGCCCGCGTATTTCGGGCTAGGCGTTCTGGAGACGCGGCGTCAGCGTCCGAAAGAAGCCGAGCCGCACTTTCGCAAGGCGCTTCAGATTGCGCCGGATTATCACACGGCGCGAGCGGCGCTGGTTGAGGCGCTGAAGGCGCTGGACCGGGGGAGCGAAGCCGAGGAGATCGCCGCGGGCGCCACGGACCGGCCGGAGAACACGGCGTTCGTCGATCCTCATCTGCTGGCGTTGCGGCGCCGCACTTCGACCGAGGCGCTTCGTCTTGCGCACTGGTGGCGGCTGGCCGACGCGGGTCGAGCGGAGGAGGCGGAGGCGGCGTTGCGTCTTCATCTCCTGAATCAGCCGGATGACGCGGCCTCCTTGAACATGCTGGGCAACATTGTTCTGACGCGCCGGCTTCCTACCGCTGCGGCGCGGCTTCATCCGCTTCTGCTGGCGGAGGCGAAGCGTTGCTTCCTCAGGGCGCTGGCGGCTGACGCGATGATGCTGGAGGCGCGATGCAACTACGCGGTGGCTCTGCTGTCGGAAAACAACCGGGACGGCGCGATCGAGCAATTCCGCGAGGTGCTGCTGCGGCGGGATGATTTCTGGCTGGCGCATTATCAACTGGCGGAATTGCTTTACCGTGATCCGGTTCCGGGACGCCGCGACCTGGCGGCGGCGGAAACGCACTACCGCAAGACGATCGAGCACGACCCCGACAACATGCACGCCTTCAGCGGGCTGGTTTCGCTGGTGGAGGAGCAGGGACGTTACGAGGAGGCCAGCCGGTTGTTGAAGGAGGCGACGCTGCTGGCGCCGGACGATCCGGGGATCGCCGATCAGTTCGCGCGGTTTCTGTTGGACGTTCCGAAGCCCGAGCTGCGCGACCCGATGAAGGCGCAACTCATCGCCGAGCGCGTGTGCGAACTTTCCGGTCCCGATTTTCCGGAGTACCTGGAGACGCTGGCGAGGGCTTACATCGTCAACGCGGAGCAATCCGGAGTGCGGAACGTCGACGCGTTGCTGAAAGCACACAAGACGATCCGCAGCGCGCTGGATGCGGCTGCCGCCCGAAACCGCGAGGACATCCTTCCACGGCTGCGCGTCATCCGGGACCAGATTGAAGGCTGGCTGCGCCAAGCCGGGCAGCTTCCGGGCTGAGGGACGGCGCATGAGGACGAAGACGGGCGGAGGTCGTGGCGCGTGGAAGATCTCGGACCTCGTCAACGTGATGGACCGGATGGCGCCGCTTTCGTCGGCACAGCCTTGGGACAACGTCGGCCTGCTGGCGGGCGATCCAGCAGCGTCGGCGCGACGGATCGTCCTTTGCATCGACCTGACGCCGGCGGTGGCGACTGAGGCCGTGCGCATGCGGGCGGACCTGGTTCTTGCGTATCATCCGCCGATCTTCAAACCGGTGCGCCGGATCGTCGCGAACTCGGGCGGAACGGACACCGCCGTGCTGACTTGTCTTCGGGCCGGCGTTTCTATCTACGCGATGCACACGGCGCTGGACGCCGCGCCGGGCGGGACGAACGACGTGCTCGCCGAGCTTTGCGGTTTGACGGACGTTCACCCGCTGGAAACCGCGGCGATGCCCGGCGAACCGCAGGTCAAGCTGGTGACGTTCGTTCCCCGCGAGGCGCTGGAGAATGTGGCGGAGGCTTTGTTTGACGCGGGCGCCGGACGGATCGGGGAGTACGCGCGGTGCAGTTTTCGGATCGAGGGAGAGGGGACGTTCTTCGGTTCTGAGCAGGCGCGTCCCCGAGTTGGAGAGCGGATGCGGTTGGAGCGCGTGGCGGAGACAAGGCTGGAGGTGGTCGTGCCGCGATCGAAGCTGCTGCATGTGACGAGCGCGTTGCGAGCGTCGCATCCTTATGAGGAGCCGGCGTTCGACATTTATCCGTTGGAACGTCCCGTGACGGCGGGGATCGGCCGTGCCGGATCGCTCCCGCGTAGAACAACTGTCGCCGCGCTGGCGGGGAGGCTCACAAAGCGGACGGGCTCGCGCGTCGTCCAGCAGGTCGGTCGCGGAACCAGACCGGTCCGGCGGGCGATCGTGGTCGCAGGATCCGCCGGAGATCTGCCGTTTCCGCACCTTCACGGCGAAGGCGACGTGATCGTGACCGGGGAGATGCGTCATCATGACGCCTTGACGGTCGTGCGGCGAGGCGCGGCGGCGATCCTGCTTGGACACTGGGAGAGCGAACGACCGGTGCTCGCCCCGCTTTCGACGCGGCTTGCGGCGGCGCTGCCCGGTCTGGTCGTGAAAATCAGCCGGGCGGATGCGTCGCCGCTTACCCCGGCGTGACCTCGGTGCCGACCGGATCGCGCGGATTGCCGGGGTTTTCCGCCTCGGCTAGACTCGTCCGCCTTGTCCGGGGCGGAAGGAGTCCGGGCGCGTGCATTCAACAGAGCCACGAGAGGGGTATCTTCATGATCGTCGGCGTTCCGCGGGAGATAAAGACGCACGAATATCGGGTGAGCCTGACGCCGGTGGGGGCGGATGAGTTGGTGCGGCGCGGGCACACCGTCCTCATCGAGCACGACGCGGGGCTGGGCTCCGGCATCACCGATGACGAGTATGCGAAGGTCGGCGCCAAAATCCTGGACACGCCTAAGGAGATCTTCTCGCGGGCAGACCTGATCGTGAAGGTGAAAGAGCCTCTCGAGCGAGAGTGGTCGATGATGCGCCGCGGTCAGGTGACGTTCACGTACTTTCACTTCGCCGCGGATCGCAAGCTGACGGAAGGGGTGCTCCGCACGGGAGCAGTGGCGATCGCGTACGAGACGGTGACGGACCGGCAGGGGCGACTTCCGCTGTTGACGCCGATGAGCGAGGTGGCGGGAAAGATGAGCATTCAGGAGGGTGCGAAGTTCCTCGAACGCCCGATGAAAGGGCGCGGCATCCTGCTGGGAGGTGTACCCGGGGTGGCGCCGGCGGAAGTCCTGGTGATCGGCGGCGGCGTGGTGGGGACGAACGCGGCGAAGGTGGCGGCCGGGCTGGGCGCGAACGTGACCATCATGGACGTGAACCTCGACCGTCTGCGCTACCTCGATGACGTCATGCCCGCCAACGTACACACGGTTTACAGCGACCGTCACGCGATCCGGCGTCACCTTCAGCGGGCGGACCTCGTGGTCGGCGCGGTGCTGATTCCGGGAGCACGCTGTCCGGTCCTGGTGACACGGGCGGACCTGAAGGAGATGCCGCCGGCGGCGGTGATCGTGGACGTGGGGGTGGACCAGGGCGGGTGCTGTGAGACGATCCACCCGACGACGCATGATGACCCGGTTTACGAGGTGGACGGCGTCGTGCATTACGGCGTGGCGAACATGCCGGGCGCCGTCGGGCGGACCTCGACGTTCGCGTTGACGAACGCGACGCTGCCTTATGTGTTGAAACTGGCGGACCTGGGGTATCGCGCCGCGTGCAAAAGCGACCCGGGGCTTGCGCTCGGGGTCAACATGGAGGAGGGTCGCCTGACGAACCAGCCGGTGGCGGATGCATTCGGGATGACCTGTGAGAAATCGTCGGTGGCGGCTTAACCGATCCAGCCGGTACTCGACTTGGAGGCGGCTCAGCGGGGCATCGCGTGTTCGAGACGCGGAGCGCGCCGCACCTGGGTTCCGGGTTCCTGCGCAAGTCTGCGCTCCGTGACAATACATGATCAAAAAGCTGCTGATAACGTTTCTGGTGCTTGCGGTGGGGGTGCTGGGGTATTTTCAGCTTCGCAGCTTCCGCCTGTCGTTCACGTTTACGGAGGGCAAGACCGCAAAGGTCACGCGCGGGGACTTGACCGTGCCGATCGAGGCCGTCGGCGAAGTGCTGCCCGCGCGGCGCATTGAGATCAAGGCCGAGGCGAGCGGGGAAGTCCTTGAGATTCTCAAGCAACCCGGCGATGTCGTTCGCGCGGGGGACGCCATCATCCGCCTCGACCGAGAGGAGGAGAAACGCAACTACGACCGGGCGCAGCAGGAGGTCTCGGCGGCTGAGGCCCGGTTGGAGCGAGCCAAGCTGACGTTAAACAACCTGGAACGCGTCGAATTGAGGCGGGCGAACGAGTTGGTCGCGCAGCTCGACGCTCAGCATTATCACGCGGAGTTCCGCTTTACGAAGACCCGGGAGCTTGCTGACGCCACGGACGACGAATTGATCGCGGCGGAAACGAACGTGAATGTGCTGGCGTCGCGGGTACGTGACGCGGCTGCCGGGCGCGACGGCGTCCTGATCCAGATCGGGATCGCGGCGAAGGACGTCTCGATTGCCGAGGCGACGCTGAAAAGCGCGCAGCAGACGCTCGGCGACGCACTGGAGCGTCTCGAGAAGACGGAGATTCGCTCGCCGATCGACGGGATGATCGGCGAGATGCGCACGCAGGTCGGCGAGGTCATCCAGGGCGGCAAGACGACGCTCACCGGCGGAACGCTGCTGGCGACGGTCATCGACACCAGCAAGCTGATCGTCCGGGCGGAGGTGGACGAGGCGGAAATCGGACGGGTGTACGACATCGCTCCGGCGTGGGCGAAACCGGGCAGTGCGGATCGGACGGCCCTGCCGACGGACTGGACGGCGGCCGCGCAGGGTCAGGAGGGACTGCCCGTCATCCGCGTCGACACCTTCCGCGACGAGACGTTCACCGGCATCATCGAGCGCATCCTTCCCGAACCGAAGAAGGTTCAGGAGGCCGTGTATTACCCGGTGGACGTGGTCATCATCAGCGAGAACCGCGGCAAGCTCTTCAAGGGAATGCGGGCGGACGTGACGTTCACGGCGGACCGGGTCAGCAACGTGCTGTTGTGCCCGGAAGAGGCGATCGTCGAGGGGCCTCGCGGCGACCTGGGCGTGTACGTTCCGGACCGCGACGCGGGAGAGGAGCATGCCACGAAGTTCGTCGCCTGCAAACTGGGCTTGAGCAACGGCATGTATTCGGAAGTGATGGAAGGCCTGGAGGAAGGCGCGGTCGTGTATACGAAGCTGCCGGTCGGACCTTCGAACCGCGACCGGAAGTGAGGCTCCGCCGGCATCGCGATCATGATCAACGCCTGCCAACTCCGCAAAGAATACGCGATGGGCGAGGACGTCGTGCATGCGCTGGCGGGCGTGGATCTGCGGATTGAGGCGGGCGAGTTCGTGAGCATCACCGGCGCTTCGGGCAGCGGTAAGAGCACGCTGATGCACATTCTCGGCTGCCTCGATCGGCCCACGTCGGGCACGCTCGAGTTCCGCGGGGCGCTGCTCAGCGCGATGTCGTCGCGGCAGCTCGCGGGCGTGCGCAACCGGCACATCGGGTTCGTCTTTCAGTCGTTCAATCTGGTCAACCGCACCAGCGCGCTGGAGAACGTCCTGATGCCGCTGGTGTACGCTCGGGCGTCGGTGGACCGGCGGAAGGGGATGGAGGCGCTGCGGCAGGTCGGGCTGGAGCGGCGCTGGAAGCATATGCCCGGCGAGCTTTCCGGTGGTGAGCGGCAGCGCGTCGCGATCGCCCGCGCGATCGTCAACGAGCCGGACCTGATCCTCGCCGACGAGCCGACCGGCAATCTCGACTCGCGCACCGGAGAGCAGATCATGCGAATTTTTCAGGATCTGCACGAATCCGGGAAAACAATCGTCATCGTCACACACGAGATGGACGTCGCTGCACAGGCGGACCGGCTGATCGCGATGCGCGACGGTCTGATCGTCGAGGATGTGCGGATCGACGACGCCCGGCGCGTCGAGATGCTCGCCGCCGCCCAGCGCGTCAAACGAGCAAGCCAGCGTAAGACGGCGTCATGACCTCCTCCGCCGGACCGCGCTTGCGAGGAAGCGGTGAGCGGGTTCTTATACAGCGGCCGCCCTCCGAGAGGGCAAGGGCGACGGCGGGAAACGCATGAACCAGATCGATCCACTGAACGCCTTCCTCACCGAGTTGGTCGCTGTCGACACGGACGGTCCGATTCTCTACCTCGGGCGGCTCGCCGAAGTGACCGACAGCGCACTCGTGCTGACCGAAGCGGACGTGCATGACTGCCGCGAGGGACACGCGTCGAAGGAGGCGTATCTCGCGGAGGCGCTGGAGCAGGGCGTGACCGTCAACCGCCGGAAAGTCGTCGTGCTGCGCCGAGTGATCATGAGCGTGTCGCGGCTGGCGGACGTTGTGCTGGAGGATTCAACCGGGGCGGACGATCTGCCGGAGGGGCGGGCGTTCCTGGAGGAAGATTGATGCGTCTGCTGGTCACGGGCGGCGCCGGTTACGTCGGCAGTCACTGCGTGCGCGAACTGGTACGGGCGGGGCACGAGGTCGTCGTGCTGGACGATTTCTCAGCGGGGCATCGTGCGGCGATCGACTCGAACGCGCGCTGGGTGGACGGGGACATCGCGGACCGCGCGCTGCTGGACTCCCTCTTTCGGGTTGAAGGTTTTGACGGCGTGCTGCACTTCGCCGCGTTCCTCGACGTCGGCGAGTCCGTCCGCGAGCCGCTGAAGTATTTTCGCAACAATGTCGCGGGGTCCGTCGTCCTTCTCGAGGCGATGCGCGACCACGGCGTTCGGCGCCTCGTGTTCAGCTCCACCTGCGCCACTTACGGCGTGCCTCCACGCGTGCCGATCGTCGAGGATATGCCCCAGGTTCCGATCAATCCTTACGGACGGACGAAGCTCGCCATCGAGTGGGCGCTGCGCGACAGCGCCGCGGCGTGGGGGTTGGGCGCGTGCGCATTGCGCTACTTCAACGCCGCCGGAGCGGCGTCTGACGGCGCGATCGGCGAAGATCATCAGCCGGAGTCGCACCTGATCCCCCTCGTCCTTCAGGTCGCCCTCGGGCAGCGTCCGCACATCGGCATCTTCGGCGACGACTATCCCACGCCCGACGGAACCTGCATCCGCGACTACATCCACGTTGAGGATCTCGCGGCGATCCACCGCGTCGCGATCGAGTCGCAACTCCCCGGGCTTTTTCGCGCCTACAACGTCGGAACCGGCGTCGGGTGCAGCGTGCGCGAGGTGATCGACGCCGCGCGCCAGGTCACCGGACACCCGATTCCGGCCGTCGTGTCCCCGCGGCGTGAGGGCGACCCGCCCCAGCTTTTTGCCGACCCCTCGAAGGCGAAACGAGAGCTTGGCTGGCAGGCGAAGATCCGAGACATCCGCACCGTCCTTCAGACGGCGTGGCGCTGGCACCAGGCGCACCCGAGAGGTTACCGCGGCACGTCTGAGCAATGATGGCCGGCCGGACCGGTCAGGCTGACGCGCGTTGCGGACCGCGCACGTCCGACGCGACCTCGCGCATCGCCCACGCCCGGACGCCGCTCCACGTCCGGCTCCACCCGTTTCCGAGGCGCAGTCGCAGAAACTCGGCGTACATCGCGTCCAGCGTGTCCGCGACGAGCCGGAGGGTCATGAAGCGTTCCTCCAGGGCGGCTGCCGCGTCCTTCTCGTCGGACCGCGGAAGCGCCAGCCCGCTGACAGTGAATTGCCGCCCGTCGAGCGTGAACGACGCCTCCTCGCCGCCGATGACCGCCAGAAGACTCAGCTTCGTCGGCTGCTTGCCAGAGGCGAGCGCTGCACGCGCCTCCGCCGACGTCGCCGGCGCATCGGCGCGGATCGACAACCGACCGGTCACGCCGCGCTCGCACTCGAGGCTCAGTGACTTGTGCAGAACGAATTCAACCTCCTTGCCGCCGCCGATCGGACACAAACCCTCCGCGTCATCGCGCAGGTTCCAGAGGTAGGTCAGAAACTCTCGACCGAGGTACGTCCGGTCGTGTGCGTCCAGCGCGCCCGTGTCAAAACCGGCGGCGCCCTGCGGAGGAGGCGCGACATATTCCGGTGCGCTCTCCTCGAACGCGCTCAAAAGACCCAGCCGCTGCGCAATGCGGAACGCGACCTCTTCCGAATGTGCGGGAACCAGACTGATGTCGAACGTATCCGCACAAAGCGTCGTCAGGCGGTCTGCCGCGGATGCAGAGGTGCTTCCGAAGTACGCTGCCCCGTCCGCCCAGTCGATCAGCAGTGGCGTCGCCGAGACCCGTCGGAACACACCCTCCTTCGCTTCCTGTTCCGCCCGGGCAAGCGCCGCCTCCTTCGCCTCCTTCTTCTGGGACCGGGTGAGGAACTCGCGGCCCGAATCCGCCAGCCGCGCCGCTTCCTCCATCATGCGGTAGCTGCGGACGATCGCCGGCGGCGCGCCGGTCCGGTCTACGCGCAGCGCGACATACGTGAACCGGCCGACCGTCACGCCCGATTCCGACGAAAAATCCGTGTCGAACAAGTGCGTCGGACGGATCCAGCCCAGTTCCAGCCCGTCGCCGGTCGCCGTCGCATGACGTCCGAAGGCATGTTCGGCGAGCGCCGAAAGCATCGCGCCGTCAAACGACTCCGGGTGACGCCCGGCCATCAGAAAACGTCGAAACGAGATCGGTCCGGATGCAAATCCCATCGTTGCGCCCCGAATGCCTGATCGTGAAGCGGGTCGTTCGCCCGCCGGACTCCCTGCGCCGCCGCGCGACCGTCGCGCGCCGCTGGACGATTCCGGACGCTACGCCCTTCCGGTTGGAGCGCCAAGGCGGCGCCGCTCCCGCTTTGCGTTCCCGTGCTGTGAAGATTCTGTCAGGTTCGACGTAAACATCGGCCTGCTGTGTTCGTCCTTGACGGCGGAACAGATTGCTCACATTTTTGAATCCGCAGGGGACTTCGAGTGACTGTTGAACTACCGGAAACAAACGTCGCCACGGACGAGAAGGTGAAGTCCGCTCCTGCACCGCCTGATCAGGCTCGGGCCGACCAGATCGCCGAGGACGTGTACTGCCCTGCATGCGCGTACAACCTTCGCACCCTCACGAGCAACCACTGCCCCGAGTGCGGTCTCGACATCGCGTTCATCAGGTCCGCCGAGTCGCACCTCCCCTGGATGCACCGCGACAAGGTCGGACCCGTCCGCGCCTACCTGATGACGGTCTGGATGGTCGTCTTCCGCACGAAGCACTTCTGCCTCGAGATGAGCAGACCGGTGGACGAAGTGGAGGCCCGTCGCTTCCGCCGCGTAACGATCACCCTGGCGTTCGCTCCCTTTCTCTTGTTCACCCTGGTGCTGCGCTTTCTTCGTCCTGATGCGTTCGACGCCTTTGTCGGATTCGGCGGATACACCTTCGCCGTCGCAGCGCATGCGGCGATCCTGGCGGCGATCCTGACCGTCACCGTCGTGCCTTACTATGTCATCCGTCACCCGGACATCGCGCTGGACCGACAGAGGCGCGCCGCCGCCCTGACGCTGTACTGCCCCGCGCCCCTGAGCCTGACGGGCGTCGCCGGCGCCTTGGCGATCGCGGGCATCGCCTGCGCGAACGTCCGCAATCGAGACTGGGATCTTGCGTTGTACACCGCGGCGGTCGGCGTCTTTCTGATCCTCGCCGCGGTCACCATCTTTGACGTGCAGCGGGTCATCCGCTGGATGCTCGGCGGCGCGCGGCGATCCTGGCCGATTATCCTCCGCCTGTATTGCTTCGGGGGCTTCGCCGCGTTCCTGTGCCTCGTCGGGTTCCCGGCGGCGGTCGCTTTCGTGATGATTGTGGTTCACAGCCTGTCGTAAGGTCGCGCTGCGGTCGGAGAGCGATCATGTGAAGCAGGCGCCGATCAGGGTTCGGCGGACGCAGCGTGCGTTTTCAATCCCTTGGACAGGTCCAGCGGATCGCGCGGGCGATCGCCGTCAAGGTAGAAGGGGATGTCGCTGACCGAGTCGTCGCGCGCGCCGTTCTCAAGCCGTCGGAGCTGCCCGCCATCGTCCGCGCCGTCCGGGCCGACGCTGTAAAGCACCGGCGGGTCGGCGTCCGGGGCGTAACGGATCGGCGTTCCACGATCCGCAAAGGGATCCTCAGGAACCCCCGGAAGGTATTCCGGAACCAGTTCCGCCAGCGACGCCGGACGCCGCCCGTGATCCACCTCGTACATCCGGATCGCCAGTGCCGTCGCCGCCATCCGACGCTGAGCCTTCAAGCGAAACTCGCCGTCCAAGGTGCGTTCCGCTCCCCACATCAGCGTCTGCGAAAGAATGCACGCGGCGCGTTCAATGTGCGTGCCGGGCTCGTCGAGCGCTGCCGCGCGGAGTGGGTCGACACCCGCCCGTGTCGCCGCCTCGCGGTATGAGGCGACATGCCCCGCATCCCGGACACGCGTGAACCGCGCCATGCCTCTTGCGGCGTCAAGGTCAAAGGACGGCCCGATGAGCCACCGGACGGGTTGCCCGGAAAGCGGCGCAACGATGCCCATCCCCGCCATGAACGTCGGCTTTCCGAAGTTGGCCGCGAAATCGTAAAGCGCGGCGCGCTCCGCGTTCATCGCGTGGCCCCACGCTTGCCTGATCCAGTCTTCGTCCAGCAGACGGGCTACCTCGTCACGGACCTGCTCCCGCTTTGCAGGACGGATGGTGACGGCGGCGTCCGCGACTGCATCCCCGGCTTCGCCGCTTGTTCCGATGCGCTCGACTTGAAGGCGCGGCGCGGTGAACTCGATCGCCGAGCAGCGCAGCCCTTCACAGGCCCGCGCGGACAGCAACGTCACCGCGAACGTCGTCCGGTCCTCAACGAGCCGACAGTGCGCCGTGTGCAGGTCCGCCAGCGTGCGCATCATGCCTTCGTCATCGCCGATCGCGTGTTGCGAAACGGCGATGTACACGGCGGATTGGCTCAGGTGTCGCGTCCACGAGAGCGTCGGCAGCAGCGTATTCACGATCGGGTTGACGATCCGCACGCCCCAGTCGCACTCCGTCAGCACTGACGCCCGGTGCAGCTCCGCCAACGTGCCCGCGTTGGCCTCGACGATGAGCCGGGCGTCGTCCGGATAGGCCCGGGCCCAGCGATAATCCTCGAAGTAGTTCGCCCCGACGACCTGCATCGCGTCGGGCACGGCGATCATGCCCGCGGCTTTCTGATACGCCGTCGCCGCGTTCTCGTCGTCGGGCACCCCCTTCGGGGGCAGAAAATCCTCAATAAAGACCGGTTCCCCGGCGGCTCGGTACGCCTCGACGGCGCGGGTCAAACGCTCATGCGCCACCGCCCCCCACCAGATGCGCACACTCAGCAGCAGCGCCGTCGCCAACCCGACGCCCGCCCACGCCCGCCGCCAGACGCGCCTTCGCCGCCCATCCCACGCCGACGGAGCTTCAGCGCTCCCCGAACGAGGCCCTGATGCGGACTCGGCTGAGTTGCGGTTTAACATGGGTTCCACGGGCCGTCGCCAGGACGGGCGAAATCCCGGCGTGTTAACCGCAATTCGGCAGCGACCCCGTGACCCGCCAAGCCCTGCGACCAGCTCCCGTCCCGCGCCACGGTCGAGCAAGCCCGCCACCGTTCATTGCGGTGACCGTGAGCCTGTCTCTTTCCGCCCACCAACAACAACGGGCAATTTTATTCCCCAGTGCCTATCTCCCGGCACCGACCCGCCCGGCGACCGCAGATCGCAATTGAACTTCCGGGGTGGGTTCCCGACAATGACGATAACTGGCGGCGGGGATGACCTCTTTCGGCGACCCCGGGCGTCCCCGCCGCCAAACCCCCCGGTTCCCGACCACAACCCGCGCGGCGCCCCCTTTTTAGCAACCGTCTTCCGTCACGCGAAGGCGCAAGAAAGCGGTCCGTCGGACCGGCAAGCCCGAAGGACCGCAACTCTGATCTCGAACCGTCGCTGGACTTCGTCGCCGGGAGGCGGATCAGCCCAGCCCCAGCATCTGGCTGATCTGCGGCGAGTACTTCACCACCAGTCCAGCAAACACGACGCTCACCATGCTCATGAGCTTGATGAGAATGTTTAAGCTCGGTCCGGAGGTGTCCTTAAACGGATCGCCGACCGTGTCGCCGACGACCGTCGCCTTGTGCGTGTCGCTGCGCTTGCCGCCGTAGTTGCCCTTTTCGACGTACTTCTTCGCGTTATCCCACGCCCCGCCCGCGTTGGCCATGAAAATCGCCACCGCGAACCCGCTGGTCAGCCCGCCGGCGAGCAGGCCCATCACGCCCGCCACGCCGAAGAACAGCCCGACGACCACCGGGACGATGATCGCCAGCAGCGCCGGGAAGATCATCTCCTTCTGAGCGCCGACCGTGGAGATGTGAACGCAGTTCGCGTAGTCCGGGAGCTTCGCGCCCTTGTACTCGATCTGCTCGGCCGGCCAGTTGTCCGGGTCGGCAGCCTGCTGATCCGACATGCCCTTCGTGTCCTTCAGGTAGTTGCGGATCGCCTGGAACTGCGTGCGGCACTCCAGCATCATCCGGTACGCCGCGCGCCCCACCGCCTTCATCGTCAACGCGCAGAACAGGAACACCAGCAGCACGCCGCCGAACATCCCGCACAACACCTTCGGATTCATCAGCGTCACGTCGTAGAAGTCCATGTATTGCTGGAGCGACGCCTGACGCGCGGAGACGACCGCCACCTCATGACCTTCGAACACCATCGTCCGGACCTTCGACTCATCCGGCGCACCCAGCGGGCCGAGCTTGAAGCCCGACGCCCCGGCCTCGGCGTGTTTCTTCTCAAGCGCGTCTGTGACTTCGTCGATGTCCGTCAGGAGCATGTATCCGTCAAACGCGCTCTCGCCCGTGCCGGCCTTCGTCTTCTCGCCGAATTTGCCGTTGCCGATGTAGTACAGTTCGCCCATGCCGGCCGTCGGCGTCTTGCCCGAGTCCGCCACGACGGTCGTGATGTACGACTGCGCCTCGCGGACCTGCCCGATGCGCACCTCCTCGACGTACGCTGCCAGCAACGCCAGCGCCGTCAGGGCCGCCGACCCGATCGCAAAGCCCTTGCCCGTCGCCGCCGTCGTGTTGCCCAGCGAGTCCAGGGCGTCCGTCCGCTGACGGACCTCCGGCTTCTGATGCGTCATTTCCGCGTTGCCGCCGGCGTTGTCCGCGATCGGCCCGTAAGCGTCGGTCGCCAGCGTGAAGCCCAGCGTCGAGAGCATGCCCACCGCCGCCAGACCGATGCCGTACAACCCGAGCATGAATTCGTCTCCGCCGCCCGCCAGCACGAACGACAGGATGATGCCGATGATGATGATCGTCAGTGACGCCCACGTGCTCTTCATGCCTTCCGCGACGCCCGCGATGATCACCGTCGCCGGACCCGTCTGCCCCTGCTCAGCGATGTCGCGCGTCGGCTTGAAGTCGTAGCTCGTGTAATACTCGGTCGCCTTGCCGATCAGATATCCCGCGACCAGCCCGACGACCACCGCCGAGGCGATGCCCGCCCAGCTCACCCCCTCGATGCCGCCAAGCATGATCCGGCAGATGATGAACGTCGCCGCGAGGATGACGCCGCTGGACGCCAGCAGCCCCCTGTTGAGCGACCCCATCAATTCCGACATCGTCGCACCCTCGCGCGTCTGCACGATCTTGATGCCCGCCCAGATGCTCGCCAGAATGCCCGCGCCCGCGACGATCATCGGAACCGTCAGCAGGCGGATCGCGTCGCTCGTCCAGTTGTCGTGGTGCAGCGCCGCCGCCGCAGCGACGCCCAGTGCCGCCGTCGCCAGGATCGACCCCGCATACGACTCGTAAAGGTCCGCGCCCATCCCCGCCACGTCGCCGACGTTGTCGCCGACGTTGTCCGCGATCGTCGCCGGGTTGCGGGCGTCGTCCTCGGGAATGCCCGCCTCGACCTTGCCGACGAGGTCCGCCCCGACGTCCGCCGCCTTCGTGTAAATCCCGCCGCCCACGCGGGCGAAGAGCGCCTGCGTGCTCGCCCCCATCCCGAACGTCAGCATCACCACCGTGATGTCGTTCAGCGACATGCTCGACGCGTGATAAAGGATGAAAAACCAAACCGTAATGTCGATGAGGGCGAAGCCCACCACGACCAGGCCCATCACCGCGCCGGCGCGAAACGCCACGTGCAACCCGCGGTTCAACCCCTCGCGCGCCCCCGCCGCCGTCCGGTGCGCGGCGATCGTCGCCGTGCTCATGCCCAGCCAGCCGCACAGGCAACTGAAGAACCCGCCCGTCAGGAACGCGAAAGGCACGATGCCGTGCTGAACGTGCAGCCCGAACGCCATCCAGGTCAGAATGACCGACAGAACGACGAACACGATGGCCACCACCTTGTATTGCCGGAACAGATAGGCCCGCGCACCGTCGCGGACATAACCGGCGATCTTGATCATCAGCGGATCGCCTTCGTCGGACGCTTTCACCTCCTGATAAAACTTCCACGCCATCCACAGCGCCACGGCGCCGCAGATCGGCGCGATGTACCACAGCGCGGGAATGCCCGGACGCTCCAAGTCCGACGCCGGCGCTGCGGCGGCCGCAGCCGGAGCCGCCGCGTCTCCCACAGGTGCCCCCTCCTGCCCGAATACCAGCCCGGGACTGCCCACCAGGCACCCGAGCGCCGCCACCAACCAAACCCACTTCGATCCGTGATTCGCGTTCAAGATTTCGAACTCCTTAAGATCCGCCTTGTCCCGCATCGCGAAGATCCGTCTTGTCCCGTGTCGCAGAAACGGCACCCCAAGGCCCAAGTGGACGGAATGAGCCCGTGCCCACAAAAGCCTCACAACGTTTTGTTTTTTATAAGGTTACGGAAAACGCCTTGACCGCACAGCGCCCACCGACACCGCTGAACGAGCCGACTCACGCCCTTTCACCCCTCCGGAGCATCCAGCGGTCCGACCGAGTGAGCCGAACTCCGCCTGACACCACCCTGATTTGTGCAGGTGCGCCAACGTCATAGTGACTTCGATCGTCTAATGCAAGGGCTTTCCGCAAGTTCGGGTGGAAGGTACACCAGCGATTTGAAGGTTGGGGCGTTGGACAACGGAGACCGACGCGACAGGAGGTCGCCGTCGGCCGATAATCGGCAGGCGTCACCGCAAAGGTGCGTTATGCCCGATTGAAACGTCATGCGATCCGCGACACCCTATCAAGGCAGCCAATTCGGAGTCACTCAATCATGAAAGAACATCTTCAGATCCGGTCCGGTCGTTTCCCGCGCCGCTATGCGCCGGCTGTTGCGGCGATTCTGACTCTTCACCTGGGGATCAACCCCGCCGACGCCCAGCTCACGCGTGTCACCGCCGTCGGGAAAGCCGCCGGAACCGATGTCAAGGCTTCGGACGAGGCGCTGAAGGACGCGAAGCGCAAAGCCGTCGAGCAGGCCTGCGGCGTGTTCATCAACGCGCAGTCCGAAGTCGCGGACTTCCAGCTCATCAAAGACCGCATTCTGGCGGACGTAACCGGCTACATCGTCGAGTACAAACCGACCAGGGAGTGGAAGGACGGCGACATCACGCACGTCGAGATCCTCGCGACCGTCTCGACGGCGAAGTTCGAGGACGCCTGGGCGCACTTCGCGCAGCTCAAGGAGGACGTCGGCAACCCGCGCTGCATGATCGTCATCACGGAGGACAACGACACCAGCGACCTGAAGGATCCGAAGTACAACGGCATCTGCCAGTCCAAGGTGGAAGCTTTCTTCCTCAGCAAAGACGTGGAGCTGGTGGACAAGAACGTCTCGATGGACGTGAAGGACCGCGACGTCGAGCTGGCGGCGCTGGGCAACGACGTGAACACCCTCGCGGCGGTGGCGGCGAAGTTCTCCGCCGATGTCCTCGTCTTCGGCAACGCCGAGGCGACCCCCGGCGGCGCAACCAATGTCGGCGGCCGGACCGTCTACCGCTGGGACATCGTGCTCAACGTGCGCGTCGTGCAGGCCGACTCGGCGAAACTCCTGCACTCGGATTCCTACCGTCCCGAGAAGCCGTACCTGACGTCGTCGGCGGCCTGCGGCGATGACGCCTTCGCGAAACTCGCCGCCGAAGTCGCCCCCCGGGTTCTGATGGACGTGGCGGAGAAGTGGCGCAAGCGTGCAACCTCGTACAACATCTTCGAGCTGCGCCTGTCGAACTGCACGCGCAATGACTTCCGCAATGTGGTGACGCCCGAATTGCTCAAGCTCCGGGGGGTGCAGCAAGGGGCGGAGGGCGTCAAGCTCCGCGAACTGGTCAACGAAGTGGCCACGATCGAGATTTACTGGTCGTTCGACCTCAACATGCTCGGAGACGCGCTGTCCGATCTCGCGATGCCCGGGATGGCGATCGAGATCAAGGAGCAGTCCGGCAACCGCCTGGTCGCGGAACTGAAGAAAGGCGGCTGACGGCGACGGCGGTACATTACCGAGCCGCGCCTGAGAAGGAAGCGCTCTTTCGCTGGTGTGCGCCGCAGGTCTTGAAGCGGAGTCTGAGTCGGGGAGTCGCAGCGCCGGCGGGTGCGACGTAGGGTGGAGGGAGTCGGCGCGAACCCTCGTGCCGACCGCATGTGCCGCAGATCGGGCGCTACCGCCCCGCTGCGCGCCATGATATTCTTCCGCCAGGAGAATCACGGCGTTGATGTCTGAGCGCTCGGTCTACGAATCACCGCTGGTGGCGCGGAACGCTTCGCGGGAGATGGCGGAGTTGTTCGGAGCGCGCACGCGCATTCTGACGTGGCGAAAGCTGTGGCTGGCGCTGGCGAAGGAGGAGCGGCGTCTCGGGCTGGACATCTCGGCGGAGCAGATCGCTGAGCTGGAGCGGACGATCGATCGGATCGACTTTGCCGCCGCCGCCCGCTACGAGGCTCGCGTGCGTCACGACGTGATGGCGCACATCCAGGCGTGGGGCGACCTGGCGCCGAACGCCCGCGGCATCCTTCATCTCGGTGCGACCAGCGCCTACGTCGTCGACAACGCCGACCTGATCCTGATGCGCGA
This sequence comes from Planctomycetota bacterium, assembly GCA_016860685.1. Taxonomy (GTDB): domain Bacteria; phylum Planctomycetota; class Phycisphaerae; order UBA1845; family UBA1845; genus JABWBH01. Next base: position 20,861 of record BOJX01000056.1, read on the forward strand.
CGGTCTGCGCCGTCTCGCCGGGTGGCTGGCGAACGTCGTGGACGCCCTCGGCGCATTCGCTGCACAGCATCGGGATCTTCCCGCGCTCGGGTACACGCACTTTCAGCCGGCGCAGGTCACGACGGTCGGGAAACGGGCGGCGACCTGGGCGTGGGAGTTCGTCCGCGACCTCAGCGAAATCGAACACCGGATCGTCTCCCTGCGCTTCCGCGGCGTCAAGGGCACGACCGGCACGCAGGCGAGTTTCCTGACCCTTTTTCAGGGCGATCACAAGAAGGTGCTGGCGCTCGATCGCGCCGTCGCCGACGCCTTCGGGTTCGACCAGGTCGAACCGGTCACCGGTCAGACGTACTCGCGGAAGGTGGACGCCGAGGTCATCGGCTCGCTGGCGGGCGTCGCCGCGAGCGTTCACAAGTTCGCCAACGACGTCCGTCTGCTGGCGAACCTCAAGGAGATCGAGGAGCCTTTTGAGGCGTCGCAGATCGGCAGCAGCGCGATGCCTTACAAGCGCAACCCGATGCGCTGCGAGCGGGCGACGGGCCTCGCCCGTTTCGTCATCAGCCTCGCGCAGTC
>BOJX01000057.1 GCA_016860685.1 Planctomycetota bacterium
CGCCGCCCGCGCGGGTCGGACATGACGAAATCCGGCGGCGACCCGGCGGGGGGTGCATGCGCATTGCCCGCGGGCGCGCTGTGGGTTTTCGGTCATTTTGCCTCAACTGATCCGCCCGAGGAGGTCGATCCGACGTGGGGGTTCCAGTGACTTCGTATTGCCCGCGCGGCGGCGTTCCGCCTGCGCCGGTCGAGGGCGCCCATGATCGTCGATTCCGGTCTCCAGACGTATCTGAAACAGATCAATCAGTCCTACCTGCTCTCCCCTGAGGAGGAGCGAACGCTCGCGGAGCAGGTTCGTTATGCACGGACCGCCGCGGAGCGCTTTCGTCGGGGGGAGCTGTCACTGGCCGAGCGGGACGAAGCGGAGCATCAGGCCAACGTCGCGCGGGAACGGATGGTGCGGGCCAACCTGCGCCTCGTGGTCAACATCGCGAAGAAATACGCGAAGCGCGGCATGCCGCTGGCGGACGTGATCAACGAGGGGAACCTCGGTCTGATCCGGGCGGTCGAGGGGTATGACCCGGACCAGAACACGCGTTTCAGCACCTACGCCTCGTGGTGGATCAAGCAGGCGATCAAGCGCAGCCTGATCAACGGCGACAAAGCCGTGCATATTCCGGCGTACATGGTCGAACTGATTTCGCGCTACCGAAGGGCGGTCGAGTCGTTCCGCGATCGGGAGAAGCGTCAGCCGACGATGGCGGAACTGGCGGAGTATCTGAAGATGCCGGAGCGGAAGATCCGGCACATTCAGAACGCGGTGAAGGCGGTGAGCATCACGGCGGGAGACGGGGACGATCCGAATCATCCGTCGCTGACGGACTCGCTGGCGGACCCGAATGCGTACGCGCCGCAGGACGCGATGGCGTTCGAGGGAGACGCGACGCGGCTGACGGCGCTGCTGGACCAGCTTGATGAGCGCGAGGTTGAGATTCTCAAGTACCGTTACGGTCTCGACGGGTCCGCGCCGCTGACGCTGAAGCAGATCGGGGCGCGGATCGGACTGACGCGGGAGCGCGTGCGCCAGATCGAGCGCGACGCGCTGCGGAAGCTGGCGATCCAGTACGAAGCATGACCACGGCGAGGCCCGCATCCGCGTCGGGGTCCGGACCGCGTCGGTGGCGGGACGGTCGCCACCCCGCCCTCTCAACGGCGCCACTCGTAGCGGACGAGGGTCTGCGGGGCGGGATGCGGGGAGAAATGATGCACCTCCTCGCCGACGAATTCGAACCCGGCGCGCTCGTAACAGCGTCGCGCGGGTTGATTGTCGCGGTAGACGATCAGCGACAGGCGGCTGGCGCCGTGGCGCAGGATCGCGAGGTCGCGGAGCCGGGCGACGAGGGCGTGCCCCAGGCCGCTGCCGCGATGCTCCGGGGCGACGACGATGTGCCCCAGCCACCAGTGCCGCGGGTCGTCGCGCATCGGGTTCAGCTCTCCGTATCCGACCGGCGTCTTGTCATCGGGCCGGATCAAGACAAAGGCGCGGGTGTGAGGCTTGATCCAGTCGAGCACTTTCTGCGGCGTAAGCGGCGGGAAGGTTCCCGGCGCCAGCCGGCGGAGCGCGGCGTCATCGGGCGCCCAGGCGGCGATCGTCGAGGCGTGGGCGGGCTGGAAAGGCTGAAGGCGCCAGGGCGTCTGCCTCGCCGGTGCTTGCGGGGTTGCGATGAAGGAGGACATCGTGGCACCTGAACCGGACGGGCCGGTCCGGCGGACCCACGCCGCACGGACGGCCGGTATTCTCATCGGAAACCGAGAGTATCATAACTTCGGATTTCCGCGGAATCGACGGGGGCGCGGGTGAACGAACGCGTGGACGTGGATGTCTGGGAGACGACCCGACCGGCGCTGCGGGTGCGGGCGCGGGCGAACTGGCTTTATGCGCGGGCGGTGTTTCACCGTTTCCGCCTGCGGTTTCTGATCCTGCTGGTGGTGCTCGCCGGGGGCGGGGCGCTGTTTTCGGCGTTGTCGCCGCCGGAGCAGGAGGTCACGTTCTTCCGCGGTCTGTATTACACCTGGTGCCTGATTTTCTTCGAACCGCAGGTGGCCTTTCCGGACAACCTCGTCCTGGACGTGATATTCTTCATCGTGCCCTTGATGGGATTGATGATCCTGGTGGAGACGTTCCTCGAGCTGTCGATCATGCTGCGGGACCGTCGGCACAATGAAAGGGAGTGGTCGCGGATGATCGCCTCGGAGATGTCGAACCACGTGGTGCTGGTGGGGTGCGGACGGCTGGGGCTGCGGACGCTGGGGCATCTTCTGAAGATGCGCATGCCGGTGGTGGTGATCGAGTCGGACGAGAAGAACGCTTTTCTGGCGCAGGTGCGCGCGCAGCGGATCCCGGTCCTGGTGGGAAACGGGCGCGATGACCGGATGCTGGCGGACGCGAACGTGGCGAAGGCGAAGTCGGTCATCTGCTGCACGAACGACGACCTGGCGAACCTGGAGATTGCGCTCGATGCGCGGCGTCTGAACCCGGGCATCCGCGTCGTGCTGCGTTTGTTCGATCAGAACCTCGCCAACAAGATCCGCGACGGGTTCAACATTCATGTGGCGTTCAGCACCGCGGCGATGGCGGCGCCGTCGTTCGCCGCCGCCGCCACCGACCCGAGCATCAAGACGTCTTTCATGGTGGACGGGCAGCTCGTCGTGGTCAGCCGGATTCAGGTGCAGGCCGGGGCGGAGCTTGCGAACCGGTCGATCGCGGACCTCTGCGGCGGCCTGCCGATGCACGTCGTCGCGCATCAGCCGGCGGGCGCGGCAGAGTCGCGGACCTTTCCGCCGCCGGACACGATCCTGCGCCCGAAAGATCAACTCCTGGTTCAACTGCGGTTTGAGGATCTCTCTCGCTTGCGCGAGATGAACAAGGCGCGCGGTCGGGCCCCGGAACCCGCTTCTGCGACGTAAGCAGCGGCGCGGGCCGACTCCAACAGTGGGGAGGCGAAGCGCGCTCGGATCAGTCGCGGAAATCCTGAATGAGCGCCTCGTGCAGGCGCGGAGCGGCGGCGAGCGACGGGAGGTTGCGGTCGGGGGCGTCGCCGGGCTGCCAGGGAAAGAGGGCAGCGCCGTCCAGGGCGGTCATGCGGCCTCCGGCTTCGAAGACCAGCAACGCGCCTGCCGCGATGTCCCAGATTTTGCACTGGAAGCCGTAAGCGGCATTCAGCGCTCCGGATGCAACCAGGGCGAGGTGATACGCGGCGGAACCAGTGTTGCGGAGGATGAGGTCGTCCCGCTGGAACCAGCCGACGACGACGCGCTGAGTGACCGCGTCCATGCTGGTCGGGATGCCGATCAATTTCTTGCGGAACCCCTCGCCCTCGCTGACGCGGACGGGGCGGCCGTCGAGCGTGACGCCACCGCCGAGGCGGGCGCTGAAGACCTGTCCGGAGACGTGCTCCGCGACCACACCGACGACGGGCGACCCGTCTTCCAGCAGGGCGATCGAGGTGGCGAAGCAGGGGAAACCGACCGCGTAGTTGCGCGTGCCGTCGATCGGATCGACGACCCAGGCGTAGCCCGGGAGGCGTGGGGAGAGGCGGGCGGCGGACTCGTCCTCCTCGCCGACGAGGGCGTGATCGGGGAATTCCGAGGTGAGACGGTCAAAGACCTGCCGCTGGACCGCCAGGTCCACCTCGGTGACGACGGTGCGATCCGGTTTGATCGACACTCGGGTGGAGGACAATCCTTCGAGGATCGGCGCGCGGCAGGCGCGCGCGATGCGCTCCGCAGCGCGCTGGAAACGTTCATGTTCGGAAGACGACACGGGCTTATCTTCGCAGCGTTGCGCCGCGATGCAATCCCGAAGGAGGTTCGCGCAGCGGCGGAGAGTCCCGAGGTTCTCGCGTTTGAGGCGGCGCGCGGAATTCGCTCCGCCCACGCGGATCGAAATTCCGGTCAGGCGCGATCCGGTCGGGCGCGGAGCGGACCGGAGGTCCGCGATCCGGGCTGGGGCGACGCACTCGCAATACAGGGGTTCTAGGGTTTCGGCTTGAACAGGGGTCGGCGGATTTTCTCATCCTGCGAAGGGCAGGTGAACGAATACCGGTACACGTCGGGGCTTCCCCGGTAAGGAACGAAGTCGAAGTCATACTTCGCCCCTTTTTTCAGCACCGCGACCAGAAAAAACTCAGGTGTTCCGGCCTTGATGTCCTTGCCCGGGATCACCGAGCTGCCCATCTCTCGCTTCAGGGGGACAGGGTTACCGGCGGCGTCAGTCAGTTGAAAGTGATTCTGCACCCACTCCTCCCAGTACGTCGTCCCGGTTTTGAGGTCGACGCGCGGCGGATCCCGGCGGATGGTCAGGCCGAAGATGACCGTGTGCATCTCGATGGCGTCGCCGTCGGCATTGCCGAAGGCGAGACCGAAGTTCTGCCCGGGATCTTCCGAGGCCTTGAAGGTGACGTAGTAGACGGCGCTGAAGATCAGCAGGCCGATCACGAAAAGGACGATCAGGTTCTTCACACCGGGCTCCTTTTAAAAAAAGAAGGGACGCGGCCCGTCCTGCGCGAACCGACGGGGTATACCTGCCAAGACGAGGCGACGTCTGTCAAGAGGGGAGGGATCAGCCGGGCATTATTCACTTGTTCAGAAGTGTGTAAGCCGGGTATTGTCTTCGCGCCCCAGCGATCCGAGGCCCGTAAAACGAGCGGGCAGCAAAGAAAAGAGATGAACCGAGCATGACGTGGAGCCGGGTGAAATGAGAGACAAAGGACGGACAAGACGCGGATCAAGCTCGGCAGCCAACGTCGGCGTCCTGGCGGGGGCTGCGGCGGTTCTCATTATTGCTCCGGGGGCATCTTCCGTGCGGGCGGAGTCGCCGGTGAAGGCGGTCTACCGGGCGGAGCTTTCCGGTGCGATCGAGTCGTTCATCGGCTCGCGGCTGGAGGCGTGGCTGGAGCTTTATGCCGACCTGCACGCGAACCCGGAGTTGTCGCTTCAGGAGTTCGAGTCCGCGCGGAAGATGGCGGAGCGGCTTGAGGGGGCCGGGTACACCGTGACCCGAGGGGTCGGCGGGACGGGGGTGGTCGGGGTGCTGAAGAACGGCGAGGGCCCGACGCTGCTGATCCGGGGCGACATGGACGCGTTGCCGATCGTTGAGGAGACCGGGCTGCCTTATGCAAGCAAGATAACCGCGAAGGCGCCGGACGGAGCCGTCGTCGGTGTGATGCATGCATGCGGTCACGACGCGCATCAGACGTGCCTGGTCGGGGTCGCGGAGGCGCTGGTCGCGCTGAAAGATCGCTGGTCGGGGACGCTGGTGCTGGTTGCGCAGCCGGCCGAGGAGATCGGCAAGGGCGCGAAGATGATGATCGAGGACGGGTTGTTCGAGCGTTTTCCGCGTCCGGATTACTGCCTCGCGCTGCACGTGACAGGCAGCATTCCGGTGGGGACGGTGTCGTACACGTCGGGATGGGCGCTGGCGAACGTGGATTCGGTAGACATCACGATCCACGGTCGGGGCGGACACGGATCGCGACCGCACGAGGCTGCGGATCCGGTCGTCGCGGCGTCGCAGACGATCGTCGCGCTTCAGACGGTGGTGAGCCGTCGGCTGGACCCGACGCAGCCGGGGGTGATCACGGTGGGGTCGATCCACGCGGGAACGAAGCACAACATCATTCCGGGCGAGGCGAAGCTGCAACTGACGGTGCGATCGTTCACGGACGAGGCGCGGCGGACGCTGCTGGACGGGATCCGCGAGGTAACGACGCACACGTGCCGGGCGCACGGATGCCCGCGTGATCCGGAGATTTCGGTGATCGAGGATGAGTTTACACCCGCATTGTATAACGATCCGGGATTGACGACGGCAGCGGCGGAGGTGTTCCGTCAGGTGCTGGGGTCGGAGCGTGTGCTGGAAATCACAGGCCAGATGGGCGGCGAGGACTTCGGGCGGTATTCGCGGCACCTGAAGGTTCCGGGGCTGATGTTCTGGCTGGGGTCGGCGGATCCGAAGGCGTTTGCGGCGTCGAAGGCGCCGGGCGGCGAGCCGATCCCGTCGACGCATTCGAGCCGGTTTGCGCCGGAACCGCGCGGGACGATCCAGGTCGGCGTGCGGTGCATGACGTCGTTGGCGCTGTCGCTGCTGTCGGTGCGGTGACCCGATCAAGGAAGGAGGTTGGGTGTGCCGGCGGTACTGGTGATCGGCGCGGGGACGATGGGGGCGGGGATCGCGCAGGTCGCGGCGATGCGCGGGTGGGACGTCGTGCTTCAGGACGCCGCTTCCGGCGCCGCAGAGCGCGGCGCGGCGGGGATTCGTGCCCAGCTCGATCGGCTGGTTGAGAAGGGCAAGATGACCGACGAAGCCCGGGCGACGGCGCTGGGACATCTGCGGACGGCGGCGACGCTGGAGGACGCGGCGGGGATGATCGACGGCTCACAGAACCGGCGGACCGAAGGCAGGTTGGAGACCTGCCCTGCTTCGGAGACTTGCAGGACGTTGGCGATCGAGGCCGTCGTTGAGCGGCTGGAGGTGAAGCGCGAGATTTTTCGGCGACTTGAGGCGTTGCTGCCGGGTTCGGCGGTGCTGGCGACAAACACGTCGTCGCTGTCGGTGAGCGCGATCACCGAAGGGTTGCGCGATCCGTCGCGCGTGATCGGGATGCACTTCTTCAATCCCGCGCCGCTGATGCCGCTGGTGGAGGTGATCGCCGGGCGCGCCAGTGCGGCCGGCGCGGTGACCTTCGGGATGGAGACGGCGCGGGCGTGGGGCAAGACGGCGGTGCGGGCGAAGGACACGCCGGGATTCATCGTCAACCGGGTGGCGCGGGGGTATTACCTCGAGGCGCTGCGGCTGCTGGGAGAGGAGATATCGACGGTCGAGAAGATCGACCGGGTGATGAAGGAGCTGGGGGGTTTCCGGATGGGGCCCTTTGAATTGATGGACTTGGTCGGACTGGACGTGAACTTGGCGGTGAGCACGTCGGTCTGGGAGCAGATGAACCGTCACCCTCGCTTCACACCGCATGACATCCAGCGGAACCTCGTGGCGGAGGGGCGACTCGGGCGGAAGACCAGCCGCGGGTTCTACGCTTACGACGGTCCGACGCCGACACCGGCCGTGCCGGGTCGGAAAGGCGACCTGATGATGACCGCGGATCTGCGAGGGGCTGTGCATGCATTCGCGGATGCGGCAGGCGTCGAGGATCGTCACGACGCATGCCGTCTGATTTTCGCCCGGGTGCTTTGTGCAGTGCTTAATGAAGCGGCGCTGGCGCTGGAAGAGGGCGTGGCGTCGGAGGCGGACATCGACACGGCGATGAAGCTGGGGACGAACTACCCGCACGGTCCGCTGGAGTGGGCGCGGCGGATCGGGGTCTCGGTCGTCGGGGGCGCGCTGCGCGCGTTGAACACGGCGGCCGGCGATGATCGTTATCGTCCGGCAAAGTTGTTCGCCGCGACGTGACCGGGCGGTGCGGGCGGCGCGGCAAGAAGGCGGGCATCGCGGAGGCGTCGAAGATCCTCGCCGACGATCCGGGAGAAGCGTCGCGCGCCGTCGGCGTTCAGGTGCAGAAGGTCGAAGAAAAGCGGTGTGGGGTCGCGCGCGTTGAGATCGGCGGCGTCGTAACGCAGCACCGGCATGCCAAGCTCCTCCCCCAGCGCGTCGATCCGAGCGCGAAACGCGTCCAGTGCTGACATCAATCCCTCCGCTTCAAGCCGGTCGAGCAGCGCCGGATGCAGCGGCGCGTCGATGATCACCAGCGGCGCGCCCGCGGCGCGCAGCGTCCGCACGTCCGCGGCGGTCCGCGACCAGCGCACGCCGTCCACCCGCGGTGCGTGGAACCAGGTGCGCATCAGCCGTGCCAGCTCCTTCTCAACTCTCGCCCCCGACGTCGCGCCATCGAACGACGGATCGAGCGGAACGAAGCCGGATTCACCGAGCACCTCGGGGGGGAGCGGTTTGTGCAAAGGCAGCGTCCAGCGTTCGATGAGTGATCGCTCGGTCAGAAAGGGCGTCAGGAGCGCGCGTCCGAACCCAACGAGCGACTTGCGCTCCTTGAACGTCAGCGACGCGAGAAGTTCATTGCCGAGGGGGTCGGGGTTGGCGTCGTTGATGCTCCAGAACGAGAGGCTCAGCAGGATCGTCGGCGGCGTTTGCAGGCGCGGGCCGACCTGTCGGTAAAGCGCGAGGGCGGACGGGACGTCGCCGTGATCGCCTGCGAGGTTCACGGCGGTGTGCGCGGGAAGGTCCAGAACTTCCGCAATTCCCGCGGGAACGAGATCGTACGTGCCGCGCGAATCCCCCAGAACGAGGAGGCGAACGTCGTCATGCGTCAGGAGCCGCTGCGCTTTCTGCGCCAGCAGCGGTCGCGGGAGGGGATGCGGACAGAGCCGGACCGCGGCGAGGTGAGTCGCGGCGGTGAACGCAAAGGCAAGGATGACGGCGCGCGGCGCGCGGCGCCACGCTCGTGCGAAGCCGGCCGCAAGCGCAGGGACACGGCGCGCAGGCGGCGCGTCGACGGGCGCGTCAGAACTGAAAGTAAACGAAAGGTCGTTCAATCATGACTCCGAAGGCGGCCAGGGCGATGAACATCGCCGCATACGTCGCGGCCCGCACCGGCACGGGCAATCCGCCGAGCACGATGTCCTCGCCGGCGTGGCGTCTTGAAAGCTGAAAGCACAGCAGGGTGATCGCCGCGAACGCGACGACCCAGGTTCCCGACGGCGCGCCCACCGCGCCGACGATCCACCAGTACGCCCAGGGCGACAGGATCCGATCGAGCAACGAGGAAACCTGTCCGAACGACTCCGCGCGGAACACGAGCCAACCCAGACCGATGAACTGGAAGAACGCGATCGTACAAGCAACACGCCACGCGAAGCCGACGCGCTGCTCCAGCCTCCGCGCGATCGGCGTCCACCACGGCTGCACCGACTTGTACAGGACCAGCAACGCGCCCTGGTACGCCCCCCAGAGGACGAAGGTCCACGCCGCGCCGTGCCAGAGTCCGCCGAGGATCATCGTCAACATCAGGTTGATCGCGGTGCGCCGCGGACCGCGCCGGCTGCCGCCGAGGGGGAGGTAAAGATAATCGCGCAGCCAGGTGGACAGCGTGATGTGCCAGCGTCGCCAGAATTCGACCGGGTTCGTCGCCAGATACGGAAGGTTGAAGTTCAGGGGGAGTTCGAACCCGAGCAGCTTCGAGCAGCCCCGAGCCATGTCGGTGTACCCCGAGAAATCGCAGTAGATCTGCAAGGCGAAGGCGTACACGCCGACGAGCACCGCGCCCCCGTGGTGCGTCGCGCCGGGTTCGAAGATGCGGTCCGCCACGAGGGCGAGGTTGTCGGCGAGGACGAGCTTTTTGAACAAGCCCCAGAACAGAAGCCGCCCCCCGTCGCAGGTCTGCTGGAGCGAGAGTGTGCGCGGCTGGGTGATCTGCGGAAGCAGATCCGTCGCGCGCACGATCGGACCGGCGACAAGCTGCGGGAAGAAGGACACAAAGAGCGCGAACTCGACGAAGCTGCGGTGAGCCGGAAGGTCGCCACGGTAGACGTCGATCGTGTAACTGAGCGTCTGAAACGTGTAGAAGGAAATCCCGACGGGCAGCAGCACACCGAGCGTCATCGGCGACGCCTGAACGCCCAGCGCGGTCAGCGCCTCCGCGAGGCTGTCTGCGAAGAAGTCGTAATACTTGAAGACGCCCAGTACGCCGAGGTTGACGAGGATCGAGATCAGCAGAATCCGGCGCCTTACGGCGGGTGTGTACCGGAGGGGTGCGGTTGCGCCGTCGAAGGATTCCGGTTGTGCGACACGGCGGTCGATCCACCGGGCGCAGGCGTAGTCCACGACGGTCGAACCCAGCAGCAGCCCGAGGAAACGCCAGTCCCACCAGCCGTAAAAGACGTAGCTGGCGACGAGCAGCATCGCGTTCTGGGCGCGCAGACGGCGCATCATCAACACGTACAAGACGTAGACGATCAGCAGGAAGATTGCGAATTCGACACTGTTGAAGAGCATGTCGCGCCAGTCCGGTCCGCCGCATCGGCGAGATCAGCCGACCGGGTTTTGTATCGGACGTTCGCCCGAGGGAGTGAAGACCGGCGCCCGATCCGGAGTGTGCGTGACCGTGGGTGCGAGGCGGCGCGCGGCAAGCGTGAGGCAGGTCGCCGCCAGCGCCGCGTCCGTCGCCGCCCAGACCGCTTGAAAGCGAGCGACGGCGTCAAGGCTGGATCCGGTCAGACCGACGAGAAGGGCGTCGGCGATGCATCCGGCGGCGAGAAGGACCAGCGGTTTCCGGCGCGCGCCGAGCAGCCAGCATCCGGCTAGCGCCAACGGCGGGAGCAGGAACCGCCCCGGCATCCGCAGGAATTGCAGAACGCCCTCCGCCAGAGGATGCATGACCCAGTATCTCAGCGTGGTGAGCGGATCGTAAGATGCAACCGCCGCCTGCTGCTCCTCGAAGGATCGGAGCCGGATGCTCAGCGCGATCGCGTCGGCGCGAGTCCGGTGCGGTAGCGCCCACGCGAGGTACCAGGGATCGCTGGCCGACGGCGCCCCGGCCGCATTCGGCGCCGCAATCATCGGAAGACGCTCGACCTCCGGCAGCGCGGCCTCAAGTCGGGCGGACGAGAGCCTCGCCAGATGCGCCGCCGAGAGGATCGCCGTCGTAGTCAGGTACGATCCGGGGTTGGCGCGAATTCCGGCGAGCGCTGCGTCGCGGAACAAGGCGTCGGCGTCCCACTCCGACAGGCGGGCTTCGGCGATCGCCCGATGTCGCGCGATCCAGACGTCCAGCGGATGTGCGCGGAATGCGTCCTCGGCGCGTCTTTCGGGGAGTAGCGCGGCGCAGCGGGCGGCGGCGGGTGTCTCAGGCGCGCCCTGCCCCTCCATCGCTCGCGTCCGCATCAGCATCATCGGCCCGAGCGTGCCGGTGCAGGGACGGAACGCGCCCGCCCCGGCGAGGTTAAGACCGCACTCGAAGACGAGCGCCGCGGCGACGGGAAGCACCAACGCGGCGCACGCTTGCAGCGCGCGCCGCGGCGCGCGTCGCAGCGACACGAACGCGGTGGCGGCGGTTGCGGCCAGAACCGCGGTGGCGGAGGATCGTGTCATCCACGCCAGCGCGAGGAGCGCTCCCGCTCCCCACCACGCCCTTGCCGCTTTCGCTTCGCCGCGCAGCGCCCGCAGTCCGCAGAGCAACCCTCCCGTCAGCAGAACCGCGTACAATGTTTCAGACATGATGCGGTCCGCCCAGACGAGCTTTCCCGCTGCGGCGACCGTCATCAACCCGGCCGCCCACGCCCCGCCGCGCCCCGTTCCGAGCGTTCTCGCCGCGAGGTACGCCAGCAGAGCAAGCGCCGCGTGCAGCAGGTGCTGGACGAGGACGATCTTCCACCCTTCAGGACCGAGCCCCGCCGAAATTCCAGCAAGAAAGAAGGCGTATCCCGGCTTGCGGAAGGCGAAGACCGGGCTGCTCGCGCCGGCGAGGATCGCGTCGGCGCCGTCCAGATATTGCATCGAGTCCGCGCAGACGATCGCTCGCCCGTGCCTGACGGCGAAGCGCCCGCTTTCGACGGCAAGCGCGATCGCGGCCAGCAGGACGAGGTCGAAGAAGAAGCCCGCGCTGCGCTGCGCCTTCGGGTCGGAATGTGTGTCGAAGACCTTCACGATCCGCTCACCCGGCGCCGTCCGCTGCTCGGTCGTGGCGCGGCGCAAAGCACCACGCATCGGCCGTTCCGCTTGTGACGTGTTGAAGCAGCGCTGCGTGGCGCTCCGCCAGGGCGCGCCAGCGGGCGCGCTCGTCGCCGAAGGGATGCGTCATCAGGAACCAGACGCGGCGGTTTCGTTCGAGAAGTTCGCAGAACCGGGCCTCGAAGCGATCATCCAGCCCGCGGTCGCTTCGGGGTTGCACAAGCGCTTCCACCTCCGGGTCCGGCCAGTAATACGCAAAGGCGTCGTCCGTCGCGTAGTAGACGAAGAGGGCGTCGTCGGGTTGAAGCTGCGGACGGACTTCCGCAATCACGGGCCGGAGGTGTTCGTCCGGGGTCAGCATCGCCGCCGCGCGAACCCCCCGGACCGCGGGAACCGCCAGCAGCAACCCGATCACCAGCACCCGCGCCGGCGCGATCGGCAAAGTCCGGAGGAGTTCGACGATCCCGCAGCCGACGTACACCGCCGCCAGCGGGGCAAGGTATGTGTTGTTGCGGAATGCGCCGTAAGGCCACTGCCGCGCGAATCCGGCGATGACGGCGATCAGCAGCAGCGTTGCGGTGAAGATCACAAAGACTCGCCACCGGCGCCACAGCACGCCCGCGCCGACGACGCCGGCCAGAAGGCACAGCGTTGCAAGCACGGTCGCCAGCGGTTCCCAGATCGCGCTGACGCCGAAGACGTACCGCGCCAACGCCCAGCTCCGATCCGTCACCCACGCCGCCGTGTGCACCGGATGAAACGGCGGCGGCCAGGCCTTCTCCGTCGTTGTGAAGTATTGCACAATGCCCTGGCGGAACCGGCAGCCGGACCACCAGAGGTACAGCGACACGGCCAATCCGGCGATCACGATTCCGGCAAGAATGAAGCGCCGCGCCAATTCCGGATCCTCGCGCCGCGAGGATCGCAGGCTCCACAACGCCAGCGGTCCCCACGCCGCGACCAGCAGAACCGGTGCAAATCCGAAACACATGGCGCCGATCGACACGGCTGTGAAGACCCGCAGCGATTTTCGATCGGGGTGTTCGATCAGCGCCGATCCCGCCCACGCCAGCCCCACGGTCAGCAGCATTTCGTAACCGAATTCCTTCACGACCCGGGAGTAAATGATCGCTTGCGGGTGAAACGCGAGGCATGCCGCCGCGGTGACCCCGGCCGCCAGTCCCAGTCGGCGCGAAACGAGCCAGGCGAGGAGCATCACCGCGCCCAGTCCGCACGCCGCGCTGGGCAGACGCACAAGAAGTTCGGACGTCCCCAGCGCGTACTGCAACGTCCACGACACCGCCATCTGACCCGGCGGAAACCACCGACGCATGTCAAGATCGCCCGCGCGCATGCCGTTAACGCGCCACGCTTCGTCATGCGTCAGGCTGGCGTCCCCGAGATGGTGAAAGCGCAGCGCCGCAGCCAGCAAAACGACCAACACTCCCACGACCGCAAGGAGTCGCTGGCGCGCACCCACGTCCGTCCGTCCGGCAACGACGGGCGGGATCCGGAGCGGGAGCACGGATTGAGCCGAAACGACGGTCATCTCGGGTCTTATCGGACAGCGACCCACCCGAGTCGAATTGCAACCGCCGCGAACCAGGCAAGAACCGGGATGTGGCTGTGACGGGGCTGCTTGCGGGTCAGGACGTGCCGGATACCCTTGCGGCGTCACCGGGACGGATCGACTTCCGAGATGGCGAGCACAACCCGAATTCGCGGCGCGACGGTCGGCCTTTCCGGTCCTGCGCGGACCGTCCTCGGTTTTGCCTTGGCGATTCTTCTAGGAGGACTGCTCCTCTCGATGTCGTTCTCCGGTCGTGCCGAACCCGTCCCCTTTATTGATGCCTTGTTTACCTCGACCTCCGCCGTGTGCGTTACGGGTTTGTCCACGATCGACGTGGGTCAGCGTCTGTCGCCCACGGGGCAAGGGATCCTGCTCGGACTTATTCAGCTCGGCGGCTTGGGCATCACGACGGTTTCAACGTTTCTGCTGCTGACCGCCGGTCGGGCGACGCTCGGGCACGCCCGGGGCGCCGGGGAAACGCTCGCGGCGGTTCGGGTGCAGCCGCTGCGCCTGATCTGGTGGGTCGTCGGCTCGACGCTGGCGATCGAGGCGTGCGGGGTGCTGCTGCTGTTGTGGCGATTCGAGGGCGATGGCGCGGCGTGGTCAGCCGTGTTTCACAGCGTTTCCGCGTTCTGCAACGCCGGATTCTCACTGAACCCGGACAGTCTGACGTCGCACCGCGCCGATCCCGTGGTGATAACGACAGTGAGCGTCCTGATCATGACCGGCGGGATCGGGTTCATTGTCCTGCGGCAGGTGGCGTTGTGGGCGTGGTCGTTGCTCCGAGGGCGGCGGTTCCCGCTTTTCCTGCACTCGCGGGTGGTTCTGCTGGCGAACGTAATACTCTGGCTGCTGGGCGGGGCGATGTTCCTGGGACTGGAGCGGAACGCCCTGCTTTCTGACGAGTCGTTCCTCGTGGCGGCAGGTAACGCGATGTTTCACTCGATCAGCGCCCGGACCGCGGGGTTCAACACGGTGGACCTCACCTTCGCGCGGGAGCCGACGCTTTTCCTGATGATGTTCCTGATGTTGATCGGGGCCTCTCCGGGAAGCTGCGGCGGCGGGATGAAGGTGACGACCGTCTCGGTGATCCTGGCGACGATGTTCGCGCGACTCCGGGGCGTCGAGGCGGTGACGGTGCTTCGCCGGACGATCCCGCCCGCGACGGTGCAGCGGTCGTTCCTGCTGCTGTCGATCGTGCTCGCGTTGCTGACGCTCATTGTGACGGGTCTGTTGTTCGCGGAGGAAGCCGCGCCCGTGGAGGGACGGGCGGACCGCCTGACGGTGTTGTCGTTCGAGGCGGTGTCTGCGTTCGGGACGGTCGGACTGTCAGCCGGAGTCACCCCGACGTTGACGACCGCCGGAAAGCTCCTGATCATCACGGCGATGTTCGTCGGCCGGGTGGGTCCGCTGGTCGTGGCGCTGGCGATCCTGCGTCCGCGCAGTCATCCGCCCTTTGCGTACCCGCTGGAAGAGCTGGCGATCGGTTAACAGGCATGAAAAGCTTCGCGGTCATCGGACTGGGTCGGTTCGGGCAGTGCATGTTGGAGGCGCTGTGCGAGCGGCGGCGCAACGTCGTGGTCATCGACCGCGACGAGCAGAAAATCCAGCGCGTGCGGGATCTGGCGACGACGGCGGTCAAGGCCGACGCCCTGAACTTCGAACTGCTCAAGGAACTTCTGCCGGAGGAGGTGGACTGCGCGGTCGTGGATCTCGGGCAGGTCATCGGGCAGAGCATTCTCGTCACGAATTACCTTCAGAAACTGGGCGTGCCGCACATCGTAGTCGAAGCGGTGGACGCCGAACACGCTGAGATCCTGCGCATCGTCGGAGCGACCCGGGTGGTCTTTCCCGAGCGCGAAGCCGCGGAGCGCCTCGCGGGGATGCTCGCCGGCGGAAGCGTGCTGGATTTCTTCTCGGTCAGCGAGGGGTTCTCGATGATCGAGATCCCGGTGCCGAGAAAGTGGGTGGGAAAGACCACGGCGCAACTGCTGCTGCGTCAGAAGGCGAGCATCGAGGTCGTCGCGGTGCGCCGCCCGGCCTCGTCCGCTTCGCATGAGAACTGGAGCCTCGCCGACGCGCATCGTCCCTTCGAGGCCAGCGACATTGTCCTGGTGGCCGGAAACGCCGAGAACATCGACAGGCTCGCCGACGGGCGCGGCTGACGTCCGGCGCTCACGGAATCGCGAGGCGCAGCTCAGCGAAGATCAGGCGCGGCGTCTCCCCCGCGTCGATGAAGGCGCTTGTGCCCTCGAGGTGTCCGGCGTCGAGCAGGTTCTTCACGCCGAAGGAGAGCGTCGCGCGGTCCTTCCGAAGATCGGTCTCGACCAGGACGTCCAGCCGGAAGTAAGGCGCGATCGACGCGGGCAGGATGAAGAGGCGCGGATCCCACGCTTTCGTGGCGTCCACCCAGTACAGGTGTCCGGAGAGGCGCCAGTCCTCCGCCAGATCGTAACGCGCGCCGATCATCGCCTTGTGCTTCGGAGGCGAGGCGATGTCCTTCTGATACAGCGTCGAGTCGCCGGAGTCCCACGCGAATTCCTGGTAGGTGTAGTTCGACAGCAGCGTGAGGCGGTCCGTGGCGCGATACCGGGCGTCCCACTCCACGCCGTAAAGCGTCGCGTCGGCGCGGTTGTCCACGTCCATCCGCAGCAGCGTGGGGGGCGCCAACTGCGGCTGAAGCGTGGTGATGTCGTAAACGTTGTGCCAGAACGGCGTCACGTTCATCTCGAGGCGTTCGGTAAGGTGCGACCGGTAGCCGAGTTCGTAGGCCACGACGCTTTCGACGTCGAGGTCGCGGTCGCCCTTGACGCGGGAGAGTCCGCCGAAAAGCGGGAAGTCCATGAAACGCAGCCCGACGGACGGCATCTGAAACGCCCGCGACACCGAAGCGTAGACGAGCGAGTTCTCATTCAGTTCGTAGGAGAGCGCGGCGCGCCCGCTGGGCTGAAACCCGCCGTAAAACTCGTAGTCCACGCGCCCGCCGACGCTGAGCATCCACGACGGCGCGAAGCGCCACTTGTCCTCGAGGTAAGCGCCGATGATGGCGGACGACATGAAATCCTTCGTCGTCAGCATCGGGTCCGAGTTGCTCGTGTCCAGAAGGTCCGTGCGGCTGTCCACGCCCCAGGTGACGGTGTGCTCGGCGTTGACGACGGTGGTCTGCCCCCACTGCGCGGCGAACTGCTGATACCGGTAGTCCACCGTGCTGACCCCCGGCGACGCCTGGAAGTCGTTGACATAAAGCGTCATATCCCAGTGATCGCCGGGCGCCGGCTGTCCGCTCCACCGGCCGAGGAGAAATGACGCCTGCGATCCGGAATTGCGCTTTGCAGAAAGCCCGCGCAGAGGCGTCGCGGGGAACCCGCCGTCCACCATCGCGCTGCCCGCTTGCAAAGCGAAGGATTCCCCCTTGGTTTTCAGGTCCGCGATGGCGTTGAGACGCACGCGTCCGGCGCGATAGTCGTCATCGAGAGAGCCGGCGAACGATCCGCCGTGGACGAACCCATCGTGCGACTCGTGCTCCAGCGAGAGGCGCCAGCGCAATCCCCCGTCGCGTCGGGCGTGGGAGACGTGTTCGCGGTTCCAGCCGCGCGAGCCGCCGCCGAGCGTGAAGCGGGTTCCGGGTTCGCTGTTCGGGTTTTTCGTAATGATGTTGATGACGCCGCACATCGCGTTGGCGCCCCAGGTTACGCCCGCCGGTCCGCGGATCACCTCGATCCGCTCCACGTCTTCGAGGCTGATCGGCCAGTGATGCCAGAGCGTTCCGCCGAAAAACGAATCAAAGAGCTGCCGCCCGTCGACCAGGACGAGCACTTCGCGGTTGACGAAGGCGTGAAACGCGCGCGGCGAAATCGCGGACGCGCCGCTGGACAACTCGGCCACGTCGACGCCGGGAACGAGGCGGAGGGCGTCGCCGATATTACGCGCCCCGCTGCGCCGGATATCCTCGCGGGTAATGACGCTGACGGCGTGGGCGATCGCGCCGAGCGCCTGCTCGTGACGACCGGCCGTGACGACGACCGGGATATCAAGCTCCATCAACGCCAGCGGATCCTCGCCGGCGCCGCCGCTTTCGACGGAATTCGTGTCGTCGGAACCGTGATCAGCGAAACCGGCGTCCCCGCGCTCGGAACCCTGTGTGTCGGCGGCTTCCTGCCCCGTCTGCGACGCAATTCGGCGCGCCGTCGCGGGCGACGCGCCCGCCGCCGCAACCCCCAGTATGACCCCGATGATGGCGTGGAGTTTCACGGTTTGTCTCCGTACTTGAGGACGTCGCCGGACAGGAAGGCCTCGGCGACGCGCTTGTCGATGATGCCGGACGTGTGCAGGTTGACCGCGCGGCGAGCGCCAGCGGCGTACTCGAGAGGCGAAGGCGGACCCGCGTTCGGATCCAGCATGCGCAGAACGAGGTCCGCCGTCTGCGCCGCGATCCGCCGATCGTCGAAGAAGGCGCCCGCATACGCTCCCGCCTTGACGACGTTGGCCGAGAATCCCCAGATCGGCGTCGATCGCCGCGCTCCCCAGGTCAGCAGGCTGCGGATCGCGGCGCTGTCGTAGACCTGCGGATCGGGAATCATCAGTACGGCGTCAGGAGCGATGTCTTCAAGCCGGGTCAGCGCGTCAAGGAACCGCTTCTGCTCCGCCGGCACGAGGACGACGTCGATATCGAGCGCCTGGCCCGCCTCCCGGATCGACTCTGCGGTGCGCAACGACGACGGACTGTGCAGCAGCGCCGCCCGCCGCAGCGACGGAAGGCAGGCGCGAACCTCCTCCAACACGGCGCGCGGCGCCAGATCGGCCGCGACCCCTCCGGCCGCGACTCCCTCCGTCCGGGTTTCGACTCGGACGTAGAACTCATCCAGAGCGTTGGCGACCAGCGTGAAAACGATGGGGACGCCGCGGAGCCGGGCGCAGGCCCACTCCGTGGCTTGATCTCCGACGGTCAGGATCACAGCGGGAGGAGCCTGCGCGATGGAGCGGACAAGCGCGTCCAGCTCCTCCTGGCGATCCGGGGGCGGAAGGTGCGCCCGCTCAGAAGTCACGGATCGTCGCCGAAGCTCCGCGGCAACCTGTTCCGCGACGGTGCGATGAATCTCGAGCGGACCGGCGACGATCATGATCCGCGGCGGTCCAGCGGTGGAGGCGCCCTGAGCCGGAAAAGCCTGCGCCGCGCCGAGGATGGCCCAGACCAGCGCGCCCAGCGGCGGGAAGGGGACACCTGCGCATACGGGCTTCCGGCGCGTCATACTCATGCGTCACTCACCTGCTCCCGGAGGCAACTACCGAAGTTGCGTTCGACGGAGCGTCGCCCGGTGGATTGCTTCCGGTCATTCCTGCACGGCGGTTGCGGACACGCTCCCGGAGCTGCGTCCGCAATCGGATGACCGTCGAAGTTCTACGCCGTGTTATCGGATGAAGCGCTGGATCGGTTGACCCGCCGCGGACCACGCTGCGCTGGAGCGTCGTATTCTGAAAGATTTCCCCAACGTGTCGCGGTGGATGAAAGTCCCCTGAAGAAAGGGTCGCCCTCATGCGCCGGAGCCTCGTATCCGATGTACTCTCCGAAACGCGGTCCGGACCGGGGGCGTTCGTTGCGGACGCCCGGGCGGGCCGGCCGTCCGGCGAATCACGTGGGCATTCGAGCGCGGTCCATCCTGCTTTGCGTCCTGATGCTGCTGACCGTGGCGGCGCCGCTGTCGCACATGCTGATCCGGTCGCATTCCGATGACATGCGCGCGCAGATGCGCGAGCATGCGGTCGCGTACGCTTCGGCGGTGGCGGCGGCGATCGAGCCCGACGTCCTGCTTAACGACACGGAGAGCATCCGTCGCCTGCTGGAGCAGATGCGCTGTCGCAACGCCGTGCGCTGGGGGCGGGTCTACGACCGTCAGGGCAGGTTGATGACCGCCTCGGATGCGGGGTCGGACGGCGGCGCAGCGCGAGGCGATGCGCGGGTCGGCGCGCGGACCTGGGCGGGTCTGGGGGATGATCAGAGGATCAGCGCTTCGGACACGGAGCTGATCGTCACCGTGCCGGTGCATCGAAGCCCCGCTGACGTTGAGCTGGTTCCGGGAGAGTCGCCGTCCGCTCCCGAGAACCCGGCGCCGATCGCGTGGGTCCGCCTGTCGTTCAGTCTCGAACCGCTGGCCGCCAGTCTGCGCGAAAGCGTCAGCGCGTCGATCAAGATCGTCGCGGCGATCCTGCTGGGCGGTGTGGCGCTGATTGTGGTCGTGACGGGCAAGATTCTTCGGCCCCTGGCGGACCTGAGGCGATCGGCGACGCGCATTCAGCAGGGCGACATGAAAGCCCGCGCCGACGAGCGAGCCCCCGCGGAATTCGGGGCGCTGGCGGTTGCGTTCAACCGGATGGCGGCGACGATTCAGTCTCAGACGGAAAGCCTTGAACGCCAGGTGCAGGACCGCACCGCCCAGCTTCGCATCTACGCCGGCACCCTCGAGAAAACCAACGCCGAACTCCGCGAAGCCACCGAGGCCGCGCTCTCCGCCAGCCGCGCCAAAAGCGAGTTCCTCGCCAACATGAGCCACGAGATCCGCACCCCGATGACGTCGATCCTCGGATTCTCCGAGCGCCTGCTCGAACCGGACCTCGACGCCGCGACCCGCGAGGACGCCGTGCAGACGCTGCGACGGAACGCCGAGCATCTCCTGTCGCTGATCAACGACATCCTCGACCTGTCGAAGATCGAAGCCGGCAAGCTCGTCATCGAGTCGGTCTCATGTTCGCTGGTGCGCGTCGTCCTCGAGGTGGAGTCGCTGATGAGCGTCCGCGCGAAAGCAAAGAACCTGGCGCTGAACGTCGCCTTCGAGGGGCGGATCCCGGAGTCGATCGAGAGCGATCCGAGCCGCCTGCGGCAGATTCTCATCAACCTGGTCGGCAACGCCGTGAAGTTCACGGAACAGGGCGCCGTGTCCGTCACGGTGCGCGGAGGGGTGGGCGACAGCGCGGCGGCGGGCGACGCGTTCCCGCTCGAGCTGGTCGTTCGGGACACCGGCATCGGAATGACGGACGATGTATGTCGCCGGCTCTTTGAGCCGTTTCAGCAGGGGGATGCGTCGCTGTCACGTCGGTTCGGCGGGACGGGCTTGGGGCTGGCGATCAGCCGACGGCTGGCGCGCCTGCTCGGGGGGGACATCCGGGTTCGCAGCGAACCGGGGCGCGGAAGCGAGTTCGTGGTTCAGCTTCCTGTGCGCATCCCGCCCGGAACGCGGATTCTCGACGCCGCGACGCTCCGGATGGCTTCGGAGGCGGCGCCGACCGCCGCGCCGACCCTGATGGACGACGACCGACTCGACTGCCGCATCCTTCTGGCCGAAGACGGGGCCGACAATCAGCGCCTGATCCGGGCGATCCTCGAGCGTGCAGGGGCGACGGTCGAAGTCGTCGAGAACGGCCGGCTCGCGCTGGACCGCGCGCTGGAGGCCCGGGACAAGGGAGAGGCCTTCGATGTGGTTCTGATGGACATGCAGATGCCGGAGCTGGACGGGTACGAAGCCACCCGGCGCCTGCGCCGCGCCGGATACACGCGCCCGATCATCGCCCTCACCGCGCACGCCATGTCGCACGACCGCGACCGCTGCCTTGAAGCCGGTTGCGACGCCTACGAAACGAAACCGGTTCGCCGTCAGCGCCTTCTTCAGGTCATCCGCGCGCAGTTGCTGGCGCCGGTGTGACTCCTTCGCGCCGCGCTGACGCGCCGATCGCCGTCTCGTTCCGGAAACGGCGCGGCGGATCAATCCGTCTTCGGCTCTTCCTTGGCGCCGTCATCCTTCTCCGTGGGCTTCACCGAGGAAAGATCAAGTTCATGCGCCGGCGGGTCTCCGCCCGGTCCGGTCAGGTAGTGCTCGAACCACTGCATCATCCGCATCAGGTATTCCAGGCGCGCCGCGGCTTTGCGGTTGCCGTGTCCCTCGCCGGGGAACCAGACCAGCCGGACGGGCGACTGCCCCAGCGTCTTGAGAAAGCGGTACATCTCCAGCGATTGCGACGGATCCACGCGGGTGTCCTCCGCCCCGTGCATGATCAGCAGCGGCGTCCGACACTTCTGAAAATGCGTGATCGGACTGCGCTCGCGGAAGAACGCCCAGTCCTCCCACGGATACTTGCGGGCGTGGACCAGCGTCATCTCGTTCGGAATGTCCGTCGTGCCGAACTTGCTGACCAGGTCGCTGATGCCCACGAACATGACGCCCGCCGCGAAATG
>BOJX01000058.1 GCA_016860685.1 Planctomycetota bacterium
CGCTCGCCCTCTGGAGGGGAATGAGCAACAGACGAATATGGGCGGAGAGGGGATCGCGGCGATCCCCGACGCGTCGGACAGATCGCGCTGGGTTGCGGCAATGTTGCCGGAAACAACGGTCTGAGGCGATCAGCGACGCGCAGCTCAGGCGCGACCTGGCGTCGAGGCTCTGCCCGTCCGCCGCCAACGGACAGTGATTGAAACAAGCGCCCGGTTGATCGTGCGTTTGAGGGTTTGTGATGCCAGGGAGTCTGCTTCGCATCGGCGCCTTGCGGGAGTCAGAGTCATTGGCGACGTACCGGTTCACAATGTTGTGGATCGGCTGGTGCAGTTTGTTAGAAAGGTACTCTCATGTTGAAGTTCAAGAAGATCCCCGTGGCGGCCGCACTCGGCGCGCTGATCGGGGTGTCGGGGCTCGGCCGACAGACGACCTTCGCCCAGGAATCCTCGCAGTCCATGCTGATGTTCCGTGTCCAGAAGGCGTCGGACCTGATCGGCAAGTCCGTGGTGGATGCGAAGGGAGAGGATCTGGGGCAGGTGCATGACTTGGCGATTGATCCCGATCGTGGGCGTGTCGCGTACGTCGTGCTTTCGTTCGGCGGATTTCTGGGGGTGGGCGACAAGTGGTTCGCGATTCCGGCCGGAGCGCTGACCCTTCCCGAAGACTGCAGGCATTTCGTTCTGAAGGTGGAACGGGATCGCCTGAAGAACGCCAAGGGTTTCGACAAAGACCGTTGGCCGCAGATGGGCAATCCCGAATGGGGGAATGAGGTCTTTGCGTTCTATGGACAGAAGCCCTACTGGATAAATGAAGATGCGACGGCCGCGCCGAAGGAGATTCGCATTCAGAAAGCCACTGAGATCATAGGCCGTAGCGTGCAGAACGACCGCGGCGAGAACCTCGGCAACATTAAGGATCTGGTCATTGATCCGGATCGGGCCCAGCTCACCTACGCCGTGCTCTCGTTTGGAGGATTCCTGGGTATGGGAGACAAGTTGTTCGCCATCCCCGCCGGTGTGCTCAAGATGCCCGGGACGGCTTCGTACGTCGTCTTGACCGTGAGTAAGGACCGTCTTCAGAAAGCCCCGGGGTTCGACAAGAACAATTGGCCGAATCTGGCGGACCCGACGTTGGCGTCCAGCATCTACGAGTTCTACAACCAGCCGCCGTATTGGACGGAGGATCTGCGCGGCGGCCAATACATGGCCAGCGCTGCAGGGAAGAAGTGCGAGCGTTGCGGACACATGACGGTCGAAAGAGCGTTTGTCCGGGACGGTCGCATGTACTGCTGCTGCGGTTGTGCGAATGGAACCGGCTGCACCTGCGGCTCAGCGATGGGCAAGTCAAAACGGTAAGCCGGGACGCTTCAACGGTACGATTCAAGGGATAGGAAGGAGCTCTTCCAAATGAAACTGGATTCACTCAAAGCACTGCTTGTTCATGAGCTGAACGACCTGCACGACGCGGAGCGCCAACTGGTCAAGGTGCTGCCGAAAATGGCGAAGGCGGCCTCGTCCGAGGACTTGCGCCTCGCCCTTGAGCGGCACCTGGACCAGGCCCGGGAGCACGTGCGGAAACTGGAGCGGGCTTTCTCGTTGCTCAGCGAGAAGCCCAGGCGAACGACCTGCAAGGCGATGAGGGGCATCCTTGAGGAAGCGGAAGAGATGATCCGGGCGACCGGCGACCCGGCCATCAAGGACGCGGGGTTGATCTCGGCGGCGCAACGCGTCGAACACTACGAGATGGCCGGGTATGGCTGTGCGCGAAGTTACGCGGAAATGCTGGACGAAGAGGATTCCGCCGCCCTCCTTCAACAAACGCTGGACGATGAGCGTGCAACGGATGAGAGCTTCACCGAACTGGCGGAGCGTCTGATTCACCCGGAACCGATTCATGCCTTGCGTTTTGCGGCAGCGGACTTGTCGAGTTCCAGGCGGAAGAACGGAAGTCGTATTGCGTGAGACGCCCGGCCCGTCAGGGAGTCCGGGTCTCGCAATGTGAACAGGAAACCATGTACCAAGGAGAACCAGGAATGGAATCGAAACGAACGGATAGTACGCCCTCCCAAACCGGGAAGGATCTTGAGAACAAGAATCAGGCGAACTGCACCCCCTGCACGGATACGCCTCGCGCCGTTGAGAACACGGATTATGCCAAGAAGGGGGCCGCCATCGGCAGCGCGATCGGTCATGCGGCCGGCGTCGCAAAGGATGCGGCCGTCAGCGCCGTGGGCAGCGCGAAGGATGCGATTCTTGGAGCTAAAAACGCCAAGCCGCTCAATCCGAGCGATGAGCACGACT
Organism: Planctomycetota bacterium; assembly: GCA_016860685.1. Classification (GTDB taxonomy): domain Bacteria; phylum Planctomycetota; class Phycisphaerae; order UBA1845; family UBA1845; genus JABWBH01. The sequence goes on from BOJX01000058.1 coordinate 2,302, forward strand.
ACTGGCGCAAAAACCTTCAGAGCCGCCCGTACTTTGTTCAGGGTACGTCCTATGAACAGTACGGTCCTGCATTTCAGTACGGATGGCAGACCTTCACGACCAGCAAAGGCAGGACGTTCAACGACGTCGAGCCCCAGTTGGGCCGCGACTGGGAGAGCCATCGGGGAACGTCAACGTTGAGCTGGAGCCAGGCGAAGGCCGCGACGCACGATGCGTGGCAGCGAGTGGAAAAGGGCGCGTGCGATGTCGCCTGCGGCTAAGCACGAGCTGTCTGGTGCAACCCGCCTGACCCAGGATGCGTGGAGGGAGAATCCCCGGTTAGCCGGGATTCTCCCTCAAACGCTATCGCGAGCCTTCTATGACCTGACGGCGTGGGCCCCGTGGATCGCATGCGAATGCGCCGCCAAGTGCTCCTCAAGAAGGTCATGCCCGAAGTACATCCCCGCCAGCACGATGACCAACGTGACAACCGCCCACGACCCGCCGCTGTGACGTGCGGCCCTTTTCATGTGACCCAGATTTTCCGCTCCCATCGAAACGCTCCCTTTCCGGCAAAAAAGCCCTGAAGCCCCGCCCCGGTTCGCCGGCCCCTGCCGCGAATATGCGGGCCTTCAAACTGCTGGTCGAATGAGACCCCCGACCGGTTGCATCCGGAAACGTAACGCTTCAGCCGTTTGCGACGACGGGCGGGGGTAGTGGAGGCAGTTGGCCGGCTTGCAGGTAGGTCCGCAGCGCAGCGACGATGATTCGGATCGGGTCATGGCCACGCAGCTTGAGCGTGCGATACACGCTCATCAGGATCGCCTGCGTGGCCGCGCCTTGTTGGGAGCGGTTCGACAGGCTGTTCTTGCGGAGGATCACAGCCGGGCGGATCATGCGCTCGGCCAAGTTATTGTCGAACGGCACATCAGGCTTGTCCAGGAAGGTGAACAGGTGATTCCAGTGTTTGCGCAGGCGTTTGGACAAGCGCAGCGCATCGGCGTCGCGATACCGCTGGCGCCCGTCGGCGTCCAGCCACGCCCAGCCCGCCGGCGTCAGCGCGTACGAAACCCGCCCGTCGAGCGCTGATCCCCATGTCATGCCCGGCGCTTATTGAGCACCGCCGGCTTGGACGCGCGCTACCCGCAGTCCGCCGTCGTCAAGGCGATCAGCGCCTTCATGCATCGAGTCATCTCGGGATCCCCTTTTCACAATCCGCGCGGAACCGCGCTCCACATGCGCGCCTCCAAACCGGACGCGGTGCAAACGCACCAGCTCGCCTTCAAGGAAAGAATTCAGACCAACGCGTCAAACAGTGGGTGGACAGACTCTGCGGGGATGCAGGCCAGCAAGACGCGTACCGGAGCCGTGTGCGTTTTCACGCTTTTCTCAGATGAGCCAACCGACGCCTGCCGCGGGTTCAGCTGCCCGTTGAAAAGGGGTAGCGCTTCCCTCCGGGAGGCCGGTTTCATCGGGGAAAACCGGCATCACAACAACCGATCCCGGGTTCTTCAACCGGTTGCCAAGTTTCGACTTTCTATGTTCCTCAGTCTCCCTCCGGCTCCGGTTGTGGGGTGTTGGAATCACTTGAACTTACCTGTCGCGATCCTGCGGGGAGGACGCGATGAGAAGGGTTGTGCCCCGGAAGATCATCCGGAAGCCTCCGCCCCGGCAGGCGCGCTGGAAAACAGTCCAGCCCGCCAAGGTTGGGAAACCCGCGAAGGGAAAGCGAAGTCCAGGAGGGGCGGGAAGAAGCCCCGCAAGGACGCAAGCCCGCCGCGCTGCCGCTCAGCGGTCCTTTCGGGACTTACGTTATCCGGGCGCCCCGTCCCTCTCGGATGCTCCTCCGTGGCGCGCGAAGGCCCCTCGGGGAGGCGATGGCGCGTTACGTCGCATCTTCATCCCCCTCACGAAGCGGCGCGCCGGAGTCCGTTGGAGACCCAGGCAGCGTCTTAGTCTGCTTCGCGGATCAGTGCATCGGCAGCGGGTCGGGATACCGGTACGTCTTCCCCTCATGGTTCTTCAGCAGCACGAAGTCCCCTTCGCGGCCGATGACGCGGTCCGGGAACAGCGGAATCTTCCCGCCGCCGCCCGGCGCGTCGATGACGAACGTCGGCACGGCGTAACCCGTGGTGAACCCGCGAAGCCCTTCGATGATCTCCAGCCCCTTTTCGACCGGCGTGCGGAAGTGGCTCGAACCGCTGATCGGGTCGCACTGGTAGATGTAGTACGGGCGCACGCGGATCTTCAGCAGGCCGTGCATCAACCGCTTCATCGTCTCCACGTCGTCATTGACGTCTTTCGTCAGCACCGTCTGGCTGCCCAGCGGGACGCCCGCGTCCGCGAGGCGCTCGCACGCCTGCTTGACCTCCGGCGTCACCTCGCTCGGATGCATGAAGTGGATGCTCATCCAGAACGGGTGGAACTTTCGCAGCATGTTGCACAGCGCGGGCGTCACCCGCTGCGGCAGCACCGCCGGAACCTTCGTCCCGATGCGCACGAACTCGACGTGCGGGATCGCCCGCAGCCGCGACAGCAGCCACTCCAGCCGGTCGTCGCCCATCGTCAGCGGGTCTCCGCCGGACAGCAGCACGTCGCGGATCGTCGGCGTCGCGGCGATGTAGTCGATCGCGGCCTGGTGCTGCTTCGTGTTGAAATGATACTCGCCGGTCTGCCCGACCATCCTCGCCCGCGTGCAGTAGCGGCAGTAGGTCGCGCAGAAGTTGGTGACGAGGAACAGCACGCGGTCCGGATAGCGGTGGACCAGCCCGTCCACCGGCATGAAATCATCCTCCGCCAGCGGGTCATCGGCCTCGCCCGGCGTGTGCGTGAACTCCGTCCCGACGGGAATCATCGTTCGGCGCAGCGGTTCAGCCGGATCGGCCAGATCCATCAGCGCCGCATAATACGGCGTGATGCCGACCGGAAGATGCCCGCCGAGCTTCGCCATCGCCTCCCGCTCATCCAGACTGAGAGCGAATACACGCGACAGCGTCGCAGCATCCTTGATGCGATTGCGAAGCTGCCACTTCCAGTCGTTCCACTCCACGACGGTCGTGCGCGGAAAGAACTGCCGCCGGAACGCCTCGACGCGCGTGCTGATGACGAAGTCCGCCGTCTCCGTCGATTCCGCAGGCGCTTCCACCCGCTGCGGCGTCTCGATCGGTACGGCTTGGCGGAGCATGTCGCGGACCGGGTCGGCGGCCGTCGGTCCTCGCTTCGCCGCCGGAACAGACCGGCCTGACCGACGAGGGGCGGATCTCGCCGTGCGTCGGGGCACGGCCACGGGAGAGGAAGCCGCTGAAACCGCAGGCGCCGTCTTGACGTCGATCGCCTTCCGGGAGCGCGAGCGGCGGCGCGTCATCGGAAGGGGAAGGAGTTCATCGTCAAAAAGCCGAGGCGGCGCAAGCACAGCCCCGTTGGAATCGAGAGAATCAGCGGGAGAGATCGCGGCAGGCGAATTGACCTGCAGGATGGGAAGACGGATCGAGTTACGACTTTGACTCGGAGGCTCCGGATCGGAGCCCAGCAGTTCCTCGTTCATGTTGTCCTTCTCAGGACGGAAGCGTCGCGGGATCCCGACCCGTGCGGAACCGTGCATCCGAATGCCCGAACAACCGCGCCGCGCTCCGTATATGCTTCATACATAATCCACGATTCCGGAAAGTCAAAGAAAACTTTTCCGATTTGAAAAAAAACCTGTATACGAAGACAGCGGCGACCACGGATGACGCGGGCGACGGGCAAGGGGAACCCGCACCGGAACCGCTCGTCATGCCCGGCGCAAGCTCGAAAACGCTCCCAGCGACTTCGGTTCGGCGCGGTCAAGACCGACATCGGCACAAACCGCCTGACCTGCTTCGTCGCGCCGCCAAGGCGATCCCCACACGACGACCGCAACTGTGAAATGCATCTCGGACCGCCTCGTTTCAAGTCGCCCCTTGATGCCGTCGTGTTTGGGTGTCCTGGTGCCTCGCCACCCGGGCGTGGTGGATGAGGAAAGCTTCACGCACGGAGCGCACCGGTCAGTTCACGGACGCTCGTCATGCCCTGACGTCTCAGGTAATCCGTCATCCCTGCGAGAATTCGGCTTACCACCCCAGGATCGACAAAGAGCGCCGTCCCGACGCCGATCGCCGTGGCGCCGGCGAGCAGAAACTCGACCGCATCCTTCCAGTTCGCGATGCCCCCCATCCCGATCAGCGGAATCCCCGCCGCACGCGCCACCCGGGTGTACACCTTATGCACCATCAACAGCGCGACCGGCTTGATCGCCGGTCCTGAAAGCCCGCCGGACTTGTTGGCGAGGATCGGGCGGCGGGTTTCGACGTTGATCGCCATCGCCGAAAGCGTGTTGATCAGAGATAGGGCGTCCGCCCCTCCGTCGACCGCCGCCGCCGCCATCGCGGTAATGTCCGTGACGTTCGGCGACAATTTCACAATCAGCTTCGCCCGACGAACCTCCGACCGCACCTCCGAGACCAGCTTCCGAAGCCGGGCCGGGTCCGTCCCGAACTCCAGCCCGTCCGCCACGTTCGGACAGGAGACGTTCAGCTCCAGCGCGGCGATCGCCGGAAGAGCGTCCAACGCACGGCAGACGGTCAGGTAGTCCTCGACGGTATGCCCCGCGACGTTGACGATCGCCGGAATCCCCAACTCAGCAAGGAAAGGGATTTTCTCCTCAACGAACCTGCGCAGCCCGACGTTGGCCAGTCCGATCGCGTTCAGCATCCCCCCCGTCGTTTCGACGATCCGCTGCGGTTCATTCCCCTTGCGGATCTCGGGAGTGACCGACTTCGTCACGAACGCGCCGAGGGATCGAAGTTCCACGACCCCGGCGTACTCGGGACCGTATCCGCTGGTTCCGGAGCAGGTCATCACCGGATTGGCCAGGCGGAGGCCCGCCAGATCGACGGAAAGATCAACCGCGACCGGTTCGGGGCCGGCTTGCGGCGCGTGGGTTGGCGTGACGGCGTGCATCACGGACGCAGATTGACGCGCGACGCCCCCCCTGTCAACGCGGAGGGCGGACCGCATCAGGTTCCCCGCGCAATCCGCAGGCCCGTCACGGCGCGCTACCTGGACACTACGCCGCGCGGTTTCGTCGAAACCGTTACCGCGTCGGGTGGCAGCAATCTCGGTGGTCGGCCGACGATCAGCACGATCAGCAGCAGCGCCGCCACGCCGGCGCCGATCGCGTAGTACCACGGCTGCCCGTAAACATCCGTCACGATGTTCCCGCAACCGACCGCCGCCGCCGCCCCGAGCAGCGCATACGGCAACTGGGTCCAGACGTGCTCCTCGTGGCGGCAACCCGACGCCAGCGACGCAAGAACCGTCGTGTCGCTGATCGGCGAGCAGTGATCGCCGAAGATCGCCCCAGTCAGGACCGCGCCGACGGCGGAGTAGAACACCGGCGTCATCGCATCCACCTGGTCGGCGGGCAGGTGGCGGAAGAACTCGGCCATGATGATGACGGTCATCGGACAGAGGATGCCCATCGTGCCCCACGACGTGCCCGTCGAGAAGGAGATGATGCAGGCGCACACGAAGATCGCCACCGGCGTCCAGATGATCGGGAAGCTCCGCGCCTTCAATTCCGCGGCGACGATCGGCCCCAGCTCCAGTTCGCCGCACACCTGTGAAAGCCCCCACGCCAGCACGAGGATCACGATCGCCGGGAACATCCGCGCCATGCCCTCCAGCCCCGCGTCGCCCGCCTCGCGGATTGAACACGCCCGCGACAGGAACGTCAGCACCATCGCGGTCACCGCGCATCCCCACGCCCCGTAGAAGATCGCCACGTAGGAGATGTCATCCCCCCCGGCTTTGATCGTCTCGGATATCTTGCCGGTCAGCGTAAGCGTCGCATCGGACCAGACGGCCTGATTCCAGCCAATGCCCATCAGGATCCCCACGGTGACGCCGACCAGCACGAAGATCGGCAGGAACCCCAGCCACCAGCGCGGCACGACCGGGCGCTTCTCGTAGATGATCTTGGCTTCGCCTGCGGTCGCCCCGCTCTCGCCGGAAAGCGCCCGCGATTCCGCCTTCCACATCGGTCCGAAGTCCCGCCGGGTCAGACAGATCCAGAAGGTCAGAACCAGCGCGAAGATCGCGTAGAACCGGTAGGGAATGCTGCCGACGAACGCGGCCATCCCGTCCATCCCGACGATGAACCCCGGTAACCCCTCCGGGTTGTTCTCTTTCACCGTCTTAAGCCCGTCGCCGAGGTATCCGATCTCCGCCCCGATCCACGTTCCGATGATCGCCAGCGAAGCCACCGGCGCGGAGGTCGTGTCCACAATGTACGCCAGCTTCGCCCGTGACAGCTTCAGCTTGTCGAACACGGATTGCATCGTCGGACCGATGATCATCGCGTTGGCGTAGTCGTCGAAGAAGACGACCAGCCCCGCCAGCCAGCTCGTCAGCAGTCCGCGCCGCGGCGAACCCGAGCGACCCGCGACGATCTCCACCATCCCGGCCGTGCCGCCGTTCCGCCCCATCACCCCCACCGCGAACCCGATGATGAGGGTGAAAAAGACGATTTTCATCCGATAGTGGCCGAGTTCAGGAGTGACCACCGGCGCAAGCACAAGCTGCTCGACCGCGTAGCGGAAGCCGCCGACCGCCTGATGCATCTGCGCATATTCCGCCAACGCGGCGGGCGGCGCCGTTGTCGGCGGGGTCGCCAACCGCGCCTGCCCCAGCGTCAGCATGTACGCGCCCGACAGAATCCCGAGGAACAGCGCCGGAACCACCTGGCGGAAGACGATCGCCAGAATGATCGACACCAGCGCCGGCGCCAGCACCCACAACCCGTAATTGTAGCGCCCCGCCCGCGCCGCCGAGACCGGATCCGTCGCCGAAACCGCCGAGATCTCCGGCGATCCGGCGATCAGGTCGCCGGGCGCGTCCTTCGGATCCGGAAGTTCGTCCGCAGTTTGAGCGCTTTCGTTCGATCGCGCCGCTGTCGCTTCTTCGGGGGTCGAATCTGCTTTCTCGCTCGGGCTCCCCGCAGGCGGCGGCGCTTCTTGCACGTCGGTCGCCTCGTCCGCGTCCGTCGGTTCCTGCGCGGAGTCGTCGCTCCGGTCGCGGCGACGGCGCTCGCCGGGTTCTTGAAATTCATCGGAGAGCAGCGGCTCCACCCGCATCTCCCCCCGCGAAAACGTCACCGGCAGGACAGCCTTTCGTTCTTCCTTGAGGCGCGGCTCGGTCGGAAACAGCTTTGCAGGCAGACCTTCCGCAAGGGCCGCTTCCGCCTGCCGCAGGGTAGGCGTGCGAGGTTCAGAACCTCGCTCGGATGCGTGTGCCGCCGCGCCAAGCCCCAGCGCCATCGCCGCGCCGCAAAATCTTCGGGATCGCCGTGTCTTCATCTGCGTCATTGCGTTGCTCCCTGCGAGTCGCCCGACCTGGCGCAATTCAAAGCGCCAATGCGAAGGCGCTCGTTGTAATCCTCGCGCGCGGCAGGGTCAACGCCACGGTCGAGACCGACAAATCCGCACACGCCACGCCGCGCCCTCGTCAGCCCGCGGCGCCGGTCTGCCTCGCGCGATCCCGCGCCGAGCGCGTTACAATCCCTTTATGAACGCCGACAACATCTCATCCACGTCCGAACCCCGGCATTCCGTCGCAAAACGCCTGGCCCTGGCGGCAGGTCTGCTCGCCGTACCGCTCATCGGCGCTGTGCTTTTCTTCCCGGACGTCACAAAGCTCGGCGATCGTGTGAAGCCCCGTCCTGACATCCTCCTGGTCACGTTCGATACCCTTCGCGCCGATCACACCTCCCCCTACGGTTACGTCCGGAACACGACGCCCGCCCTCGACGCGCTCGCTCGCGACGGCGTCCTCTTTGAAACCGCTTACGCCCCGATGTCCACGACCGCGCCTTCGCACGCCTCGATCATGACCGGCCTGTATCCCGCCGGTCACGGCGTGCTGCGCAACGGCTTCACGCTGCCCGAGTCCGCGGTGACGCTCGCTGAGCGCCTCGCCGCCGAAGGCTACACCACCGGGGGGTTCGTCAGCTCGTTCGTGCTGTATCACAAGTTCGGTCTCGCCCAGGGCTTCGATATGTATGACGACGACTTCTCGTCCTCGGAATCCACCCAGCAGGAGACCGAAGCGTGGGAGGGCGTGGACGTACCCGGACGCAAGGTGGACCGCCGCGCCGACGCCGTCACCGACCGCGCCATCGCCTGGCTCAACGAGATTCGACCCGCGCGCCGCGTCCCCGTGTTCCTCTGGGTGCATTACATGGACCCGCACGAACCCTACGCCCCGCCGCCGTCATTCGGCGATCCCTTCAATATCGCCTCCGCCCCGCCGAAGTCGCTTGACGAGGCCGTCGCCCGCTACGACACCGAAATCGCCTTCGCCGACCGGCACTTCGCCCGCCTCCTTCAGGCGTTCGAGGACAAGGCCCTGCGCGAAGGCGCGTGGATCATCGCCACCGCGGACCACGGCGAGTCGTTCACCGAGCACGGCTGGCGCGGGCACGGCACGCAGATTTACGAGGAATCCGTGCGCGTACCGCTGATCATGCGCTGGAAGGGCGTGCTGCCGATGGGGATGCGCGTCGGATCTCCGGTCGGGCTGCACGACCTGGCGCCGACGATCCTCGCCCGCCTGCGCCTCGCGCCGCTCGACGGACCGCACGTCGGGATGAACCTCGCCCCGCTGTGGACCTCGCCGCCGGTCGTCATGCCCGAGCGACCGCTCTTTTTCCAGCGCCGGCTTTATGACGAAGACGGGGTGATCGCGCCGATCCCCCTGCGGGAACTCGACGGAGCGACGTTCGGGAGCGGCGTCGACGTGCGCGGGCAGAAGTTCGGCCTCCGCGTCGGAACCTGGAAGTTCTCCGAAGCCGCGAAGGAGACGCCGAGTCGTGAGTTGTATGACCTTGCCGCCGATCCCGGCGAGACGCGCAGCCTGGCCGACGAGCGCCCCGAAGTCGCCGGACGCATGTCGCGCCTGATCGACCGCTGGCGGGACGATCATCGCAAGGTTCGCGTCGCCGCTCCGCAGGATATCTCCAGCCAGGATCGCGCCCTGCTTCAAGCGCTCGGATATACCGAACCCGCTCCCGACGAAGACGAAAACAATGAACCCTAATTCGAACTCAGACCGATCGTGAATGCTTCAACAGACGGTCATGCCTTTTTCTCGATTTTCGCCCACGTATCCTTGAGCGTGACGGTGCGGTTAAAGACCAGGCGACGGGGGCGGCCTGCCGCTTGCGTCGTGGGGTCGGGAGCACGACCCTCCCCCGACCGCTCCCGAGGGGAGGGGGAAGAAGCGCCGCTGCCCGACGGGCACGGTCCGATCAGCGCGTCAGAATCCGGGTCTACGCAGAAGTAGCCGTTGCGCTCGAACTGGTAGGTCGCGCCGACGGCTGCGTCGGCCAGCGAGGGTTCGACCTTGGCGTCGGGGATCGTCTCCAGGGAGTTGAGATTGAGTGCCGACTTCCAGTCGTTTTCAACGTTCGTCGTCGCCGGTGGCGAGGGGGCAGACGTCCGTGCGGGCTGAAGCCCACGGCTCGCGGCTGATTCCGCACGCTCGCGGCTCGGTTCTTCCTCTGTGCCTGCGTGCCTTTGTGCGTTTCCCTTCTGTTGCCTGTTGCCTGTTGCCTGTTGCCTTCGACTGGAACTCGCTCCCTCACGGTCGCGGCTCTGCAAGACGGGGGGAACCGCTCCCTCATGGTCGCGGCTCTGATTGTCGGAGTCATCCTCCAGGAACAGGTGCTCGTACAACCGCACCTCGGCATCCAGCGCGTGCGCGGCGCTGACCCAGTGGATCGTGCTCTTCACCTTGCGGCCATCGGGCGCGTCGCCGCCGCGCGTGGTCGGGTCGTAAGTGCAGTGAACTTCGGCGATCTCGCCGGTGGTCGGGTCTTTGACAAAGCCGATGCACTTGATGAGGTAGGCCCAGCGGAGGCGCACCTCGTTGCCGGGGAAGAGTCGCCAGTACTTCGGCGGCGGCGTCTCGCGGAAGTCGTCGCGCTCGATGTAGAGCACGCCGCTGAAGGGAACCTTGCGCGTTCCGGCGGAGGCGTCTTCGGGGTTGTTAACGGCGTCGAGCCAGTCGGTGCGACCGGCGCGTGGATCACGGAGGCCTTCCGCATTCCGCATTCCACATTCCGCATGGACGACCGCTCCCTCACGGTCGCGGCTCTGCTCATTCCAATTCGTAATGACCACTTTGAGCGGGCGGAGCACGGCCATCACGCGCGGGGCGGTCTTGTTCAGGTCGTCGCGGACGGCGTGTTCGAGGCGGGCGTACTCGATCGTGCTTTTGAACCGGGCGACGCCGAGATCCGTCCAGAAGCGGCGGATCGACGCGGGCGTGTACCCGCGCCGGCGCAGACCCGCCAGCGTCGGCATGCGCGGATCATCCCAGCCCCGGACATACCCCTCCTTCACCAGTTCGAGCAGTTTGCGCTTGCTGGTGACCACATGCGTCAACTCGCCGCGGGCGAACTCGATCTGCTGCGGATGATGAATCTTTTTCCCCCAGGGACCGCTGCCGTCGTCGGTGCGGCCTTCGTTGACCGCGTCGATGAACCAGTCGTAGAGCGGGCGGTGGTCCTCAAACTCCAGCGTGCAGATCGAATGCGTAATGCCCTCGATGCTGTCCTCGAAACCGTGGGCCCAGTCGTACATCGGATAGATGCACCACTTGTCGCCGGCGTGCGGGTGCGGCGCGTGCAGGATGCGATAGATCACCGGATCGCGCAGGTTGAGGTTGGGATGCGTCATGTCGATCTTCGCGCGCAGCGTGCGCGAGCCGTCGGGGAACTCGCCGGCGCGCATGCGCGAGAACAGGGCGAGGTTCTCCTCGATCGAGCGGTCGCGGTAGGGGCTGTTGCGGCCCGGTGCGGTCAGCGTACCGCGGTATTCACGCACCTGCTCGCCGGTCAGGTCGCAGACGAAGGCTTTGCCCTTCTTAATCAGCTCGATCGCCCACTCGACCATCTGCTCGAAGTAATCCGATGCGAAGAGCACGCCCGCCAGCGGATCATCGTCGCGCATCCCCGGCCAGCGGGCGCCGAGCCAGCGCACGTCGTTGGCGATCGACTCGATGTACTCCATCTCCTCCTTCACCGGGTTGGTGTCATCGAAGCGCAGGTGGAACCGCCCGCCGTACTTCTCCGCCAGGCCGTAGTTCAGGCAGATCGACTTGGCGTGCCCGATGTGCAGGTAGCCGTTGGGCTCCGGCGGAAAGCGCGTGCAGACCTTCGGCCGCCCGTCGGGCCACGTGCCCCACTTGCGCGCGGCGTTGTCGGCTTCGATGATTTCCTCGATGAAGTTGAGCGGACGGACGTTTTCCATGAAGGAAGTTTACTGACCGCCCGGATCCGTGCCACGGGCCTGATACTCGGGAATTGGGGTGGCGCAAGGCGAGTGAGCCGACGACGGATCCTCGGTGGACCAGGCGCCCATGATGCGCCTGTTTCCGTTGCGATCTTCGTCACCGCTGGCGCGCTGGTGAATTGCCGGTGGATTGATGGAAGCGTACCCTGTCATCAGAAACCGATGAGAGTGAGCGCCATGATCGATACGGCCGGATCAGCAGACCTAGTCAATCGGAGCTGAGTTGTTGCGGGTTGGACCGTGGACCGCGGTAGAAGCAGCGCGCTGGTTGGATAAGGCCGGGATTCTTAAGGACTCGCGGCATCGTCCCGGCCTGCCGTTGCCAAACATTCTTCGTGCGGACAAGTCGCGCATCGCGGACGCACACCAGGAGCCCGCGCGAAAACACGGTCGCTGGTTCATTTACGGGGAAGCAAAGCCGTAACGCCTGAGGCCCGTCCCAGTCGCGGTTTCAGTGCCGCCTGAGGAGAGCGGATGAAAAACGCGTCCTGGCCCTCGACGTCGCGGAGGGCGTTCGAGGGCAGGCCGGCGCGGTGTCAGGAAGGCAAATGAGAGAGATCGTCGCGGTCACGATCACGACCCGCTGCAACCTTGTTCGTTCTGAGGTCGTGAAGACTGATGACGTCAATCAGAAGATCCCCGGAATCCAGCACGGCCCGACGCGGGTAGCAAGTCTCGAATTGCACGCCGGAGATCGAGGTGAGCAACTCGAGTCGAAGCGGCGGAACGCCCATGCGGACGAGCTTGCCCGGCGAGCTTAGAAGGGGTTCAACTTCGGCAGCGGAAGCAAACCCGAAGGCCTTCAGCGCCGCGACGACTCGGGCGGCGTTTTCAGGCGTCGCAGACACCCAGACGTCGAGATCCGCCGTCGTTCGGGGGTACCCGTGGAAGCCCACCGCGTAACCGCCGACGACGAGGTAACGAGCGTCATGCTTGTTCAGCAACTTCAAGAACTCTCTGAAGTCGGGCGGTAGCTGGGTCGTATCCATAGGCGACCTGCCTCATGTATTCCAGGGCACGAAGGCGCTTCTGCGCGGACTGCGCCCACCAGTAGCGATTGTCCGCCTCCGCGGCTTCCTCGAAACTGGAGACCGTCGAGAATGCGGTGCGATCGAAACGGAATTCGGCGGCTAGCGGATTCATCAGGGATCCTCGATGGGGTTGATTATCCCGCCGGAACGCCCCCTACGCCAACCCGATCCCCTTATCCAGATAGACGTCCTGAATCGCATTCAGCAGCTTCACGCCGTCGGGCATCGGTTTCTGGAACGCCTTGCGCCCCGAGATCAGGCCCATGCCGCCGGCGCGTTTGTTGATGACCGCGGTCCGGACAGCGTCGGCGAGGTCGCTTTCGCCCTTGGATTCCCCGCCGGAGTTGATGAGGCCCGCGCGGCCCAGGTAGCAGCCGGCGACCTGGTAGCGGCAGAGGTCGATCGGGTGGTCGGTGGTGAGTTTTTCGTAAACGAGCTTGTGCGTCTTGGAGAAGTTGATTGCGGTGAAGCCGCCGTTATTTTCGGGGAGCTTCTGCTTGATGATGTCGGCCTGGATGGTGACGCCGAGGTGGTTGGCCTGGCTGGTCATGTCGGCGGAGACGTGGTAGTCCTTGCCGTCCTTCTTGAAGGCGCTGTTGCGCAGGTAGCACCAGAGGACGGTGACCATGCCCAGCTCGTGCGCGTGGTGGAAGGCTTCGCTGACCTCGACGATCTGCCGCCCGGACTCCTCCGAGCCGAAGTAGATGGTCGCGCCGACGGCCGCCGCGCCCATCTGCCACGCCTGCTCGACCTGGGCGAACATGATCTGATCGTACTTGTTCGGGTAGGAGAGGAGCTCGTTGTGATTGAGCTTGACGAGGAAGGGGATCCGGTGCGCGTACTTCCGCGCGCAAGCCCCAAGCACGCCGAGCGTGGACGCGACGGCGTTGCACCCGCCCTCGATGGCGAGCTTGATGATGTTCTCCGGGTCGAAGTAGATCGGGTTCGGGGCGAACGACGCCCCCGCGCTGTGCTCGATGCCCTGATCCACCGGAAGGATGGACAGATACCCCGTCCCGCCGAGGCGGCCGTGATCGAAGATCGCCTGAAGGTTGCGCATGACCGCCGGAGGGCGGTCGGAATGCGCGAGCACGCGCTCCACGAAATCCGGTCCCGGCGCGTGCAGCAGGGACTTGTCAAGCGTCGTACATTTGTGCTGAAGCAGTTTCGCGGCGTCTGCGCCGAGAAGATCGGTGATGGTGCTCATGCGTTGTTCCTTTCCGTGGACCCGAGATGGCGGAACCCGTCGGACGCGAAACCGATGCATCGCAACAGGCCGCTCCTTGTTTTTCGGGAGAAAACGTACCGCGCCTGAACGTCGCCCGAAAGTCCCGTGCAGGCCGCGATCCTGACGGCATCCACGCCTCAGGACTTCGCCAGGCGGCACAGGACTTCGCATCCGCGGCGGATCGTCTCGTTCGGTGCGGCGTAGCTGATCCGGAAGTGCGTGTCGCGCCGGCTGAACACCGACCCCGGGATGATCAGCACCTGGTTGCGGATCGCCTGCTCGACGAAGGCCGTCGCGTTCGGGAACCCGGGCGGCGCCTTCGGGAACACGTAGAAGCCGCCCTCGGGGCGCACGAACTCGAAATCTTTCTCCAGCAGGCCGCAGACCAGGTCGCGCTTCACCCGGTAGTCCGCGACGTGCCCGGACATGTCGCAATCCATCCCCGTCAGCGCCCCCCACTGAAGCGGCTGCGGCGCGCAAACGAACGTATACTGCTGGAGCTTGCACATCTCGGCGATGATCGCGGGCGGTCCGGCGGCGTACCCGAGGCGCCAGCCGGTCATGCCGAGCGACTTGCCGAAACCGCGGAGGATCAGCGTCCGTCCCGGGGCTTCGGCGAAGGCGCTCGGCGCGGCGCGGTCATAACTGAGGCGCTGGTAGATTTCGTCGCTGATGACGAGCAGGTCGTGGCGGATCGCCAGTTGCGCGACGGCGCGCAAGTCCTCGTCGCGGTAGACCACGCCTGTCGGGTTGGCCGGGGAATTGAGCATCAGCAGGCGCGTCTTCGGGGTGATCGCAGCGGCGATGCGCTCGGGATGCAGCCGGAAATCGTCGTACACCGGCACGGGCACGGGCACGCCGCCGACCAGGTGGACCAGGTGCGGGTAGCTGACGAAATACGGATCGGTGAAGACGACTTCGTCGCCCGGATTGACCGTCGCCAGCAGCGCCAGCAGCAGCCCGCCCGACACGCCGGACGTGACCATCACCTCCGGCTCCTGATCGAACTCCGCCGCCAGCTCACGTCGGATACGGGCGCGAAGCTCCGGGATGCCTTGTGTGACCGTGTACCCGTTGCGGTGAGCGCCGATCGCGCGGATCGCCGCCTGCCGAGCGGGTTCCGGAACGTCGAAGTCCGGCTGCCCGATCGACAGGTCGATCGGTGAATCCATCGAGGCGGCGAGGTCAAACACCTTGCGGATGCCCGAGGCCCCGATCGGCTTGACGCGGTCCGCCAGGAACTTGTCGTCGTGCATCATGCTCCTCCGTGTTCGAGCACCCTGTTCCGGGGCTTGCGGTTTCGCGGACGCCGATGATAGTCGATCGGACGCCCCGCGTCAGGGTCGCGCGGACGCGGCGTCGGCGGACGACGGCGCATCGGGCCGGGGTTCGGGGACGCGCCCGTCGGCGTGCCACAGTCATGCTCTGATCCTCAATCCCAGATCCCTGCGGCGCTCAGCGCTTCGACGACATCGTCGAGTCCGCCGGACTTATTGCACGCTCGCCAGTGCTCGGCGTATGCCCGCGCGACTTCCGCCGCGTCCTCCGGGTCGCGCACCCCGGGGACATCGCCGTAACGAGCGGCCAGCACGCGATGCGCCAGCACCCGGCTGAACCGTGCCGCAAGTCGCAGGTCCGCCGCATCGTCGGGACCGGGGAGCCCGGCGGCGCCACTCCCGTCGCGCGCCGCACGGGCATCATCCAGCGCACGAACAAGCTCGGCCGCGTCGTCGGCAAGCCGCCGCCACGTCGTCGCTTCCGGAAGATTGACCGTCTCGGCCAGCGCCTCCGTCGGCGTCCGCAGCAACGTCCACGTTTCACAATGATCCGCAACCGCCGCCGTCCGGCGCAACAGCGCGACGACCTCCGCATTCTCTGTCCCGAGCACCCACCGCGCGAACCGGCGATCGAACGCCGCGCCGCCGGACTCCCGCGTTCCGCTCCAGGCGCATGACGCTCCGAGGGCGATCCCGTGCATCGAGCATCCGAGGGCGTTGAAATGCCCGTGATCGCCCCAGTCTGTGTTCAGCAGGCCCACGGTGCCGGCCGCAAGCCCCGCACGGGCGAAATCGACAAGGTTCCGCTCCGCCCGATCGATCGCGTTGAGGATCCGCTTCCACCCCGTCGTCCCGGGGCAGACGACGGTCTCGAACCCGGCATCGACGAAGCGCTGCGTCATGTCGTAGCGCGTTCCGGCGTCGTAACCCCAGTGCAGGATCGCAAGACCGCCGGGCAGGGTGTCAAACAGACTGGAGTCGCGGCGTGGCGCACGAGATAAAACGGGGGGTTGCGGGCTAGCCGGAGCATCTTCGCCGGCCTTCGTGATCGCGCGGGCTGAAGCCCGCGGCTCGGAACCCAGGTGGTTCACCAGCACGTCGCTCCACATCTGCGCCTGCCGTCCTCGCGACTGCACGAAGCGAGCCGTGTCGGCGATGCGCCGGATGTAGGCCTGCGCGCGGCCTGCGGCGTCGAGCGTCGCCGTGTTACGCCCGCGCCCGAGGTCGTGAGGTTCGTCGCCGCAGATGTTGACGACCGGACCGCTGAAAGCGTCGAGCACGTCGCCCCAGATCCGCTCGACGAGGAACATCGACTCGGAGTTCAGCACATCCAGGGTGAACCCGCGTGCCCGCTCCGACCAGTTCATTTGTGCCCACGTCTTCGTCGCCTCGATCTCGGCCAGATGCCGGTACTTCGGCATCGAGAGCACGCGACCTACGTGGCCCATCGTCGCGACTGCGGGTACGAGCGTAATGAAACGTTCGTGCGCATACGCCTCGACTTCGCGAATTTCGTCAGGGGTCAATCCGTGCTCCGCGTCGCAGATGTCCGGGTCAAATGCGAACGTGAACGCGTGCTCGATGTAAAGCTGAAGCTGGTTCACCTTGAGCGCGGAGAGGCGGTCGATCAGGCGCTTCAACGTCTCGACCGTCGGGACTTTTCCCCGGGTGACATCGTGCAGCAGACCGCGCAGCGCGAACGCCGGCTGATCCCGGATGACGCAGCACGGCGCCGCATCAGGAAACAACCCGAGCAACTGGCGCAGCGTCTGCAAGCCGAGGAAACATCCCTCCGCCGAACCCCCGATCAACTCAACGCGATCGGGTGCGACGCGCAGTTCGTAGCCCTGCGAATGTGCGATCCGGGCTGGAGATTCCGCCAGATGCAGCGGCGTCTTCGTCGACCGGCGCGTGTCTGCACCGTCGAGTCCTTGCACGCTGCGCGAAAGGACGCCGGCAAGAATACGATCAGCCTCGCGGCGCACGCGATCGTCCGGGCAGGATTCCACCCGCGTCAGACCCGGCGCCCACCGGCAGTGTCCGGGCTGCCTCTCGATGACCGCCGGCGTCGGCATCAGCCGCGAATTCAGAATATCGTTCTCCGTCATTCAGACCCCTTTGACGCTGATTCGAGACTTCCGGTACCCGGTGGGACAAGAAAGCTTCCTGACCTCTCGGCCTTGCGGCGCGGCGTCAAGGGCGGGCGGGTGCGGCTCGGTTTTTTTCGCCGCGCGACCCCTCGCCCGCCGCTGTCGGTTCGACCGCCCGGCGTCATACGTTAGACCCGCCCGACTCCCCGCGAAACCGGCGCCGTCGCGGCCCTGGTTTCATCCGGCGTTCGGCTCCACTATCATGTTTCCGCTGGTCGAAACGCGATCGTTCGCGCCTGAAGTTGCAGAACGATGTCGAGGATGACGAATGAACTTTGATCTACCGGACGACCTGGTGGCGCTGAGGGATCTTGCGGCGAAGTTCGCGGCGGAGCACGTCGCGCCCTACGCCCGCGCCTGGGACCGCGACGCGGATATTCCCCGCGACCTGATCCGCAAGCTTGGCGAGACCGGCTTTTTGGGCATCTTCACGCCTGAGCAGTACGGCGGAACGGCGCTGGGGGATCTCGGCGCGGTGATCATCATGGAGGAGTTCGCCCGTCACTGCGGGGCGACGGCCCTGATGCTGGACGCGCACAACTCGCTTTGCACGGCGCACCTGCTGATCGGGGCGAACGACGCGCAGAAGGCGAAGTACCTTCCGCCGCTGGCGCGGGGGGATTATCTCGGCGCCTGGGCGCTGACGGAGCCGGGCTGCGGGAGCGACTCGGTGGCGCTGACGACGACGGCGGAGGACAAGGGTGACGCCTGGGTGCTCAACGGCGCCAAGCAGTTCATCACCAACGGGCATTACGCCGGCGTCTTCGTCGTGATGGCCCGGACGAAGCCCGAAGGAGGCAAGGACGGCATCAGCGCGTTCATCGTTGAGCGCGGAACGCCGGGACTGATCATCGGTCCGAAAGAGGATAAGATGGGCATGAGGGCGTCGGACACGGTGGGTCTGACGTTCGACGACTGTCGCATTCCGAAGGAGAACCTCTGCGGGAAGCTGCACGGCGGCTTCCGCGACGCGATGAAAACGCTGGAGCGCGGGCGGATCACGATTTCGGGCATCTCGGTGGGACTCGCCCGCGGGGCATTCGAGGAAGCGCTCGCCTACAGCAAGCAGCGTCACGCCTTCGGCAAGCCGATCTTCGACCACCAGTCGATCCAGTTCATGCTCGCCGACAT
>BOJX01000059.1 GCA_016860685.1 Planctomycetota bacterium
GGGAAACATCCCCGGAAAGATTACTTCAGCATCCCGAACTTCTCCAGCCGGTAGCGAAACGCGTCACGTCGCAGCCCGAGCAACCTTGCGGCCTGCGTCTGATTGTTTCCGCTGCGCTCCATCGCCTGCCGGATCAACTCTCCTTCGAGCATCTTCAGGTTGATCCCTTCGGGCGGGAGGGAGAACGTCGTGCGGGAGGTCGCCGACGACGGGCGTCCGCCGCCGCCGACCACGATGTCGTCGCCCGTCAGCGTGTCCCCTCGGGCGAGCAGGACGGCCCGCTCGATGACGTTGCGCAGCTCGCGGACGTTGCCGGGCCAGGCGTAGGCGCAGAGTTTCCGG
Source organism: Planctomycetota bacterium (assembly GCA_016860685.1). Lineage (GTDB taxonomy): Bacteria > Planctomycetota > Phycisphaerae > UBA1845 > UBA1845 > JABWBH01. Next base: position 343 of record BOJX01000059.1, read on the forward strand.
AAGGCGGTCTCGTCGATCTGGTGGATGCTTTTGCGGAATTCCCTGGCGAAACGGGCGGTCAGGTGCTGGGCGAGGATGCGGATATCGTCGCCGCGTTCGCGCAGCGGCGGCAGGAGGATCGAGATGACGTTCAGGCGGTAGAAGAGATCCTCGCGGAATTGCCCCTCCGTGATCGCCTTCTCGATGTCGCGGTTCGTCGCGGCGATGACGCGGACGTCCACGGAGATCTCGGTCGTGCCGCCGACGCGGCGGAAGCGGCGCTCCTCGAGGAAGCGCAGGAGCTTGGCTTGAAGCCCGGGCGGCATATCACCAACTTCGTCAAGGAAGATCGTCCCGCCGTCGGCCATCTCAAAGAGGCCTTTCTTCTGCGCCTTGGCGTCGGTGAACGCGCCGCGTTCGTGGCCAAAAAGCTCGCTTTCCAGCAGCGTCTCCGACAGGGCGGTGCAGGTGATGTTCATGAAGGGGCGCGGGGCGCGGTCCGAGTTGTAATGAATGACGCGGGCGACGAGATCCTTTCCGGTTCCGCTCTCGCCGCGCAGAAAGACGGTCGAGGCGTTGCTTTCCGCGACGCGCCGGATGATGTCGAAAAGCTCCTTCATGCAGGCGTGTTCGCCGACGATGCGGGAAACGTCGTACTCATTCTCGATGTGTTCGCGGTAGTGGCGCACCTCGCGGCGCAGCTTCGTCGTCTCCAGGGCCTTCTGGACGGTCCGCAGAAGCTGGTCCATGTCGAACGGCTTGGTGATGTAGTCGTACGCGCCGAGCTTCATCGCGTCGACCGCGCTTTCGATCGTCGAGAACGCGGTCATCATGATGACGACGACGTCGCTGTCGTGCTCCCGGACATGCGACAGGACGTCCAGACCCGTCATGTCGGGGAGGCGGTAGTCCAGCATGATGAGATCGTAGACGCCGCCGTTAAGGGCCTCCAGCGCCTCGGTCCCGGACTGCGCCTCGGTGACCTGATAGCCCAGCGACTCGAACTTCTGGCGCAGCGACCAGCGGATCAGTTGTTCATCTTCAATGATGAGGATGCGAACGTTCATGTTGTCCTCGATTTCCTGCGGGTCCGCGACGCGGCAGCTCGACGACAGCCGTCGTGCCCCGCCCGGCCTCGCTGTGCAGGCGTAACTCTCCTCCGTGTTCCTCGACGATGCGGCGGCAGATTGACAGTCCCAGTCCGGTTCCGCGGGCCTTGGTGGTGAAGAAAGGCTCCAGCGCGCGGGCGAGCACATCCGCGGTCATGCCCTTACCCTGGTCCTCGACGCGGAGACGGACGCGTTCCGAGTCCTCGTCAATGTGCAGGGCGATCGTCTGTCCGTTGCGCGAGGCGTGCGCCGCATTGAGCACCAGGTTGAGCACCACCTGCTCAATCTGTCCGTCGTCCGCCACGATGTTGACGTCATGATCCGGCGCCCGGAAGCTGAGACGTCGCCCGCTGATCGACGGCTCCTCGCGCACGAGCGTCATCACGCGGTTCACCACCGCGCCCAGCGACACTTCCCTCAGGTGCAGCGGGCGAGGTCGGGCGTACTGGAGCAGGTCTTTCACCGTCGAGTCGAGTCGATCGATCTGGCGGAGGATCTCGACCACGATCGGACGATGCGGATCGTTCTCCGGCATGTGATCGCCGATGACCTGGATCGCGCCGCTGATGCCGGCGAGCGGATTTTTGATCTCGTGGGCGAGCGACGCGGCGAGCTGGCCCAGCTCCGCGAGCTTCTCCGCACGGTCAAGGCGATCCTCCATCGTCGCCCGCTCCAACTGACGCACCCGGTCCAGGTGGCTGCGGACGTAGCTCTCCAGCATGATCGCCAGGTCCAGCACCAGCAGGCGGGTCAGCGAATCCAGCAACGGCGCCACCTCCGCGCCGCCAGCGGCTAGCAGCCGAGTGGTCAACTCATGACGAATCAGCTCGATCCCGAGGAACATGTAACGCTGCGGCAATTGAACCCGGACGTGCGTTACGCCGACCTGAAGGCGTTTCTCGACGTACTTCAGGTCGTAAGGCCCCTCGAAGAGTTCTCTCATCCAGCCGGCAAGCTGGACCTTAAGTCGCTCGATCTGCGGCAAACCGCCGGCGAACACCGCCCGAGCGCTGTCATGACGCATCAACTCGTCGTAAAAACGCTGGACCACGGCCGGAATGAGCGGCGTCGCAAGCGGGGCGAGCTTTTTGAGGTTTCGCTCGTCGTCCGGCCCAAAACCGATATACTGCTTCATCTCTTCCAGTAAGGCTGCATCCATCGTCTGAGTATAACGGCGCAGCGAGCCGCCCGCCGTACTCCTCTGGGCAGGTTCCGGTCGGGGCCGGCTCTTGTCCGGGCAACTCCAGGGGGAACGTGCAAGCGAAGCTTCGGGTTCCGAAACACGCGGCTGGTGCTCAGCTTCCGTGTCTGTGCGCTTTGATTTGAGCCTGACTCTTCGATACATGCGTTCGCGTATTCGACTGAATTCACGTCGGGAGACCTTGCTCGCCGTAACGACTCCGAAACAGACCCAGCCGTCATCAAAAAACCGACTCGTTGACCCGGCGAAGGGCACTAGCCGTGCCAACCGGCAAAAATAGGGGTTAATACCCAAGAAACGAGATCCCAGCCGCGCCAGAGGCACTCAAGCAGCTGATGCACGGCATATAAATGAGGCACGCAGTGCGGACAGATCGAGCTGGCAATCCCTAAAGGTGCGTCTTTTGGCGCAATCGGGTGAGGCGCTCCGTCCCGATTTGAGTGAATTGGCGCTGCTTTCATCGCAGCAGAGACCAAAACCTGATCTGTGCGCCTCGGGTAGCGGGTTCGGGAGTCTCGATGTATATCACAGTCACAGAACTCCCCCGGATCCGGGATCCGATCCGTGAGGGGCCCCGGGGTCCGATCTGCAAGGTCGGCTCGGCGGCGGTTCCTTTGCGGTTCGAGGGGCGCGGCGGCAATGCAAGGTGATCGATCGCAGTGGCGGCAGGTTTGCTCGCATTCGTGCGGAGTTGGCTGATCAATGACAAGTCTGAGCGACCGCCGATATGACGCTGTTGTCCCCGCAGGAATCCCGCCGACGTCAGGGAGGGGTTGCAGCAAACCCTTAATGAGTCGAACTCCGCGGATGTCGGCGCCGACGAGGATGCGCGGTTTTTCTGTAACGTCCGTAGTCGCTGTCCTTTGTGTTTCCGGTGGTGCCGCGGAAGCTCAGCCTCGTGAAAGATCGGTCAAGGTTTTTTCCGACGGAGGCACGATCTGGCTTGCACAGACCGACGTGAAGAACGAGGGGGGGGCGGCGCTGCGGTTCGGGGTCGCGCCGGTTCACGCGGGCGGCTGGGGGCGAGTCGAACCTTACAACGTGACGCCGATGCAGGGTCGGATTGCGGTTGCAGCCGCCGTCGGCGACCGGCTGCATGTCTTCTTTGATGACGGGAGTCATGCGTCCCTTGCGGTGGAGCGCGAGGTCGGGTTCGCCAGAAACGGCGCGGCGCGGCTGATTCCGCACCCGCCAGCGCCGCAGCGCCGGATCAGGGGCGACGCGCTGCCGCTGTTGCTGGCGTCGGATCGCGTGCAGGACACCGTGTACGCGGTCGCGGGCCCGGAGGCGGAACGATCTCTTGTCGAAGCGGGGGAAGACGGTCGCGGCGGCGTCACGGCTGACAGTGGGGTGATCGAACATCCGTCCGATCGGTTCGTGCTGCTGCGTTATACGTTCCGCAGGTGGGAGATCGACCGAGTCCTGCCGCCGGACATCGGTCCGGGGGACCGGCTTGAGGCGTTGGCGATGCGCGACGGAAGGTGCGCGGTCTACTTCCGGAAAGGGGAGCGGGGCGCGCTGGTTGAGGCCTTCAGCGGCACCCCCGGCACCGACACGTGGAGCGTGAACGACGTGGCGGAAGCTCCCGTCGCGTGTGAGGTCTGGTCCGCGCGGTTTGAGGCGGATTGTCGCGCCCTGCTGTGTTCAGAGCGCAACGAGGACGCGGTCCCGGGATTGTTCATGCTGACGAACTCGGGGGAGGGGTGGAAGCAACGACTTGATCTTCAGATGCCCGGGCTGACCGAGGATGCGGTACTGGGGGACGTGGCGCTGAGCGACCACGGCGCGCTGGGCATTTTCGTGGATGCCGCAGGCGCCCTGCACACGGTGGCGTGGGACATCGCGACCGGGAAGGCGGCTGCGGGAACGCAGCGCGTGCGTGCATTTGAGCCGGGTCGCTCGCCGGGGTGGCGGGCGGAGCTGACGCGCGTGCTGGGGCTGATCGTGTTCCCCGCGCTGATGATGGTCGTTCTTTACGTGCGTCGCGGTGCGGTGCTCGCGCCCGCGTCGCCGGGGCCTGGGACAGCGCTGGCGCCGGCTTCAGCGAGACTCGCGGCGTTTCTGATCGACGCGGCGTTGCTGGCGCCGGTGAACGCGGTGCTGGCGTACGCTTTGCTCGAGTTGCCTCAGGCGGGCGTTGCGCTGCCCGAGTTGATTGACGTGCTGGGGTCGGCGCGACCTTTGCCGTTGGAGTTATTCGGGACGGTGGCGGCTTGCGTGGCGGCATACTGCGTTTACGCGGCGGCGTTCGAGGCGGGTTCCGGGGCGACGCCGGGCAAGCGATTGCTGGGGCTTCGGGTGGTGCGGGTGGACGGAAGCCGGTGCGGTCTGGGTCCGGCGGTGGTTCGTAACGTGCTTCGCGTGGTCGACGTGATCTTCGCGCCCGCGCTGCTGCTGACGATCATGACCGTCAACCGTCAGCGCCTCGGCGACATTCTTGCGGGAACGATCGTCGTCGCGGCGTTGTCCGCGATGCGTCCGGCGAACCCGGCGGAGTCCGCGCAAGGTCCGGACGATCCCGGAGCGTCGTCGTGATCGGGGCGTCGCCGGGGGTTCGGAACGGGCGTCCTGAGGCGCGATGATGTCGGCAACCAGGGCGACGGCGACGGGGTTCGTTGAAAGGGATCGTGATGCAAGCTCCGGAAGGTCGGGAATCTCGTTCCGGTCATCCGTCCGCCGCGCTGACGCCGGCGGACGCGCCGCTGCGGGCGTCGTCCGGCGGCGCGTTGCGCCCGCGGCGGAGGCGGCTGAAATCGCTCTCGGTCCTTCCGACGCTTTTCACGCTGGGCAATCTGCTGTGCGGGTTCGCGGCGATCTACTTCGCGCTGCACGCGATGCTGGATCTCGGGGCGGGCACGGCCTCGACGGAAGTCGTGACGCTGAAGCGGGCGTGGATCGAGCGGTTCCTGCCGACGTGGTTGTCGATCGGGGCGTTCATGATCGTGCTGGGGATGATCTGCGACGGGCTGGACGGGCTGGCGGCACGGGTGACGCGGAGCACGACGGATTTCGGCGGACAGCTTGATTCCCTGGCGGACGTGGTGACGTGCGGCGTGGCGCCGGCGATGCTGATGATCGCGTACATGATGGCGGAGCTGCGGGGCGTCACGCTGGTGTCGCCGATCAGCGCGGATTTCTGGGGGAAGCTGGCGTGGATCAGCGCCGCGCTTTACGCCGCGTTCGCCGCGCTGCGCCTCGCGCGGTACAACGTCGAGCACGACCGCGAGGACTTCGACTACCGCACGTTCCGCGGGCTGCCCAGCCCGGGCGCCGCGGCAATGATGGTCACGTTCCTGTTTCTGCACGATCAGCTTCCGCCGGAGTGGCGCGGGTGGATCGTATACGCGATTCCGGTCTTCCTGCTGGGGACGGGGTGTCTGATGGTCAGCCGGATTCCTTACCGGCGCGTGCAGGCGTATTTCAAGGGTCGCCGGCCTTTCGGACACGTCGTTGCGTACCTGCTGCTGGCGGGTCTGCTTTTCACGTACAAGGCCGCGTTCCTGTTTCTGATCGGCGTGATCTACGTGTTGAGCGGACCGGTGATCTGGGCGGTGCGGAGGCAGCGGATGATGCACGCGCGTGCGGCGGAGCCGCCGACGGCGGCTACGTGAGGCGGCGCCGGGCGACGACACGGGGTTGACGTTGCGCGGGCCGACGCCTGCGGCGTGTTCAAGGGGCGCGCTCCGCGCCCCAGGGGGGCGGGACGTTCCAGTCTCCGAGCGCCGTGATCATGTCGCTGACCGCCAGCGGGCGCGGCAGGGCGTACAACTCGCCGTAAGGGACGCCGATCATCCCGCCCTCGAACCCCGCGGTCGAACGGATGTAGTGCTGCACGCGGTCGAGGCGCTGGGCGTCGAACTGCGACCGGTAGCAGGCGACCGCCGCGAGCTTCTGCTCGAGCGTCTCGGTGATGTCCACGACGAAGCGGGACGGCCAGTGCGTCACCTCGGCGGCGGACGGGACCGGGCGGTAAACGAGGTGATCCACGCGGAACGGGGGCGTGCCCTCGAAACGGTCGTCCCACTTCGTCAGTTGGGCGTAGAACCGGGAGGCCTCGCCGATGAGCTGTCCCTGCCAGTGATCGGGCGAGGCGGCGGGCGTGCGCCCCGCCATCACGACGAGGATGCGCGGGCGGTGCTGTCTTATGACGGAGGCGAGGGCGAAGCGCGCCTCGGGACCGTCCATCAACATGCGGTTCGGGAGCGCGAGCGTCCGGCAGACGTGGACGCCGAGAATCGCGGCGGCTTCCGCGGACTCGCGGGCGCGCGTTTCCGGGGTGCCGCGCGGCGTGGGTTCGCCGGTGGTCATATGAATCATGCCGACGCGGCGACCCTGTCGGACGAGGCGTGCGATCGCGCCGCCCATGCCGATCTCGAGATCATCCGGATGCGGCGCCGTAAAAAGAATGTCCAGCGCGTCGAAGCTCATTGCATCACCCTCGGAAGACAGAACCGGTCCCGGAGAGGGATCATACCGCGCCGCATCAGACGTTCGACCCGGGGCCGGCGCGGTCGGGCGCCTGTGACGCGCCCTCGCTCGCCGGGACGCACGGTCCGTGATAGGTTATGCCGCGTATTTTGGAGACGGCCCCCTTTTTTGCGGAGATAGCGTCACATGCCGGGTTCAAGAGTTTCCCGTCGTCGGTTTCTTCAATCCGCAGGCGCTTCGATCGGCGCGTTCACGATCGTGCCGCGTCACGTGCTGGGCGGTCGCGGGTACACGCCGCCGAGCGAGGTCATCACCCGCGCGGTCATCGGAACCGGCGGGATGGGCATCGCCGGACACGTCACGACGAATGAGGAGGGCGCGCCGCCGGTGACGCTGGCGATCTGCGACGTGGACGCGAAGCACCTTGCGGAGGGGATGAAGAAGGCCGGTCGAAGCTGCGAGGCGTACGACGACTGGCGCAAGGTGCTCGAGCGGCGGGACATCGACACGATCCACGTGGCGACCCCGCCGCACTGGCACGCGCTGATCGCCATCGCCGCGGCGCAATGTGGTTTTGACGTGCTTTGCGAGAAACCGCTGACCCGGACGATCGGGGAAGGGGCGGCGCTGTGCGAGGCGGTGCGGCGTTACGGACGCGTCCTTCAGGTGAACACGCACTTCCGGTTCGAGAATTACTACGCTTTCGGGGCGTCGAAGATGCTGCGGAAGCTGGTGGACAGCGGGCTGCTGGGCAAGCCGCTGACGGTGCGTGTGTCGCGCGACCACGGGTTTGACTGGAAGCTGAAGATGTGGAGCGGGCGGACGGACCTGTCGCCGCAACCGGTTCCGGCTGAGTTGAATTATGAGATGTGGTTGGGGCCGGCGCCGGTCAAACCGTATCACGCCCACCGGGTTCACCAGAGTTTTCGGGGATACTGGGATTATGACGGCGGCGGGCTGGGCGACATGGGGATGCATTACCTTGATCCCGTGCAGTACATCCTCGGGAAGGACGACACGTCGCCGGTGGAAGCGAGCGCCGTGGCGCCGTGGCCGGCGCACCCGGACGCCGCGGGGCTCTGGGACGAAGTCAAACTCGTCTACGCAGACGGAGACACGATCATCCTTAAAAGCGGAGAGTGGGGCGCGCCCGACGCGGCGGGGCAACCCTTCATCTCCGGGCCGAAAGGCAAGGTCTTCGCCAACTACCGCACGGAGCCTGCGGGGTTGTTCGACAAACTCGCCGCTTTTCCTGATCCGCCGCCGCTGGTGAACTTCGAGACCGCGGTGCGGACGCGGCAGCAGCCGGGAGGGAACGTCAATGCGGCGCACCGCTCGTGCACGCTGGTGAATCTTGCGGTGATCGCGGTGCGTCTCGGCCGGACGCTGAAATTCGACCCGGCGTCGCAAGGGTTCGAAGGAGATGAAGAGGCGAACCGTCTCGCGCGTCCGCCGATGCGGGCGCCGTGGCATCTGTGACGCGAGTTTTTTGCGGCGCGGAAGGCGACGTTCTTAAGGGTCGATCAACATGCTTGCGGCATTCTATCTTATGCTGATCTGTGCGGCGCAAGTCGGGACGGACAAGGTTCCGCCGCGCGCCGAATCTCTGCAAGCGTCGGCGGACTGGCCTTCGTTTCGAGGGAATGTCCACCTGACGGGCGTGAGCGCGGGCCGGTTACCCGAGGCGTTGAGTCTGCGTTGGACGTTCCGCGCGCCAGAGGCGATCACCTCGACGGCGGCGATCGTGGACGGGGTCGTGTACGTTGGGTGCGACGACGGAGCGCTTTACGCTTTGTCACTTGCGGACGGAGCGGTGCGGTGGAAGTACGCGACGCCGAACGCGGTCCGCTCGTCGCCGTCCGTGCATCGGGGAGTCGTGTACTTCGGAAACGACGACGGGGAACTGCATGCGGTGAATGCGGCGAGCGGCGAAAAAAAGTGGATGTACAAGACGGACGGCGAGATCATCTCGTCGGTGAACGTGGGTGCATCGGGCGCGGCAGGCGCGAATGACGCCGGGGGATCTGCGGGAAGCGACGGGCTGCTCTTTTTCGGGTCGTACGACGATCATCTTTATGCGCTGCGCACCGCGGACGGGTCGCTGGCGTGGAAGTATCAGACCGCCGGGCGCGTTCACGGGACGCCCAGCATCGTCGGGACTCAGGTGCTCGTCGCCGGTTGTGATGAGTTTCTTCATGTCGTGTCCGCCCGCGACGGAAAGGTTGTTCAGACCGTCAGTCTTGGATCGATGTCGGGGGCGTCGGCGGCGGTGGCGGACGGGCGGGCTTACGCGGGCACTTACGGAAACCAGGTGGTCGCTGTGGAGGTAAGCGCAGGCCGGACGGTCTGGACGTTCGAGGACAAGGAGCGCCCCTTTCCGTTTCTTTCGTCGGCGGCGGTAACGGACAAGGCGGTGATCGTCGGCGGACGGGACAAGCGCGTGCGGGCGCTGGCGATCGCCGACGGGAAACCGCTCTGGGAGTTTGTGACCGGGGGCCGCGTAGACGGATCACCGGTCGTCTGCGGAACGCGCGTGTACATCGGGTCGGGCGACGGCAACCTTTACGCGCTGGACGTCGGATCGGGCCGAGAGGTCTGGCGCTACGAATCCGGGGCGGGCATCAGCGCCTCGCCGGCGATCGGCGGCGAGCGCCTCGTGATCGGGAATGAGGACGGCGCGTTGCTTTGCTTCGGCGAGGCTGCGGCTGCGAGGGAAGGCGCGGGGAAGGAATAACACGGATGCGGCGACGCCTCGCCGGGCCGCGCGGGATGACGCGGGCGGTGAGGACTGGAGCGAGTCATGCTGACGAACCTTCCGGCCCGCGTGACGATCACCGAGGTGGGTCCGCGCGACGGATTGCAGAACGAGCCGGCGCCGGTTCCGGCAGCCGCGAAAATCGCGTTCATCAATGCGCTGGCGGACGCGGGGTTGACGCAGATTGAGGCGACGTCGTTTGTTCATCCGAAGGCGGTTCCGCAGCTTGCGGACGCGGAGGAGGTCTGCCAGGGGCTGTCCTCACGGACGGGAGTCACGTACTCCGCGCTGACGCCGAACCTGCGGGGATATGAGCGCGCGGCGGCGTGCGGCGTGCGGCGGGTCGCGGTGTTCACGGCGGCGTCGGAGACCTTCGCCCGGCGGAACATCAACATGTCGATCGCGGAGTCCTTATCCGCGTTCGAGCCGGTCCTGCGGGCGGCGCGGCGAGACGGTGTGAGCGTCCGGGGATACGTGTCTACGTGCTTTGACTGCCCTTATGAGGGATCGGTGGATCGGCGACGGGTACTCGAGGTGACCCGGGCGCTGCTCGATCTCGGCGTGGATGAGGTGGCGATCAGCGACACGATCGGCACGGCGGCGCCCACCGACGTCTTCGCGACGGTGGGGTATGTGCTTCAGGACGTTCCGCGCGAGCGGATCGCGCTGCACTTTCATGACACGTGCGGGACGGCGCTGGCGAACGTCGTGGCGGGGCTGGAACTGGGGGTGACACGGTTCGACGCGTCGGCAGGCGGGCTTGGGGGATGTCCTTATGCCCCGGGCGCGGCGGGGAACCTCGCCACGGAAGACCTCGTATACCTGCTCGATCGCATGAACATCTCGACCGGCGTGGATCTGCGGAAGCTGGTTGCGGCGGCCCGCGGGATCCACGAGGCGATCGGCGGCGGTTTCCCAAGCCGTCAGATGCGGCGGCTGGAGCCGGGGCGCGGCACGTAGGCAGGACGCTTTCTAGTCGTGCCGAGTTCCAGGCGGCGCCGGCGATGGAGCGGAGCGTCGCGACTCCGTCTCGATCTTCTGGATTTCAGCGCGGAGGTTGTGCAGCGCCGCGCGCACGCTGTCGAGGAAGCGATCGACCTGCTGCTGACCCTTGTGCGGCGGAAGGTGACCCTCCTCAAGCAGGTCGACCAGTTCCAGGATGAGCGCGGCAAACCAGTCCCGATCGTGCGACCGGACCTGGGCGACGGCTTCGTGATAACGGCGCTCGGCGTCACGGTACTCAGGGGCGTCGTGCGGCGTGGCGCGTGCGACGAGGTGAAAGCGGTGAATGACGTCGGCGAGAGTTCGGATCTCGGCGGCGACGGCGCGTTCCCGGTCGATGAGGGCGCGGGCGGCGCGTTGGTGCTCGCGGTCCTGCGAGGCTGCGATCATCGCATCACGGACGGCGCGAAAGCGGTCGTCCGGAAGCACCACCGGGCGCAGGGCATGCACCGTCGAGAGGCGGCGCAGAGCGCGGGCGGCGGCCTCATGATCCCCGCGGCGAGCCGCGTCCACGGCGCGATGCTCCAGCTTGTCGACGTGGGCCTCGAGCGAGGCGCGGCGATCCGCGAGGTGGGTGAGGGCGCGCTCCCAGCGAGCCACCTGCTCCGCGTCGATCTGCGACGGGTGAGCCGCGAGCAGGGCGTTGATGCGGTCCAGCGCGGCACGGGCGCGAGGCTCGTCAAAACGGACAAGATGATCGTGAAACTCGTGTTGCAGCTGGTTAAAGGCGAAGTGCACGCGCTCACTCGTCCACGCCCGCGGCTCCACGTCGCCGGACGCAGGCTCCGGCGCGGGTGGGTCCGTTACGGTGTTGGTGACCGGGGTGACCTCGGTCCGTCGTAACAGGTCCGCGCGGAGTTGTGCGGCGACTGAAATGAGCATGTTCTGAAGTTCGGAGTCGGCATGCACCTCCGGGTCCGCCAGCGCCTGAACTTCAACCCGGCGGAGGGTCGGAAGGTCGCGTCCTTCCCGGAGGATCTGCGACCGCCAGCGCTCAAAGAGCTGCTCTCGGCGCCGGGCGTCGTGGGTGTGCTCGACCTGGACTCGGCGAGGCATGATCGGGAGATTATACCCGTCCGGCGCGGTTCGCAATGCGAGTTCATCCGGCGGCGAGCCGGACCGGAGCGGGTTGGCAGCCGCCGCCGCCGAAAGTAATGTCCGGCGTCGTGCCGCAGATTCAGCCCACACCCGAGCAGGTTCGCGCCGTCCGAACGACCGGTGTTCCGGTGCTGGTCAGCGCGGCGGCGGGTTCCGGGAAGACGTCCGTCCTCGCTCAGCGCTGCGTTCATCTCGTCTGCGACGCCCCAGCGCCGCATCGTTGCGACCTGGATCAGTTGCTCGTGCTGACGTTTACGGAAGCGGCCGCCGCCGAGATGCGCGCGCGGATCGTCGGACTGCTGAGAAGTCGTCTCGAGGCGGACCCGGATAATGCGCGGCTTCGGGAGCAGTGCGCCCTGGCCGACCTGGCGCACATTTCGACGGTGCATGCGTTCTGCAACGACCTGATCCGGCGGCATTTCCTTGACGCGGGGATCGACCCGGGCGCGACCATCCTGTCCGAGGAAGAGGCGGGCATTCTCGCGACGGCGGTGCGAGACGAACGCTTCGAGACGCTTTACCGCGCCGCGACGGACCCGGCGCATCCTGAACATGAAGCCGGTTGCGACTTCGTGAGGCTGATCGACGACTACGAACTGGGAGACGACCGGACGGTGGCGGAGTTCGTTCTGCGGCTGGCGGCATTTCTGGACAGCGTGCCCGATCCGCCGGGGTGGATCCGTGCGGCGCGACATCGGCTGACAGGCGGAGCGGAGATCTTGTTGGCGGAGGCCGCGGCGATGCTGGCCCGGGAGGCGCGGGCGTCGGCTTCGGCGGCGCGACGGGTGCTTCGCCGACCGGCGATCAAGGACGATCGCGTGCTTCAGGTTCGCGCGGTGTTGCAGGGTCTTGCGGGTCAGTTGGACGCGTGCGCGGATCGGCTGGCGGCGATCGCCGGGGAGGACGGCTTCCGCGAGGCGAGGGGGGCTTCCGCATCGTTTGAGGCGTTGCGCGCGGAGTTGGCGGCGATCGATCCGCGGAAGCCGCCGGGCGCGCGGCGGAACAAACGAGACCCGTCGCCGGAAGATGAGGCGCTCAACCGGGCGCTCGACGATTTCGACGTGGTGGTCGGGCGGTTCAAGAAGCGTATTCAGGAAGGGTTAGCGCTTTTTACGAAGGAGGAGCTTCTTGACGGGCTGACGCGTACGACGCCTTATGCGATGACGCTGCTGGCGCTCGTGGAGTCGTTTCGCGACGGATATGCGGAGCGTAAGCGGATCGAGAACGTGCTCGATTTCGCCGACCTGGAGCGGCTTGCGCTGCGTGTGCTGGTCGGCGACGGAAACGAGGGGCGGTCCGGCGGAGCGGAGACGGAGGCTGCGTACGAGGCACGGCGCCGGTTCAGGCACGTACTGGTCGATGAGTTTCAGGACATCAATCCGGTGCAGGCGGCGATTATCTCGGCGGTGAGCCGTGAAGACAGGGCTTCGGGGAACCTTTTCGTCGTCGGGGACGTGAAACAGAGCATTTACCGGTTCCGGCTGGCAGAGCCGGCGATCTTTCTGGAGCGGGCCAAGGCGCTGGGGGCGCTCGGCGACGGCGGGTGCGTCGTTCCTTTGCGGCACAATTTCCGCAGCAGTTCGAAGGTGATCGCGTTCGTGAACCTCGTATTCGAGGTGTTGTGGCGGCCTGGAAGCGGGTTGATCGACTACGACGAGGCGGCGTGTCTGCGTCATGCGCGGGAGGAGCGCCCGGAGTGGAGCGCGCCGGCGGTTGAGATCCACTTGATCCCGCGACAACCGGTGGGCGAGGGTGCGTTTGAGGACGAGCCGCCGGAGTCGCCTGAGGCGGGCGGGGAGGAAGATCCCTCGCAGTGGTCGGCGATCGAGCGAGAGGCGAATCTGATCGCAGCGCGGATTCTGCGTCTGACGGCTGACGGCGCCGTGCGGCGTGACGGGACGCCGCTGGGCTTCGCGGACTTCGCGGTGCTGGTTCGTGCGGCGCGGGTGAACGCGCGGTTGATCGAGCGGGTGCTGACGCGGCGGGGCATCCCGGCGTATGCGGACGCGGGAGGCGGCTTTCTGGAGTCGCGGGAGATCCGGGAGGCGATCGCGGCGCTGCGTGTGTTGGACAACCCTCTCCAGGATGTGCCGCTGGCGTCGGCGCTGCGGAGCGGGATGTTCGGACCCTCGTTGAGCGTGACGGAACTGGTCGAGGTTCGACTCGCATCACCCGGTGTTCCGTTTCACCTGGCGGCGGCGCAGTATGCGGAGACAGGGGGCAACCGCGAGTTGCGCGATCAACTTCAAGAGACCTTCGAGACGATCGCCTACTTCCGTCGGTCTGCGCGTGAGCGTCCGCTGGCGGAGGTACTCGGGGATTTGTACGACCGGTCGGGACACCTGGCGCGGGCGGGCGGCGCGCCGGACGGTGCGGCGCGGCGCGCGAACCTGCTGAAGCTGCATGATCACGCCTGCCGGTTCGCCACGTTTCATCGTCAGGGGCTGCACCGCTTTCTGCGTTACGTGGAGTTGCTGGAGGATGAGGCGCGTCGGCCGGCGTCGGCGTCCTCGCGCGGGGGCGGCGCGGACGCGGTGCGGATCATGACGATCCACGCGAGCAAGGGGCTTCAGTTTCCGGTGGTTTTTGTTGCCGGGCTGGGAGCGGCGCTGAACCGGAAGGAACTGGCGGGGGCGATGCTTTTCGGGAGGGCGCGGGGGTTGGGTCTGCGGGTCGTCGATCGGGAGAGATTCCTCGAGTATCCGTCCCTGGCGCATCTGCTGGTGCGCGACGAGCTGGAGAGTCATCTTGTCGAGGAGGAGATGCGTGTTCTTTACGTGGCGATGACGCGTGCGGAGGACCGGCTTATTCTCACAGCCAGCCCCCGCGTCATGCCTGAAAACGACGGCGGCGAGGTCGACATCGACGACGCGGCTGCGGAAGTGCGGACGGCGGACTCGCCGATCAACTGGGTTCTCGCGGCGTTGCGTTGCGTCGGACCGGACCGGGTGTTCTGGGGATCGGGGGGTAAGGACGCGGCGGCGGAGCGGTTGTCGGCGGGCGCGGCGGCGGGGGTATTCGCGTGGACTTCGGAGGTTGTTGGTCAAGGATTGCCTGAAGAAGAGGCGCGGGGAGGTCGTGCTGCGGACCTTCGCAGGGCGGTCGCCGGACTTGCGCCGCTGCCCGAAGGCGAGCCGATCAATCCGGGCGGGGCGGCGCGCGAGGTGCTGACGTGCGTAGACTATCTTTATCCGCATCTTGCCGCTTCGTCGGTTCCGGCGGTGACGGCGGCGAGCGAGTTGAAGCGAGCATTCGACGGCGCTGCGGATGCGCGCGAGACGCGCGTCGTGGGGGCGACGGCGCGGTCGCTTGAGGAGTCGGGAACCGGGGCTGATGTTGCGCGCCGGCGCGGGATCGCGACGCACCGGCTGCTGCAACACCTGGAATTTCCGCGCGCCCTCGGGGAAGGATCGGAACCCCAGATCGCCGAGCTGATTGCGCGACGGGTTCTGTCGGAGGAAGATGCGGGTCTGATCGACGTGGAGGCGGTGGCGTGGTTTCTCGGCACGCCGCTTGCTTTGCGTCTTGCATCGCCCGGAGTGCGCTTGCACCGGGAGCTGGCGTTTATTGAGCTGGGACCGGCAGCGCTGGCGGGCGGCGAGATCGTGGACGCGGCGACCGAAGACCGGGTGCTTGTCCGCGGGATTGTCGATCTGGCGCTGGAGGAAGACGGGACGATCGAGCTGGTGGATTACAAGACGGACCGCCTGAAAGCGGAGGCGGTTGCGGGGCGCGCGACGGAGTACGCGCCTCAGGTGGCGTCGTACGCGCGGGCGATGGCGAAGGTGTTCCGGAAGCCGGTGGCGGCGTGTCACCTGGTGTTTTTGTCGGCACGGCGTGTGATCGAGTCGCGGGGGAGCGGGTGTTGGACGCTGCCGGACGAGCCCGGTAGTTTTCCGGTGCAGACGGCGGAGCGAGGACGGAAGTGACCAGCGCGAGGGGAACCGGGGCCAACGTGGAGCGGCGGATCGCGGCGCTCGGCGAGGAGATCTTCGAGCGATCGGCGGCGGCGCAGGCTGCGTTTCCTGCGCGGGCGTGGTGGATGGAGCAGGCGACGCGGCTGGTGGATGCCGATCCACGGATCAAGGCGGCGGTGTTCCAGTTCGTGGACTGCCTTCCGGTGTTGCGGAGCGACGCTGAGATTTCGCGGCACCTTCATGAGTATCTCGTGGCTGCGAGCGCTCCGGTCCCGGGGGCGGCGCTGTGGGCGCTGCGGGGGGCGGCGAGCGGAGGGCGAACGAGCCGCCTCATCGGGGCGTGCGCGAGGGTCGGCGCGCGGATGATGGCGGGCCGCTTCATCACGGGTCACGACGCGGAGTCGGTCCGGACGACGCTGGAGCGGCTTCGGCGGGAGCGGATGACGTTCACGCTGGACGTTCTGGGCGAGTCGACGACGAGCGACGCCCGCGCGGACGCCTACGTCGGCGTGTTTCATGACGCGCTGGAGCGCTTGTGCCCGGTTGCGCGAGACTGGCCGGGCGTGGCGATCCTCGATGAGACGGAGTTCGGCCCGCAGCCGCGCGTGAACATTTCGATCAAGCTGACGGGGATGGACCCGCACTTCGATCCGGCGGCGCCGGAGACTTCGATCGAGTCGGTGGCAAGACGGCTTCGGCCGCTGCTGCGGCGCGCGCGGGAACTCGGAGCGTTCGTCAACATCGACATCGAGTCGACGAAACACCGGGCGCTGACGTTCGACTTTTTTGAATCTGTGATGAGCGAGCCGGAGTTCCGGGATTTCCCGGACGTGGGGATCGTGGTTCAGGCGTACCTGCGGGACGGCGAGCGGGATCTGGAGCGGGTGCTGGATTACGCCCGGCGCCGGGGGACTCGTTTTGCGGTGCGGCTGGTGAAAGGGGCGTACTGGGATTCGGAGACCGCCGCGGCGGTGCGGAATCATGCGGCGCCGCCGGTGTGGACGCAGAAGTGGGAGTCGGACGCCTGTTATGAGCGGATGGCGCGAGCGATGCTGCGGGAGCGGGCGCTGATCCGGCCGTGCTTCGCGAGCCACAACGTGCGGACGATCGCGGCGGTGATGGCGTGGGCGGAGCATCTGGGCGTTCCGATCGAGGGGTACGAGTGTCAGATGCTTTACGGGATGGGCGACCCGCTGAAGGCGGCGGTGGCGGGGATGGGTCGATGCCTTCGCGTGTACGCGCCTTACGGAGACATGCTGCCCGGGATGGCGTACCTGATCCGGCGTTTGTTGGAGAACACGTCGAACGATTCTTTTCTGAAGCAGGGGTTTGCGGATCGGGCGCGGTATGCGGAGCGGCTTGCGGATCCGGCGGCGCGGCGGCCGCGGAGTTCGCCGCTGCCGAGATTGCGTTACGCCTCGTCGCCGAACGAACTGGAGAGACACATGCCGACCTTTCGTCAGACCGCGCGGATCGGGTTCTCGACCGAAGATGCGCGAGAGCGCATGCGGGACGCGCTCGCGCGGGTCCGCAAGGGGTCTTCCGCGGACGGAGACGATCACGGCGATCCTCATGCGACATCGGCGTCCGTTACGGCGGACGCGGTTCGGGTGGACCTGGAAGCGGCGCGGCTGGCGCGCGGGGGCGAGGCGTGGCGGCGGACGGCGGTGGAGGAGCGGTGCTCGCGGCTGCTGCGCTGGGCGGACGGCGTGGAGGCGGAACGGTATGCCGTCGCGGCAGCGCTGGTGGTTCATTGCGGGATGTTGTGGCGCGAGGCAGACGCGGAGGTCGCGCAGGCGTTGGATTACATCCGGTTTCACGCGGCATGCATGTCCGGTCTTGACGCGTTTCCGCGGCGTCGCGGCGTTCCGGGCGAGGACAATGTCGTTCGTTATGCGTCGCGAGGACTGACCGCGGTGTTCTGCGGGGCGGGTTCTCCGCTGGCGTGCGCGGCGGCCGGCATGTCGGCGGCGCTTGCGGCAGGGAACGCGGTGCTGGTGCTGCCGGAGGCGGATGCGGCGCCCGTGTTGAATCTTCTGGCGGCGGAGGGGCGGCGCGCGGGACTTCCGGCGGACGTTGCGGCGGTGATCGCGCCGGAAAGCGACGCGGTGCGCGATCATGCGGCAAGACACGTGGACGTGCGCGTCGTGGCGACGTTTGCAGACACGGACGTGTGCGCGCGGTTGCGTGCGGCATGCCTCGGGGAGGGCGCGCCGGCGTCGTCGCGGCGCGTGTTCATCGGCGAGGCGTGGGGTCCGAACCCGATCCTCGTGGATGACGACGCCGATCTGGATGCGGCGCTGGCCGGGGTGATCGTGTCGGGGCTGGCGTATTGCGGTCAGAAGCGCGACGCGGCAACGCGTCTTTATGTGGTCGACGGAATCTGTGACGTTTTCTGCGAGCGTCTCGGCGAGGCGTTGTCGAGCCTGAGAGTTGGAAATCCGGAGGATCCCGCGACGCACGTCGGACCGCTGAGGAGCGCTGCCGCTGCGGGTGCAGTCCGAGCGCGACTCGACGCCGCGCGGGCCGCGGGGCGACTGATTTACGAGGTTCGAATGCCGGACGGTCTGGGCGAGTGCTACGTTGCTTTGGCGATCGTTGCGGCGGACGCGGGAGCGGGTCGTCATGCGGCGTGGGCCGCGGGGCCGGTTCTTGAGGTGGCGCGATGCGCGGACGTCTCCGAAGCGATCCGGCGCGTGAACACGGAAGGCGGGGCGCTGGTCGGCGGATTGTATTCGCGGAGTCCGGCGAACATCGCGATGGCGCGGGAGTCCCTCGAGGTCGGAGCG
Source organism: Planctomycetota bacterium (assembly GCA_016860685.1). GTDB lineage: Bacteria > Planctomycetota > Phycisphaerae > UBA1845 > UBA1845 > JABWBH01. The sequence continues at coordinate 18,621 of BOJX01000059.1, forward strand.
CTTTTCATCAACCGACCCACGGTGGGCGGCGAGGTTGACCGTCACCCGGTCGGGGGCCCGGCTGCGTGGAGCGCGGGCATCCGGGTCGGGGATGCGTCGCTGGTGGAGGCGATGCTCGTACCGCGGACGATCAGTGAGAACACGCTGAGGCACGGGTTTTCGCCAGAACCCGCGTCGGATGCCGGGTCACCCGTCCGCGATGTTCTGCAACCGGCGTGATCGTCCGTGACCGGGTCGGCGAAGTCCGTGAATTCGGGTCAGCGACGCGCCGTGCGTTGTCGCATCGACTCCTTTTCTGCAAGAAAGCTCACGGTCGGATCCGGCCGGACTTCGTGGGACTTTCCCCGTCCGTTGTGGTAAGATGGCCCTGCCTCCGGGGGAGATCGGGCTGTCGGCGCCCGACGTTCGTGGCGACGCCCGCGCAACCGGGCGAACAAGGGGAGAAGATCGGATGAATTGGAATCGGCTGGGGAGAGCAGCGGGGGTGGCAGCGGTCCTTCTGACGACAACGGCGTTCGGTGCGAACGACCTGCGGCAGACGAGTGAAGCGACCTTTGCACAGGAGCAACCGCAGGCGCATCTGCGTCATGACGAAGCGTCAGGCCGGTTGATGCAGGTCTGGGGTCGGGCGTTCTCGACGGGCGCCACGGCGCGGGAGGCTGCGGATGCGTTCATCGCGCGGTACTCTGGAATGTGGGGCGTCGAGGCCGCGGAGCTGGCGGCGAACGGTTCGCAGGACGTGATGAGCGGGAAGTTCACGACGTTCACGTACGCGCATGTGTACAACGGCGTGCGGGTGGACACGTGCTGGATCACGGCGCTGGTGCGGAACGCGGAGAACGGCGTGGTGCTGGTGAACGCGGACCTTTTCGAGATCCCCGACGGGTTCTCGACGACGCCGACAATTGACGCCTTCGAGGCGACGCGCGTCGTGCAGGCGGAATACGCGCACCTCAACATTTTCACGGAGCCGGAGCTGGTCATTTATCCGCGCGCGGGGGAACCGGCGCTGACGTGGAAGCTGACGGCGACGATCGACGACATCCACGCCTACGAGAACTGGCTGGTCTACGTGGATGCCCGCGACGGGTCGATCCTCGACCGGCATGACGGCCGGCTGCACATCGACGTATCCGGCAACGTTCAGGGCAAGGCGACGCCGGGGCTGAAACCGGACCAGGGGAACAACCCGGCAGTGCTCATGCCGATCGGCGACGCGCACATCACGAACCAGAGCAACAATGCGCAGACGTACACGGACGACAACGGCAATTACACGGTGTCGAACGCGGGGAACTCTCCGGTGACGATCGTCGTGGATCTGAACGGCCGGCTGATCGACGTGGACAATCACGGGACGGGGGGCGATCTGTCCGTCAGCCAGAGCGTGACGCCGCCGGGTCCGGGCAATTTCACGCTGAACAACTCGCCGACGGAGTTTGTGACGGCGCAGGTCAACGCGATCCTGAAGCTGCACGAAATCAACGAACTGATGCTGTCGGTGAACAACAGCTACCCGATCAACGACAAGCGCAAGGCGAAGGTGAACATCAGTTCCTCGTGCAATGCGTTCTACGACATCAACGGCGATCTTTCGACAAATTACTACCGCGCGGGCGGCGGCTGTCCGAACATGTCTTACTCGACGGTCTGCTACCACGAGTACGGACATCACATCGTGGAGAAGGGGCACGACAACGCCTGGCCGACTTACGGGTCGTATCACGAAGGCAACGCGGACGTGGCGTCGGCAATGACGGCGAACACGCCGTGCGTCGGGGAGGACTTTTTCGGGCAGAACACGGGGTGCCTGCGGAACGG
>BOJX01000060.1 GCA_016860685.1 Planctomycetota bacterium
TTCTTCGACGCGTATCTGGAGCAGGAGGCGGCGGTTGAGTCCGGGCCTTACCTTCGGTACCGCGACGTCGTCCGCAACGCCGTGCTTGGCGCAGCCGCCCGACTCGGATTTCCTTTCCACGACGCGCACGCCCGCTCCGTCGGCGACTCCGTCGGAGACTGGCCTGTCTTCCCGGACACTCGGGACGCCCTGCTGAAGCTGAGCCGCCGGTTCCGCCTCGGCATTCTCTCGAACGTGGACCGCGACCTCCTTGCGCGCACGATCGCCCGGATCGATCTCAGCTTCGACTTCCTCATCACCGCCGAAGATGTCCGCTCGTACAAGCCCGCGGAGGGACACTTTCGCCGCCTGATCGACCTGCACGGCGGCGCGCAGGGGCTTTTGCACGTCGCGCAGAGCGTCTATCATGACGGCCTCCCTGCGCAACGGCTGGGGCTGCCCTTTATCTGGATCAACCGTCGCGGGGAGAGACGGACCGGAGACGCCGCGCCGCTCGCCGAGTTCGCAGATCTGCGATCGTTCGCGGATCGGTCGTGAGTGAATCCGCAACTCGATCCACCGCGGCGCGACGGCGTACGAGGAAACCTTTGCAACGCTTATGACGCACACGACAACAGCGATGCTCGAAAGATCCGCAGCGGATTTCCCCCCCGGAACGCCCGTCAGAGTCATTCAGACGGTTCAGACCCGCGCCGGTACGTATCAGGCCGAGGTGGTCGGACTTGTTGAAGACTGGCAGGCACGCCCCACCGGGAGCTGGTACGCCCACGGCAAAAACGACCGGTACTGGCTCGGCCGTCTGAAACTGCGCAAGGCCGACGGCGAAATCACCTTTCTGGTCATCGACGACACCACCCGCATCGCCCGTCTGTCCGCAGCGTCAGGGTAGACCTTGCAGACCCGCCGATCACGGAGCCTGGAGGTTCGCTTCGCACAGGGGGCGGACCGGAGGTCCGCGATCCGTCATGTCAACCAACCTGCAACTCCCGACACCAGCGTCCCCCTGTCCGGGCGCCCCTCAACCTTCGACATCCCGCCCGCCGATGTACGCCGGATGAGCCGTTGCGTCGTGTTGATCCTGCTTACCGCCGTGGCTCCCTCCTGCCGACGCGAGGCGCCGGTCACGGTCGATTTTTCCAACGATCGGATCACGCATCTTCAGATTCAAAGAGCGGACGCCCCGGAAGGAAGCTGGGTCCGGATCGGCGATCCGCAACGGGTCAATGCGTTTCAGACGTGGTTCCTCGGTCGCTGCGCCGAGGCGAAGGTTGCCACGATCCTGACGCCCGCCCACGAGACGGACCGCCTCTTCCTGAAGTGGGCCAGCGGGCGCGAATGCACCTGCACGATCACGGAATCAGGGGTGCTCCGATTCTGGCATCTGGCGGCCCCTCTGAACCCGGAGGATATCGCATACCTGTCTGAGTTGCTCGAATCCGTGCGCCCGGCGGATCCGGGCCCGGCCTGAAACTCCCCCAACATATCGTTTGCCGGGACGTTTTTGACGCATTCCCTTGACGGCCTCGTCCGCCGACCGGCTCCTCGCCCGATGCAGCGTAAGTCCCGGTTCATCGAACGCGCCAACGCCCACCCGCCCGGCAGAACAAAGACGTTCACGATTCCAGAAAAGGGCTGTACATCGGCCTGAAGGGGCGATAAACTTCCGGTTGGTTGGTTCGTGGCCCGAGGCGAGTACGTGCTGTTAGAACGTTCATTCCGATCGCACTGCCTGGAATGCCCTTCCACCCTTATTGGCCGGAGCGTCGGCCACTTTCCCTGTCGGCCCGGAAAGAAAAAGATTGGGTCCTTGCGCCCCGTTTCGCAGGAGTCTTGATTGTGGGCAAGCGTCTGTATGTGGGGAACCTGAACTACTCCGTCAGCAGCTCGGATCTTCAGCAATTGCTGGGCGAGCACGGCGCCGTCCGGTCGGCCGAGGTCATCAGTGACCGCGCCACCGGACAGAGCAAGGGGTTCGGATTCGTGGAGATGGAGGATGACAATGCGGCGATGGCCGCCATCGAAGCGTTGCACGGTTCTGAATACAAGGGCCGGACGCTGACGGTGAACGAAGCCAAACCGCGCGAGTCGCGTCCCGGCGGGGGCGGCGGGGGTCGCGGCGGTTATGGCGGCGGGGGCGGCGGTTACGGCGGAGGCGGCGGTTACGGCGGCGGTCGTGGCGGACGCGACCGCGACTCCGGTTACCGCCGCAGCATGTAACGGCCGCTGACGAGCGCCCCTTCGGGGGCGCCGACCTTGCAGCAAACCGAAAAAGCGGGCCGCGTCGCCTGAACAGGGCGAACGCGGCCCGTCCCTTTTCTGGTTCTCGTGCTTTACCGGCTCCGCTGGACGGTCTTGAGTCGGTGATGCCGATTCCGAGGCGCATCGCATTCGCGCAGACGGAGACGGTGGCGCCGGTTCGCCGCCGCTGTCGGGACTCGAATGTTCGGGATCTCAAACGTCCGCGCGGGCTGAAGCCCGCAGCTCAGAAGGACGATCCACATCCGTGGATCATGATTTACCGGTCGAGGAGTTTGTTGAGCGTCACCAGGTCGTCCACGCCGACTACGACGCCCGACTCATCAAACTCGACCTGAAACGCCACCTCCGTGCTGAACCGGTACGGGAAGACGAACCCGTGCGGAACCTGATCGTTCTTCACTCGTGACTCCAGACTGTCCGCGTTGTACTTCATGCGCGGTCCGAGCTTCACCAGCGGCGTCCCTGTCTGCGCGTCCTTTCCGGATTCGACGTAGATCGCGAACTCTTTCGGCGCACCCGCGGTCTGCACCACGACCTGCCACGTCATCCCCGGCGCGATCGCCGCCCGCGCGTCGCGCCCCTGCTGCGACGGATCGAGCGTGCTGTACCCACCGAACTGATACACCGCGAACACCCCGACCCCGATCAGCACGAGCAACACGATCATGACTTTCATCGAAGGTTCTCCAGACGAGGGATTCCGTCCCGGCGGAGCCGCCCGTCGCGGTCTCCGGCGGAGGCGGGAGCATTGTCGTACGAGTCAGGCTCCGTTTCACGCGCGGTTCACCCAGGCTCTGTTCAAACGTCAATTCTCCGGCGATTTGACAAAAAAGCCCGAAATGCCTTGTTTTACGGGTAAAGAGGGAAATGTGAACCCGATTTCTTTTTTGCTGCGAGAAGGTCTTCCGAGCGAACCGAAGTGAGGCGCGAAATCTGGAACCACGCAAGCGTCGGATCACCTGGCGGTCGTGCGGCCGGCAGCGGACGGAGCGATCCCGGCCGAGGTTCCGAGGATCATGCATCTCTTCACACCCTTTTGATGCAGCGGAACGACCCGGGGATGAACGAAAACTTATGAGCCTTGCGAATATCCGCGATCATCTTTCTTGCCGCTCTCACTTCCGCTCATACTTCCAGTTCCGCCCTTTTCCCTCGGCGATCCACTCGATGGCGGTGGCCAGGCGGCGGCGGCGGGTTTCTGGGGCTTTCGCCTCGGTGATCCACTCGATGTACTCGTTGCGGTGGGAGGGACTGAAGTTGGCGAAGCGGGCGGCGGCGGTTGTGTTTTTCCTGAGGGCGGCGGCGAGGTCGGGCGGGGTGCGGAGCTTCCTGGCGGCGCCGCGCGGCGGGCGCGGGATCTTGACGCCGTCGTCATTGAGCTTCGCGGCTTTACGCACGTAGGAGAGCAGCTCGCGCCTGGATGGGAGGTCCGAGAGCTTCGTGATGCGACCGAACTGGCCCATCGCTTCATCCGCCGCTGTTTCATCTCCCAGCACCAAGGCGTGCTTCCAGAAGCCGAAGGTGCAATGCCGCTTGAACGCGGCCATGCCGCCAAGGAGGCCTTTGTATTCGAAGGCGGGCATGCGCCATTTGAGGGTTTCCGTGACGTTCGGGCAGCCTTCATGCACGATCTGGCGAAGGTAGGTGAGGATCGGCTTGGCAAAATCGGCAGACTTGGCGATGTAGGCGTCGATGCGGGGGTCGAAAGTCGGTCGTTCGGTTGTCATATGTGCGTCCTTCGGAAACGCTGGGCTCATGCAGCGAGGCGAGGGATTCGGGATCCCAAGGGTTCGCTGCCGCGCCGGCCGAAGTCCTCGCCTGGCAGACGCCGCTCCCTCGGGAACCGAAGTCCGCGGCTCGCCGGGCGCCGTCGATAGTGGGCGATGCAGGACTCGAACCTGCGACCTCTCGGGTGTGATCCGAACGCTCTAACCAACTGAGCTAATCGCCCCCGGCCAGGCGGAAAAGCGGGGGAATCCGGCGCCCCCGTCCGCTGAACGGGTGGATTCTAGCCGCGGCGGGGGCGGTATCAAGCAGGGGAACACGGGCGGGTCAGGCCTCAGTTCGCCGGACCGCACAGGGGTGCAGGGATGCGGCGGCGTTCTGAAGGGACCGGAGCGCTTTCTTTTCCTTGACATCGCTGTGCGACTTGAAGGGCTGGCGGGCGCGGGTCGGGTAACAGCTCGTTGAGGAACTGACGATCCGCCTTTGTGACGCCGGGTTCTCTCGGTGAAATTCGCGTTTCGGAGGGACGCGCCATCTTTTCTCAACGAAATGTAAAGAGGGCGGGGGCGCTGACGAACGCGCGCGAGTCGGGTAAGACGGTCCGCCGCGCGGTTGGCGGGGAGGAATTCAGGTGGGAGAATCCGCCGGATGTCGACGACACCGCTGCCGATCCTGATGCCGCAGATTCCCGGGCAGCGATGGTCCTGTCACACGTGCGGGCGATGCTGCTACGACCTCGTCGGACATCTCAGCGCCGAGGAGCGGGCGCGGATCGATCGACAGGACTGGCGGGAGGAACTCGGCATCGAGCCTTATGTGCGCCTCGGGCGATCGACGGTGCTCAACAAGCACGCCGACGGCGCCTGTGTTTTTCTGGACCGGGTGACGAACCTCTGCCGGATCCACGCGCGGTTCGGTGAGCAGGCGAAACCGCTGGCGTGCCGCATCTATCCTTTCACGGTCCGGCCTGTGCCGCAGGGCTGGCGGGTGGCGTTGCGGTTCGATTGTCCGAGCGCAGCCGGGTCGCAGGGTGAGGCGCTGGCGAAGCATCGTCCTTTTCTGGGCGAGCTGGTCGGCGCGCTGCCGCACCTGGCGTGGCGAGAGGATGTCCCGCGCCTGACCGGAGCGGACCGCCTCAGCGAGGTCCAGACCCAGCGCCTGACTGAGCGTTTGCTGCGCATGCTGGATGCGCGGGATGAGCCGCTGACGTGGGTGCTGCGGCGGGCGGCGGAAGTGGCGACGACGCTCGCGGAGGCGCGGCTTGATCGTGTCGGCGTGGAACGTTTTGACGAGTTGAGCGAACTTTTGTTTTCGGCGAAACCGGGCGGGAGCCGGACGAAGGCGCCGGTCTCACCGCGGGCACGGGCGATGCTGCGTCAACTGGTTTATGCGTTCGCCGCGCATGCCACGATTCATGAACTTCGCGCGGGGTTTGTCCGACGGTTCGGGCTGCGCTTCCGGCACCTGCGGGATGCCGGGAGATTCCGGCGCGGTCGCGGAGACGTGCCCGCGACGCACGGATTGCCCTCGGGCGTGGCCTTCGATCAGGTTGACGCCGTGCGGGCGGCGGACGATCCCGATGACGCGGAGCGGATCGAAGATCTGGCGCGGCGCTACCTGACGGGGCGGGTGGCGAGCCGGTCGGTGTTCGGGGCGGGACATTATGACTGGCCGGTGGTGGACGGGCTGCTGGCGCTGTGGGCGTCGGCGGCGGCGTGGGGGTTCCTGGCGCGACATCGGGCGGCGGCGCAAGGTCGCGCGGCGATCACGTACGACGACGCCTTCGAGGCGCTGCGGATCCTTGATCGTTCCGCGACGCGCTCCCCTGCGCTGGGGACGCGCACCGAGAGGATGCGGCTGAGATACCTGGCGCGGACGGGGGCGCTGCCCGGACTGGTGGAGGCGTACGCACTTGTGACTTGAAGTGCCGCGCAGCAAGCTGCCCGCGTTCGCGTCTGTGTGCGGGGTTCCGCTCCGGTGTGCGTACCGGGGGTTCGGGAGTTAAGGGTGCGGACCGGAGGTCCGCGGTCCGGTTTGTGTCGCGAGCTTTCGCGGGCAACTGACAAGGAGAAACCATGTCCGAAGTATTTGACTCGGCGGCGCAGATTCCGGCGGACTTTGCGGCTTCGTGCGATCCGCAGCCTCTGCCGCTGACGTTGCTGATGTGTCCGCCGACGTACTTCGACGTGGTGGACGTGAAGAACCCTCACATGGCGGGACACGCGGGAACGGTGGATTTTGAGCTGGCGGAGCGACAGTGGCACGCGCTGCGGGAAGCCTTCATTGCGTGCGGGGCGACCGTCGAAGCGATCGAACCACTGGAAGATTGCGAAGACATGGTGTTCTGCGCGAATCAGACGCTGGCGGGGCTGGACGCGGGAGGTCAGCGGGTGTGCGTGGCGAGCCAGATGCGGCATGCGTCGCGTCGGCGGGAGGTTCCGGCGTTTGCGGCGTGGTTCGAGCGTCGGGGATATGAGGTGATGCATCTTCCGGGCGAGGAGTGCTTCGAGGGCAGCGGCGACGCGATCTGGCACCCGGGACGATCGTTGATCTGGGGGGGTTACGGATATCGCACGGATCCTGAAGTGTATGACGCGGTAAGCGACATGTTCGGGGCGCCGGTGCTACGGCTCGCGCTGCATTCGGAGCATTTTTACCACCTGGACACCAGCTTCTGCGCCATCAACGAGGAAACCGCGCTGGTTTATCCGGGTGCGTTCGATGAGGCCGGGATAGACCTGATCCGGGCGGTGTTCAAGGACGTGATCGAGTGCAACGAGGCGGAAGCCCTCCGAGGGTTTGCGTGCAACGCGACGGCGATCGCGGGGACGCATGTTGTGATTCAGCGCGGCAATCCGCGGACGGTTGAGGCGTTGCGGAGTCGCGGGCTGAAGGTGGTTGAGGTGGACACGTCGGAGTTCATGAAGTCCGGAGGCAGCGTGTTCTGCATGAAGATGTACGTGTTTTGACGCCTCCGTGAAGGGGGGCTGGGACGGACCGACGGATATCGAGGCGCGGTCTGCGGGGTAAGGCGGCGAGGCGGGATCTGCGGCGACCGGGTTGACAAGCGGGGCAAGTGCCCTAGGATGACAGGGTGATTTTGTTCCGGCAGTCCGTGGAGGTTTGTAAAGATCAGGATCGGGCGTTGGGGTCGGTCCTTGTGCGGCGGGTCGGGCGATCGCGCTAAGGCGTGTCGTTGCGGAGACCGTCGGACATCCGCGGGTGCGTTGCGAGTCGGTATTTGTGTTGTCGGGATGAAAGTCGCCGAGGCGGAAAGCGGCCTGGGTGGTTCGGACTGACGACTTTGAGACGCTGAACGTGAATTTCCTGTTGTCTGTGGTGCTGGCGTTGATCGCGGGTCTGACCGCGGCGGTGCGCGGTCGATGCGGGGACGTCGTTCCTGCGTCGGTCGCGGGTTTGCCGGGGCGGGGTCCGCACGACGAGGCGATGCGTGCCGCCTTCGGGGCGTTCGTGTCGCGGTTGTCGTGGACGGGGGTGCGGATGCGCGCCCGATCCGCCGGGATTTCACGTTTTGCATCGCCCTGAGGTTCCCTCGCACGCGCCCACGTTGGATTCCGGCCTGCCGGTTTGAGACGGCGGGCGGGTTTCGGCTCCGTTGATCTCTCGAGTTCCTCCCGGCTGCGTTTGTCGGTTGTAGAAGACCGTGCGATCGACCGGAAGAAGCCCCGCTTCCTGACGAGCGCGGTTCGGTCTGCAACAGCGTCATGAACTTGCGTGCGGCGAGGCGCCGCGCCGGGGGGATGCGGGGATGCTGGCGAGCGTGGAGTGGGTGCTGGGCGGGTTGATCGGGGCCGTCGCGGGGGCGACGGGGCTGATCGTCTACTTCCGCGTCCGGGGTCAGCGGGGACTGAATCAGGCGCGGGCGGAGTCTGAGCGTCTTCTCGAGGAAGCCCGTGCGGAGGCCGAGCAGACGCGCAAGACCGCCGAAGTCGAGGCGCAGGGCGAGTACCTCAAGCGCCGGGAGCAGTTCGAGGCGGAGTCCAACGAGACGCGACGCGAACTGAAGGAGACGGAGAAGCGCCTCGCCAAGCGGGAGGACAACTTCGAGCGCAAGATGGACACGCTCTCGATGAAGGAGCGGAAGATCGAGCAGCTCGAGGCGACCATCGCGGCGAAAGAGGCTTCGATGAAGGAGCGCGAGGCCGAGTTGGAGCGGCTCGCCGACGAGTCTCGCCGCAAGCTCCACCAGATCTCGGGCATCAGTCCGGACGAGGCGAGGCAGTTGCTTTTCCGCCAGCTCGAGCACGACCTTGCCCTCGAGCAGGCGACGATCGTCCGCAACGCCATCGAGCAGGCCAAGGAGGAGGCGAAGGAGAAATCCCGCGACGTCATCCTCACGGCGATCCAGCGCTACGCCGCCGAGCACACGTCCGAGGCGACCGTCGCCACGGTGGCGATCCCCTCGGACGACATGAAGGGACGGGTGATCGGACGCGAGGGCCGCAACATTCGTGCGTTCGAGAAAGTCACGGGCGTGGACGTGATCGTCGATGACACGCCGGGGGTCGTCGAGGTCAGCGCTTTCGACCCCGTCCGCCTGTACAAGGCCCGCGTCACGCTGGAGCGCCTGATCCAGGACGGGCGCATTCAGCCGGGGCGCATCGAGGAGATCTTCACGCAGGTATCGAAGGAGGTGGACCGGGAGATCGTCGAGACGGGCAAGCAAGCCGCGATGGAAACGAAGATCACCGGCCTGCACCCGAGGCAGATCGAGTTGATCGGGCGGCTCAAGTTCCGCACCAGTTACGGGCAGAACGTTCTGCGCCACAGCGTCGAGGTCGCCTATCTTTGTCAGGTCATCGCGGACGAACTCGGGCTGGACGGGAAGCTGGCGCGACGCTGCGGTCTGCTGCACGACATCGGCAAGGCCGTCGATCATGACGAGTTGGAGGGCGGGCATCCGAAAATCGGCGCGGACATCTGCCGCAAACTGAACGAGCGCCCGGAAGTCCTCAACGCGATTGAGGGACATCACGGGGACGTCGAGTCGATCAGCCCGTATACGCCGATCGTGATGGCTGCCGACGCGATCAGCGCCGCCCGCCCCGGCAGCCGGCGCGAGTCGCTCGAACGCTACATCCAGCGCCTCCAGCAGTTCGAGGCGATCGCCACCGCGCATGACGGCGTGAAAGAGGCGTTTGCGATCCAGGCCGGACGCGAAATCCGCGTCATCGTCGACGCCAAGAAGGTCAGCGACGACGACGCGGCGCGCATCTCCCGCGACATCGCCCGCCGCATCGAGGCCGAGATGACCTATCCGGGAGAAATCCGCGTCACCGTCCTTCGCGAGCTGCGGGCGATCGAAATCGCCCGGTAGAGCGGACCGGGCGGGCGCGGCGGATTCTCATGCCGGTATTCAGGTCTCGACTTTGGCGGTGATCGGATGATCGGGCGCCAGGCGGTAGTGCTGACGGAACACCGCGTCCACGGCCAGCGCCAGCTCGTGCGGAGTCGCTTCAGGAAATCTAAACAGATCCCTATCAAGTACCTCCACGTTCCCGGCCAGAGGTACGAGTCCGACCCGCTCGAGCACCGCCGTCATATCCACCTCCTCCAGGCAGGTGTTGACCACCACGCCGGCCACCTGAACGAAGATTTCCTCGCCGGAACGATCGACTTCGAAGCTCGCCCAGCCCTGCTCAGCGTGGAACTTGTGATGTCGGGTGATCGCTTCCTCGAAAAGCTGCACAGGTTCGGGGTACTCAGGGGACGGACAAGTTCCGACCGGCCCCGGCTGACCGGGCGGTGCGGGACCGCGCTTGGGGAAATCGAAGAGGCCCACGTCGGGTTCTCCTTGTCGGCGGCGGCGGCGTCTCGGCGCGTGCGAAGCGAGCATTGAACCGCTAGCATCCGCTCGTGGCCGTGGGATTGTACGACAGCCGCAGACGGGAGCGAACTCCGGGCTTTCCGGAAGCGAGCAAGCCGGGAAGCGTTGGGGGCGCGAGGCGGGGATAGGCCGAACGCGGCGCGAGACGGAGGATACGCATGATCAGAATCACGATCTTCGGCGCGTTGATGCTGCTGGCGATTCTGCATCAGGACTTCTGGTGGCGGGACGACCATCGCACGCTGGTGTTCGGGTTCCTGCCGGTAAGCCTGGCGTATCACATTGGCGTGTCGATCGCCGCGTGCCTTTTGTGGGGGCTTGCGTGCCGCTACTGCTGGCCGCGGGATCTCGAAGTGACGGACGGCGATGCCGAGACGTACACCCCGCACGGAGGGAGACCTTAGATGCTTCTCGCCGATCTTCCTCCCGGGCAGCTTCAGCTCTGGATCATCGTCGCTTATCTCGCGGCGCTGATCCTCCTGGGCGTCGCCAGCACGACGGTGTTCAAGGGCACGGCCGTGGATTACTTCGTCGCTTCGCGCGGCGTCGGACCGGTGCTGCTGGTGCTGTCCGTTTTCGGTACGACGATGACGGCGTTCGCGATTCAGGGCAGCAGCGGCGAGGCGTGGAAGAGCGGCGTGGGCGTCTACGGGAAGATGGCGTCCTGGTCGGGGATCGTTCATGCCGCGTGCTTCTTCCTCGTGGGCGCGAAGCTCTGGTCGCTGGGCAAACGCTACGGGTATCAGACGCAGATTCAGTTCTTCCGCGACCGCCTCGAATCCCGCAATATCGGCGTGCTGCTCTTCCCGATCCTCGCCCTGCTTCAGATGCCTTACATCATTCTCGGGATTCTCGGCGCCGGGACGATGATCGGCGTCGCCACGCGCGGGGCGTTTCCTCACCTCTTCCCGATGCTCGACGCCGCCGGGGCGCCAATGCTCGGACACGGGGCGGTCCCCTTCTGGCTGGCAACGCTGGTCTGCACGGCCGTGGTGTGGTTGTACGTCTGGCTGGGCGGAGCGCGGGCGACGGCGTGGGCGAACGGGTTGCAGACGATCATTTTCCTCATCGTTGGCGTGGTGACGTTCTACTTCGTCGCCGACCGCCTCGGCGGTTTTGCCCAGGCGACGAAGATGGTGCAGGAATACAACCCGAGCAAGCTGACGCGCGCGGTGACCGCGGAGCATCATCAGATTTATGAGCAGCGCCTGGCGGAGTGGACGGCCTATCAGAGCCAGGGTCGTGAGGGAGCGGTTCCGCCAACTCGCGCCGCCGGCGGCGCAGGCGACGCCCTGCCACCCCGGAATACCGAACCGTCGAAGGTCGAAAGTCAAAATGTCGAACCGCCGGAGGCGCAAGGCGCCGCCCAGGGCGGCGGGTCGTCGGGTTCGGGCGGCGGACCGAAGGTTCAAGGTTCTGGGGAGGCTTTGCAAGGCGGACCGGAGGTGCGCGGTCCTGGTGTGGCGGGCGCGGATCGATCGAGCGTCGGCATCCTCAAGCCGCACAAGCCGAAGGAGATGACCGAACTGGAGTTCCTCAGCTACGGGTTCATCCCGCTTTCGGTGGCGATGTTTCCGCACCTGTTTCAGCTCTGGCTGACGGCGCGGTCGGCGAAATCCTTCCGACTGACGGTCACGCTGCACCCGCTGCTCATCATGCTCATCTGGGCGCCGTGCATCGCGATCGGGATCTGGGCGACCTCGGCGATCGCGGGGGGCAAGCCGATCGTGCCCTTCACGCCCGAAAGCCCCGGCGCCAACGCCAACCAGGTGCTCGGGTTGATGGTCGCGTCGCTGAAGAACCCTTACGTCAGCGGTCTGCTCGCGGCCGGCGTCCTCGCGGCGATCCTCGGCGGGATGGACGCGCAGTTCCTCAGCCTCGGCTCGATGTTCACGCACGACGTCGTCGATCACTACGTCAAACATGATGCGATGACCGATCGTCAGCGGTTGCTTTTCGGCCGGCTTTTTGTCATCGCGGTGGTGCTCGTCTCGTGGGTGCTGACGCTCGTACTGCGAGAGACCCGGCCGATCTTCGGGCTGGCGATCTGGTGCTTCAGCGGTTTTTCGGCGTTGTTTCCGCTGGTGATCGGAGCATTGTACTGGCGGCGGATGACGAAGTGGGGGGCGTACGCCTCCGTGATCACGGGAATCGGGCTGGGCGTGTGCTACTACGTCAAGGCGGGTCTGGAGGCCGGCTTCAGCGCCCCGATGGAGCCGCTGGTCCCGCTCCCGGGGCTGGGTCAGACGTGGGCGGTGGTACCGGCGTGCCCGATGGTGCTGGCGGCGGCGGCGGCGCTGGTGCTGGTGTCGCTCCTGACGCGCCCCCCGGCCCGGAGCACCGTCGTCCGGTTCTTCCCGGCGGGTTGATCGTCTGAGTTTCGGCGTCGAATTTAGCCCTCCGACGAAATTTAGCCCAACGCCTAAACCGGTCTAAATTCGGGGGGCGACGGTCGCTCCGCAGGGTCGCTCAATACGTATTCAGTCGGTCTGACAAACCCCGCTTCATCAACCCAGCTTGACCAAGTTCGTCGCGTATGACCCTCTCGGCGCCCCGCCGCTTCCGCGTGCCAGGTCAGGGACCGCGCGGTACGCTGACGCGGATGCAGTCCATCGAGCACTTCATCGCGGGCCGGTTCGTTCCGCCGGCGGGCGGGGCGTATCTCGACAATGTCGAACCGGCGACGGGGCGCGTGTACTCGCGGGTGGCGGACGGGGACGCGCGGGACGTTGAGGCGGCGGTGCAGGCGGCGACGGCGGCGTTTCCCGCGTGGTCGGCGACGCCGGCTGAGGCGCGATGCCGCGTGATGCTGCGGATCGCCGACCTGATCGAGTCTCGTCTCGACGAATTCGCCCGGGCGGAGTCGGTGGACACGGGCAAACCGCTGTCGGCGGCGAGGGGCGTGGACATTCCGCGGGCGGTGAAGAACCTTCGCTTCTTCGCCACGGCGATCCTGCATGAGAAATCCGAACTGCACGTCACCGACCGCGAGGCGATCAATTACACGCTGCGCCGGCCTCGTGGCGTCGCGGGTCTGATCTCGCCGTGGAATCTGCCGCTGTACCTGCTGACGTGGAAGGTGGCGCCTGCGATCGCTACGGGTAATACGGCCGTGGCGAAACCGTCGGAAGTGACGCCGATGACGGCACACCTGCTGGCGAAGGTCTGCGTGGAAGCCGGTCTTCCGCCGGGCGTGCTCAACGTCGTTCACGGTTCGGGCGCCGGCGCCGGACAGGCGCTGGTCGAACATCCGCGGGTCGCGACGATATCGTTCACCGGCGGGACGAAGACCGGCCGGGGCATCGCCGCGACCGCCGCGCCGATGTTCAAGAAGCTCTCCCTCGAACTCGGCGGGAAGAACCCGAACGTCGTCTTCGCCGACGCTGATCTCGACGAGGCGGTTGCGGTGAGCGTGCGCGCGGCGTTCTCGAATCAAGGACAGATCTGCCTGTGCGGGTCGCGGATTCTCGTGGAGCGACCGGCCTACGCGCCGTTCCTGGAGCGGTTCGTCGCCGCAACGAAGGCGCTCAAAGTCGGCGACCCGCTCGAGGCCGGATGCGATCTCGGCGCGCTGGTCAGCCGCTCGCATTTCGACAAAGTCCGGTCGTGCATCCGGCTGGCGGTCGAGGAGGGGGGGCGGATCGAGTGCGGCGGAGACGTGCCGTCGGGGGTGAACGACCGCTGCGCGGGCGGGTTCTTCCTGCCGCCGACGGTGATCACCGGGCTGCCCGCCGGATGTCGGACCGACCGTGAGGAGATCTTCGGTCCGGTCGTGACCGTCAGACCGTTTGACGATGAGGCGGAGGCGGTCGCCGCGGCGAACGACACGGATTACGGCCTGTCGGCGACGCTGTGGACGCGCGATCTGGACCGGGCGCACCGCGTGGCGGACGCGCTGGTCGCCGGGACGGTCTGGGTGAACTGCTGGCTGGTGCGAGACCTGCGCGTGCCCTTCGGCGGGATGCGTCACAGCGGCGTGGGGCGCGAAGGCGGCGAGGAATCGCTGCGGTTCTTCACCGAGCCGAAGAACGTGTGCGTCCGCCTTCGAGGCGACAGACGGCAGGGACCGGGGTAAATGAAAGCGGTCGCGGCGCCTGGGTCATCGACGCCGCGACCGTCGTCTTTGCGTAACTCCCGGTCCGTCGTACCAGGGATCAGTCGCAGTTCACTTCGATCGGGTCTTTGCACGCGGCGGGCGTCACCAGTTCGACCGTGTGGTTCCCCGGACCGGCGATCCGCGAATATTTCGCCCGGCGGTTGACAAGCGCCACGGAGCGAACGTTGCCGTCGATGCCGATCTCGACCGGAAGACCGTCATACGCGTCGTTGTTCGTCACCACCTTGCCGATCACCTTGCCGCTGGTGGGGTTGCAGCGGGCGACGAATTTCTTGATCGCGCCGCAGGGCACCGTCGTGTCGCCGCCCGGTCCGAGAACGTCCACATCGACCGCGTCAGGCGTGCCCGGGCGGAAGAGCCCGAGAATCGCCGTGCTCAGTCCCGGTGCGACGTTCGCCGTGAAGCGGAAATTGAACAGGGTTCCCCAGCGCAGCGCGTTGGCGTTCACGTCCGTGTCATAATCATCGGTCGTCCACATGATGAACCCGTCGCCCACCGTCACCGCCCAGTCCGTCCCTTTGTACGCGCCGCCGTTTTCGCCCTCACCGCTGTGATGGTCGATGTCGTGATAGCCGACGTTGGTCACGATGGCGCCTGGAGCCACCGGGATCGTGAAGGACTGGCCGGAACGATGCGAGTTCATGTTGTAGACGGCGTACTCGTAGTTGTACGTTCCGTCGCCGTTGTCCGTCACTTTGTAGGCGACGATGAACCGTCCGTCGGACGGAACGTCGATCGTCGCGCTCTTGACCGTCGAATCAAAGTCCTCCCACGCCAGGATCGCCGGACGCATCCGCTGCGTCGTCGTCCCGTCGACGAAGAAGAGATTGTAGTTCGGCTCGCTTCCGACGACGCGCACGCGGCGGTACGACGCATTGTTGTTGTCGTTGTCCCGTGACGCATCCTGGCGGTGGACATAGTGTCCTTCGATGAAGTACAGCGCGCCTTCGTTGCGGCTGGGGTTCAAGTCCCGGTTGTTCACCTGAAGACGGAAGGACAGATCGTTTACGATCGGGTAATCGCCGTAAGGCCACGCGAAAGAACCGGTCACCGGGTTGACCTCGGATCGCGGGCCCAGCCCGAACTGATTCCCGTTAAGCCCCGCGCTGTAGGGATCGGAGCAGTTGACCGACAGGTAGTCCAGACATCCGAACCCGCCGTTGCAGTCGTTGGAGCACAATGTTTGCTGCAGGGCGCAGAACCCGTGCTTCAGCCAGCTCATTCCGATCTGCTCGAATTGCCCGTCCTTCAGCCGGTAAAGATTCTGTGCGATCACCGGGTGGCGGTTGCTGTCGGCGATCCACTCCAGGTTCTGGTCTCCAATGTTGCAGGAGATCGTTCCCACCGAAAACGCGGTGTATCCGTTGACCGTCCCCCAGCGCTCCAATTCCGACAGGCTGCCCGTGATGACGTCCGGACCAACCTGAGCCCCCGCCCGAACGGCGAACATCAACACCACCGCCAACGCTGATGCTTTGCGAATCATTCCCCTGTGCTCCTCCTGAGAA
The DNA here is from genome assembly GCA_016860685.1 of Planctomycetota bacterium. Lineage (GTDB taxonomy): Bacteria > Planctomycetota > Phycisphaerae > UBA1845 > UBA1845 > JABWBH01. The sequence continues at coordinate 15,458 of BOJX01000060.1, forward strand.
TTCGACGACCTTTGAAACCCCGCGCGGAAGGCAGGCTGCTCGCACGGAACGACCGGGCTCCCTACCACCCGACCGCTCTCCGATTGTCGCAATCCGGGGGGAGTTTTTCAAGTCGGGAGAGGCCGACCGGCGAAATCCGGCGCCGGACGGGCCTGTTTTCGCGGACGAACGCGGTTTTGACGGGTGAGGAAGCGGACGCCTCACCCCGGGGTAGCCCATCAACCGCAGAGAACGCGAAGGACGCAGAGCGGACCTCGCGGGGCGATGCGTCGCGCAGGCGGTGAGGGGCAATCCGTAACCGAGCCGCGGGTGTGGGAGTGCGCGAACCCGCGAATCGACGGGCGTGCATCCGGGGGAGGATTCGCGCAGGCTGAAAGCCCGCGGTTCAGAGAGAGAACCGCGGGTCCGTGATCGGCGCCGCGATTCCGGCGCGTCCTCGCGGGTCAAGGACGCGCCGGGCAGGACAAGCAAGCCGCAAGGTCAGACGACCCACAACGACTACGGGTTCGGATCGTCCTCAAGCAGTTCGAGAATCCGATTGACGTCCGTCTGGAGATCCTTCTGGCGCCGAAGGAGCTTCTCGAGGTCTTTCATCATCTCCTTCTGGTTCTCCTTGATCTTGCTGTTCTCGCCGCTCTTCGTGCATTCGCGGATGCGCTTCGACGCCGAATTCGACGCGGACTCCAGCGCGTCGGACAACCCCTCCAGCGCCGTGGCGATCTTCTCCGCCGGTTCGAGCTTCACGACGACGCCGACCCAGCCCCACGCCGCCGCTTCCGGCTGAATCGGAATCTTCCCCAGCGCCGAGAAGAGCTTGCCGGCGATCTTCAGCACCCGCGCTTTGTCCTGAAGACTTTCGATCGCCTCCTCCGCCGCCGCCTCGTTTTCGATCACGTAGGCGCATGCCAGCTCGCGATCCTCCTGAATCACCTCCGCCACGATGACCAGATCGTCGGACGCCTCGCGCAGCGCGCTCAGCAGCGTGTCATCGTTGAACAGGCCGCTGCGGTACAGCGGGAACAGCAGTCGCCCCGGAAGCTGGCGGATCCGCTCGCGCTCCCGATGCAGGTCGATCTGAAAGTCCCCGGCGTCCGAGATGACCAGCACGGCGTTGAAAACCGTCTCAATCTGTTCCAGCATGTCGATCAGGCGCTCGCGGAACGGCACGCACTCGCCCGTCGAGCATCCGTCCGGTCCGGCGGTGAAGGCGTCACGCCCTTCCCGCTCCTCGACAAGCTGACGTTGCAGGTCTTCGGCGCCGCTGCGGATCGCGGAGCGCATCTCTTCCGACAGGTGCGACAGGCTCTCTCTCAGTTCATCGCGGATCTCGTTCGCGCTGTCGCGCGCCGCCGCCGCGTTGTTCCGGGCTTCGATCGCCCGGTCCCGCGCCGCTAGGGCGTAGGTTTTCGCCCCCTTGGCCAGGTCCAGAATGTCGTCAAGGATGTCCGCCCGGGCGGGAGCGCCCGCCGCAAAGAGGGTCAGCCCCGCCGCGACCCGCACCGCTTGTCGTGAAAATGTTCGCCTCATGATCGTCCGACCCCCAGTATCACCCCGTTGTGACGGCCCGGCGCGTGCCGGGCACATCGGTATCGCGTAGAACGGCGAAGCAACCCATCAAATCCCTGAGAGAATCCTTTCGAACCCGGTTCGGGGGCTCCTTCGGGCCCCGTTTCAGATCCGGTTATCGACCACAGCGGGTCAATCAGGGCTGTGGAATCGCCCTACACGGGTTAGAATTCCCGGGATTGCCCTGTTTCCCGGTCTGGGAGGAGGCGTTCCGTGGTCGACCACCCCGGCGAGGATGTGACCTGCTTGGTTCAGACCCTGTCCGGAGGGGATCCGTCAGCAGCCTCGCGTCTCATGCCGCTTGTCTACGACGAACTGCGATCGTTGGCCGCGGCTTATCTTGCGCGAGAGTCCCGACAAGCAACGATCCAGCCGACGATGTTGGTTCACGAGGCCTACTTGAAGATGGTGGACCAGAATCGTGTCGCGTGGGAGGGTCGGCGTCATTTCATGGCCGTCGCGGCGACGCAGATGCGCCGGATTCTGATCGATCACGCTCGTGCGCGGCGCGCGGTCAAGCGCGGCGGTGGTCTGGAGCGGGTGACGCTCAGCGGGATCGCCGATGAGTCGGGCGACGTTGATCTTGTCGAGCTGGACGAGGTGCTCACGCGCCTGGCGGAAACGGACGCGGGTCTTTACCGGATCGTCGAGCTGCGCTTTTTCACCGGGATGACGATGGAGGAAGTCGCCTGCGTGTTGTCTGTATCGGTTCCCACGGTGGAGCGACACTGGCGGCTTGCGCGGGCGTGGTTGACTTCGGCGCTGCGCGGCCCCGCGGGACCGTCCGGATGAACGACTTCGCGCGGATCAAGGCGTTGTTCTTCCAGGCGTGCGTCCTGCCTGCCGATCAGCGCGAGGCGTTCGTGCGCCGGTCGTGCGGCGCGAACGCCGCGATGTGCGAAGCCGTTCTGGATCTGCTGGCCGCCGACGCCGAACCCTTGCCCTTCCTTGAGTCCGCGGCATGCGGCGCCGTGGCGGAGAGGCTGGCGCTGGCGGTGAATCACGGCGCGGAGGAGCCGTCCGCGTCCCGCGCCAACACGCCGGCGCTCCCGGGGTCGGTCGGGGACTACCGGATCCTCCGGGTGCTCGGCGAGGGGGGGATGGGGGTCGTCTACGAAGCCGAGCAGCAGGATCCTCGCCGGCGCGTCGCGCTGAAGGTGATCCGCCCCGAAAATTCAACGCCGACGCTGCTTCGCCGGTTCCGGCAGGAAGTGCAATTGCTCGGGCGGCTCAGTCATCCCGGGATTGCGCGCATCTACCACGCCGGGAGCGCCGTCTCAGGCGGCGTGGAGACGCCTTTTTTCGCGATGGAGCTGGTCGAGGGTCTACCGCTGCGCGAGTTTGCGCGTCTTCATGCGTGCTCGACGCATGAGCTTCTGGAGATCCTCGCGCGACTGTGCGACGCCCTGCATCACGCGCATCTCAACGGCATCGTTCACCGCGATCTGAAGCCCGCCAACATCCTCATCGTGCCGGATCGGTCCGGCAGCGGAACGGGCCTCGGTCCGCAGCCGAAGATCCTCGATTTCGGGGTCGCCCGCGCCCTGGATGTCGATCGACAGCGACTGACGCTGCAAACGACCGTCGGTCAACTCATCGGCACGGTCCACTACATGAGTCCGGAGCAGGCGTCGGGCGACGCTTCAAGCCTTGACGCCCGAAGCGACGTCTACGCCTTGGGGGTCATTGCCTGCGAACTGCTGACGGGGCGGCTTCCTTATGCGCTCGAGGGCAAGCTGCTGCACGAGTGCATGAGGATCATCCGGGAGGAGGAGCCGACGCGGCTGGGAACCGTCCAGCGGGCGTTGTGCGGCGACGTCGAGGTGATCGTCGGCAAGGCGCTGGAGAAGGATCCCGACCGCCGGTATGCCTCCGCCGCCGACATGGCTGCGGACATCCGTCGGTACCTCCGTCAGCAGCCGATTCTCGCCCGTCCGACGTCGGTGGTGTATCAGCTTCGCAAGTTCACCCGCCGCCATCGCGCGGTCGCCGCCGCGATGGTCCTCACCTTCGTGGCGATGGCGACGGCCACGGGGGTGTCGCTGTGGCAGCGGCAGATCGCGCGTCGCGCGGAACGCGTCGCCGATGAGCGCGCGGACGCCCTGATCTCCGCGGCCTGGCAGGCGTACCGCGCTGCCGTCGACGCAGCGTCTGCATCCCTGAGGTACAATGACCCGGCTGCCGCCTCCACCTGGCTGAAAGCGGCGGGCGAACACCCGGAACGCTGGGAGTGGCGCCATCTTCTCAACCGCGTCGAGCAGTTTGACTTGTTTCTCGATTGCGGCGAGCCGATCCTGGCCTGGACGCTGAACGAACCGGACGACCGCGTCACGGTCGTTTGCGAATCCGGGCGCGTCGGGGCCTGGTTTCCGTCGCCGGCGCAGTTCGACTTCCTTGTGCAGATGCGCGGGCCCGTCCCCAGCACTGCGGCGATCAGCGCGGACGGAAAGCGTTTCGCGGGAATCGTTGATGCCGACAACGGCGAACTGAACCTGTGGTCGCTCGAAACGGGTGAAGTCCTCGCCTCGGTGTTCGTCGGCCGGGATCTGGCCCCCGTGCTGGCGATGTCTCCGGACGGGCGGCGCGTCGCCTTCGGTCATGACGGCGGATTCCTCTGGGACACGACCGCCGCGGAATGTCCGACTCTGTTTTTCAGCCGATCGCTCCGCGGACTCGCCTTCAGCGGTGACGGCGACACGATGGCCAGCGCTTACCATGTTCCGAACTACGCGAATCACTTTGTCCTTTACTACGACGGGCACACGGGAGACCACGCAAACCGCCGGGCGCAACCCCAGACATTCGCGGCCACCACCGCGCTTTGCATGAATCTCGATGGAACCCGAGCCCTGGTGGGTCAGAGCGACGGCTCCGCGCGTCTCCTGGACCTTCCCCGAAACGCGCTGATCCGCGAGTTCAGGGGACATGCAGGCACGATCGACGGTGTATGCCTGGACGTGGGTGATCGCTTTGCCGCGACGGGCGCGACCGACGGTTCGATCCAAGTCTGGAACCTTCAGACCGGCGAGCGGCACAAGCAGTACGTCGTGATCGGGGCCCGGTTCAACTCGCTCGCGCTGAACGCAACGGCCGGGCGTCTTTACGCCGCGTCCGGCGGGCGTCTTTACGGTTGGGATCTTGACAACCGCCTCGATGATGTCGGACGCCTCGTGCTCCGCGGTCATGACAGCTACGTCTACGGCGTGGCTTTCGTCGGAAACACGACGCGCCTCGTATCCGGTTCGTGGGACC
>BOJX01000061.1 GCA_016860685.1 Planctomycetota bacterium
CCGAGGTCCGCGTCGTTGAGGACGCGCCCGCGAATCACGACGGATCCCAGTTCCGTGAACTTGACGGCGTTGCTGAGCAGATTGAGGAGGATCTGGCGCAGGCGGGTCGGATCCGTCTGAATTTGAGCAGGGAGGGTCGGGTCGAACTCGGCGCGGAGCGTGATCCCGCGCGCCTCCGCTCGCGGGAGCATCAGCGCGTGAAGATCGGCGAGGATCTCGACCGGGTTGCACGACACGCATTCCACGCGCATCTGCCCCGCCTCGATCTTCGAGAAATCCAGCAGGTCATTGAGGATCGCCAGCAGGTGATCGCCGTTGCGGCGGATCGTCGCGGCCATCATCCGCGCCTCCTCCTCGGTGACGTCCGGGTCCGTCAAGGCGTCGGAGTATCCGAGGATCGCGGTCATCGGCGTGCGCAGCTCGTGGCTCATGCCCGCGAGGAACTCGCTCTTGATCCGGGCCGACTCCTGCGCGACGAACTGCCCGAGGCGCCACTCGAGCATGTCGGCGCAGATGCGGGCGAAATCCGCAAGGCGTGCGATCTGATCCGTCGTGAACGTGCGCGCGACCCTGTCCTTCACGCAGAGCACGCCCACGCGGAACCCGTCGACGCTGGTGATCGGGACGCCGGCGTAGCTGCGAACCGTCCCTTCGACGACCATCGGATTGTCGCTGAAGCGCGGATCCTTCGTCGCGTCTTCGACGATCATCGGTCCGTCTTTCAGGATGGCGTGCGAGCAGAAGGCGAAGCGCCGCGGTCCCTCACACGCTCCTATCCCGGTGCAGGCCTTGAACCACTCCCGGTCCGCGTCCACCAGACTGATCGCGGCCATCGGAGCGTTGAAGAACGTCGCGGTGAGCCGGATCAGCCGGTCGAAGGCTTCTTCGTGCGGCGTGTCGAGGATGCGGAGACGGTGAAGACTGGCGAGACGGGCAGCTTCGTTTTCCGGAATCGGCGCTGAAATCATCCTGTCGGCCTCCTGCTGGACACTGCTTGGGTTCATCGGCGAGGGGGGAAGGCGATCCCAAGTAGGGTCGCCCGACGCGCCCTGCGGACGTTCGTCCGATAAGAGGCGTCCTCACTTTCGTACTCGAGTTTCGGCCCGGTTCTTGCCCGCCAAATCGCGCAACAAGAAGCAAGAAGGAGGCCTTACTGTGAAAAAACATCGCTCCTGGGCCGAACCGTGGAAGATCAAGATGGTCGAGCACCTCCGGATGACCTCGCGTCCGGAGCGCGAAAACGCGATCGCTGAGGCGGGATTCAACACGTTCCTCCTGCCAAGCCGCCTGGTCTACATCGACCTGCTGACCGACTCAGGGACCAACGCGATGAGCGATGTGCAGTGGGCGGGACTGATGCGCGGTGATGAGGCGTATGCCGGATCCGAGAATTTCTACCGGCTCGAAGAGACCGTCCGCCGCTACTACGGATACGCTCACGTGATTCCGACGCATCAAGGTCGGGGCGCGGAACACCTTCTGAGCCGGATGTGCATCCGCCCGGGGCAGATCGTCCCCGGCAACATGTACTTCACGACGACCAAGCTGCATCAGGAACTCGCCGGAGGGCGCTTTGTCGACGTCGTCATTGACGAGGCTCACGATCCTGACAACCTGCACCCCTTCAAGGGAAACGTGGACCTGGCGAAGCTGGAGCGCGTCCTCCGCGAGGCCGGTCCGGACGGCGTCGCCTACGTCTGCCTGGCGGGAACGGTGAACATGGCGGGCGGCCAGCCGATCAGCCTGGCCAACCTGCGCGACGTACGCGCCCTGTGCGACCGTTACGGCGTGCGCATCTACCTCGACGCGACGCGCGCGGTTGAGAACGCCTACTTCATCAAGCATCGCGAGCCCGGCTACGCACAATCCACGCTCGCCGAAATCCTCCGCAACATGTGCGACTGCACCGACGGATGCACGATGTCCGCCAAGAAGGACGCGCTGGTGAACATCGGCGGGTTCCTCGCGCTCAACGACGCCGAGCTGGCGGAGCAGGCGCGCAACCTCGTCGTCGTCTACGAAGGGCTGCACACTTACGGCGGACTCGCGGGGCGCGACCTGGAGGCGATGGCGATCGGCATCGCGGAGTCCGTGGACTGGGAGCATATGCACGCCCGCATCGGCCAGGTCGAGTATCTCGGCGAGAAGCTGATCGAGGGCGGCGTGCCGATCGTCCGCCCGATCGGCGGACACGGCGTCTTTCTGAATGCCTCGCGGTTCCTTCCGCAGATGCCGCGCGAGCAGTTCCCCGCGCAGGCGCTTTCCGCTGCTCTTTACGTGGATTCCGGCGTGCGTTCGATGGAGCGCGGGGCCGTCTCCGCGGGGCGCGACCCACGCACCGGCGACCACATCTACCCCAGCTTGGAGCTGGTCCGCCTCACGCTGCCGCGCCGCGTCTACACCCAGGCTCACATGGACGTCACCGCCGAGTCCTGCATCAGCCTTTATGAGAACCGCAACCGGATCATCGGGCTGAAGTTCACGCACGAGCCGAAGTACCTGCGCTTCTTTCAGTCCCGCTTTGCCCCGGTGCGCGGAGACAAGGTGCTTGCGGATTGAGAACTCCGACATCGGCGACAGGTTTCCAGCGGCGCCCCGGACCCGGCTTCAAAACCGATCCGCGCTCGCCTGTCCTCCACGTCGCGCAACAATGTCAAGCAGGAAGCGTTCTTGTTCCGCCCGGATATGTGAGGTGTTGGAACCTCGCGAAAGCCCGGGCCTGGATCCGCGCCCCAATCCGCTCGCGTTTGTTAACTCCGCGAAGCGGCCGGTTTTTTGCTTGACCGCCGGCCCGCCCGCCGGGTATTATCGCCCGTGCATACCGGGTCTTCGCCTCATCGGTCGCGGCAAGCGTGCCCCTCCGGCCTCTTGCCTCGCCGCCGCGGCCTCGATCCGCCGTGCGACAGGCGAACGATCGACAGTCTCCGGCCGGTGGCCCGCCCGGAATCGTGCGCCGCGCCCCCGTGCGCCAGGGAGGTTCGACATGTTGCGCGTCTCTCGTTCGGTCGACCGGTCCGTCTCCGCGGAGTCCTTTGAGTGCTACCCTCCCCCCGCGTAATCCGCAGCCTTTCGCAGTGATTTCGCTCGTGAGGGAGCGGTTGTTCACGTTCACCGCGGTGCTCGTCGCGGCCCTTTCCGCGATCGGCGCCCCGGTCTTGGGGCAGGGAACGTGCAACCTGCCCGCCCCCGGCGCCGCCCGGCCGTGGGAGGCGTCGATCGACGTGGCCACCTACTCCTCGGTCAACGTCCGCAACGGCAACCTGCTGACGGTTGTACCTGTGGTCGGCTGGTCCGGCGTCGGGCCGGACGTGAGCTTCGCCTTCGTGCACAATTCCGCCCACGTGGACAGCGGCGTGGACCTGGACCACACCACCGGCTTTAACCTCGGCGAGGGCTGGCAGTCCACCTACTCCGCCCGGCTCATCTTCAACAGATCCACCTCCACTACCGTCGTCCACAACGACGGCCGGATGGACACCTACACCAAGGTCAGCGGCGTCTGGAACCCTCCAGCCGGTGTGCATGACGTGTTGGAGCAGCACACCGTCACCCCCAAGTGGACGCTCACCTTCAAGGACCAGTCCCGCCTCAACTTCAACACCCTGGGCCGCTTAAGCGGCGTCGAGGACGCCCACGGCAACCTCCTCAGCCTCACCCGCGACAACAATTACAAGCTCCTCAAGATCACCGACGCCGCCGGACGCAAGCTCCTCTTCGAGTATGACAACGAGAACCGTCTCGCGCGAATCATCGACCTCAAGGCCGGCGGCTGCTGGCCCGCAGAGGACTGCGACTGCGAGTGCGGCATGGATTGCGAGTGCGAGGGCGGCGAGGTGATGGTTCAGGTGGCCACGACGTGGTATGTCTACGAAGGGACCGACCCGGCCCAGAACAAGGACGAGGGCAACCCGGTGCGGATCATCACCGAGGAGGCGGCAGACCCCGGCGTGTACTCGGCTACCCGTTTCGTGTATGATAAGGCGCAGCGGGTGTGGCTGATGTTCGGGGAGACGTGGGAGGAGGACGGCAAGGACAAGGACGAATGCCCGGATAATGATGACATCACGTGGGCGCGGGAGTTCCGGTACGACGCCGCGCGGGCCAGATACTTGAACCGTGAACTGGACATTGCGGAGCTGCTCAACGGCGACCTTGTCCCGATCGCCGACGGCGACACGTGGACGGACTACGGTGGGGCGGCTTTCCAAGCTGCCGGAGACTCCGCCTACGGCGACTGGGAGTTCAACGCCAACGACCCGCCGACACCGGACAATCTCCGCTCCTACGAGCCGGGCCTGGCGCTCAAAGACCCGTGGGACGAGACGAGCGGGATCGAGTATGTCCACGGGGATCTGATCGGCTCGACCCCGGGGCCAGGACGGATGCGCCGGGCGGTCGCGAGGCCGCCCGGCATCCTCTCATCCGTTTGGGCACGAATGCGATAAATCCAAGCCGCGACGGCGAGAAACCGCTCGACACGCGGCGCGACGCGGTGTGTGTAACTTGACGAGGGCGACACTCCAATTCAGGGTGAACCAAGACAGCGGCTTCTTACGAAATTCTTAAACCGCCCCTCGGAAAGCGGCATGAGCTGAGCATATGACGCCGAGAAAAGGGGGTTGTACGCCGACCCGCGGGTCGAAGGCGTGGGGAATCGAAGCCCGCAGAATCGAGCACGAGATCGCTTTCATCACCTCCGGCGTCGCACTGGACGCGGATTGCTGAGTCGGGTAGGCTGGTTTGGCTCGGGACGTGCACCCTTGGGCGTTGGGCCTCGGGTGGGGCGGCGCCTCGGGATCGGGAAACTGGGCGCCTTTTTCAGAATCGGAGCGAAATATGCCGCGTGCCAACAAGGCCGTGAAGCGACAGCGGGAGTCCGCTGCACAAGCGTACAAGAAGGGCAACAAGGAAGAAGCGTACAAGCTGTGGGGAGCGGCGGCGAAGACGCAAAAGGAACTGCGCGACAAGAAGCGCAACAAGAAGAGCCAGGGCGAAGCGGCGTCTTAATCGAGCACCGGTCGTTGCCGACCTGTCAGCCCTGCGGCTTGTCTTAGCGGGGGGCGGTGGGGGGCGGTGGGGGGGCGTTCGCCGGTTCGGGTTCGCTCAAGCTCGTTCCTTGCGCTTGAGGGGACACCGCGACCCTTGACGGGAGGGCATGACCGTCAGGGCGCGGGCTTGAAGGAGGAAGCGCGGGAATCCGATGGCTCGTGGGAACACGTCCGGGTCCGACTCGTGCGTCATGTCCTTCCGGGCGCGCTATGCCGAATGCGACCCGATGGGCTACCTGCACCACGCGAATTACTGGGTGTACTTCGAGGAAGTGCGGACGGAGCTTCTTCGGCGTCACGGATTCGTGTACCGCGACCTCGAGGCCGAGGGTGTGCTTTTTGTCGTTCACAAGCTCACCTGCACCTTTCACAAGCCGGTGCGGTACGACGACACGGTTGAGGTTCGCTGCCGCCTGACGAGGATCACGCACACGCGCGTCGACCACGAGTACGAAGTTTTACGCGGGGACGAAGTCTGCACCCGGGCGAGTTCGACCTTGGCGTGTGTCGGGCGCGACGGGCGGCCGAGGGTCATGCCTCGCGGGTTGTGGCCGGAATCGCGGGCGGGCGGCGCCGAATCCTGACCCGCGAGCACGATCGACACAGCCTCAGCGGTCTTGCAGCCCTTTGAAAAAGGGTATCGCCTCCCTCCGGGAGGTGAATTTCATCAGGAAAACGGGCATCACAAAGACCGATCCCGGGTTCTTCAACGGGCTGCAAAGCTTGGAGATTTCTCCCGTGACTGATCCTTCCGGCGGCCCTGATGGCGACGACCCTGCGTGTGACGCTCCGGGAATGCTCGTGCCCTGCTCCCATCCCCGCAAGCCGGGAACCCGCGTGAGGATATGATCGACGGGTTCGGGCGTGACAGCGGGCGGCGTCCCCGCAATCCGTTGATAACCGCGAATCCGGGGACTAGGATTTCAGGGAATGATGATTTGGTTCATTCCTGCGTTGGCGGCGTTCCAGGCCGCACCGAAACCCGCCGGAAGCGGACAGACGGGGGAGTACGTCCGCGACTGGGTGATCTGGTTCTCCATCGTGGCGGTTCTGCTGATCGCCACGCTTTTTGTCCTGAAACGAGCCAAGAAACTGGTGTCACCCGGGGACGGCGTCGAGGCGACGTCTCTCTTTGATCTTGATAGACTGCGCGAATTGCGTGATACAGGGGAGATTACGATCCAGGAATACGAGGCGCTGCGCAAGCGGGCGATCGAGAAAGCGGCAGGGGGACGAAAGTGACGTTCTGTTTCGATCAGCCTTAGCAGGGGAGTGCGGGACGTCTTGAGGCGATCGGCGAGCAGGGTTTATTCACACGTTAGACGATCGCGGAGCTGAATTCACTCCCGCGACCTCTGGGGCATCCCCTGTGGTGGAGGGGTGATTTCAGGGCCGCAGGAGCGGATTCGTGTTGAGAGAACGGCGGGGAAGGTCGATATAGAGGACGGGCCGGCACAGGCGTCGAGGGGAATCGGCGGTTTCTGCGGGCTTGGCGGGACGGAGCATTCATGTCGCAGGGACGGTCAGGCGGTTCATCACGCGGCGGTCGGGGCCGATCGTGCAGCTTCTGCGGAAAGGGTCCACGCGAGGCGGGACCGATGGTGGAAGGTCCGCGCGATGTTTTCATCTGCAAGTCCTGCGTCGAGCTGTGCAACAACATCATCAAACAGGAGCTTCGGCGGTCGACCGCGCCGGCGACCGGACCCTCCCTGGGGCGGATTCCCAGCCCGCGCGAGATCATGACCTATCTCGACGAATACGTTGTGGGCCAGGATCACGCGAAGAAGACGCTTTCCGTCGCGGTGCATAATCATTACAAGCGCCTGCTGCACGTGGACTCGGCCTCGGGCGGATCGGGCGGCGACGTCGAGATCGACAAGTCCAACGTTCTGATCGTCGGTCCCACGGGATCGGGGAAGACGCTGCTGGCGCGGACGCTGGCGCGCTTTCTGAACGTGCCCTTCGCCATCGCGGACGCGACGACGCTGACCGAGGCGGGCTACGTCGGCGAGGACGTGGAGAACATCCTCCTGCGACTGCTGCAGAACGCCGAGTACGACCTCGAGCAGGCGCAGCGCGGGATCGTCTACATCGACGAGATCGACAAGATCGGGCGCACCTCGCACAACGTCTCGATCACGCGGGACGTGTCGGGCGAGGGGGTGCAGCAGAGCCTGCTGAAGATGCTGGAGGGGACGGTCTCCAACGTGCCGCCGCAGGGCGGGCGGAAGCACCCGGAGCAGCAGTACATCCAGATGGACACGACGAACATCCTGTTCATCTGCGGCGGGACGTTCGTGGGGCTGGACGACATCATCCGCCGCCGGCTGGGCGAGAGCACGATCGGGTTCCGCAACGAGCTGGAGGAGCGCGACGATCCGCAGGCGCTGGCGAACATCTTGGCGAAAGTCTCGCCCGAGGACCTGATCGAGTTCGGAATGATCCCGGAATTCGTCGGGCGGCTGCCGATGGTGACGACGCTGGAGCCGCTGTCGCGCGACAGCATGGTGCGGATCCTTACCGAACCGAAAAGTGCGCTGGTCAAGCAGTACAAGAAGTTCTTCGAGTACGAGCGCTGCGAGCTTCAGTTCACCCAGGGAGCACTGGAGCGCATCGCGGAGAAGGCGATCGAGCGCGAGACCGGCGCCCGCGCCCTGCGCGCCGTGATGGAGGAGATGATGCTCGACGTGCTTTATGAACTGCCCGACATCGGCGAAGGCGGAACCTACGTCGTGACCGAGCAGGTCGTGGATGGCGTCGAGCGTCTGCTGCCTCCCGCGGGCGAGACCGGGCGAAAACGCCGCCGCGAATCCGCATGACGTGCGAGTCTTCCCTCGCGCCTGTCGACGAACCGACCCGTGCGGCCTGCGCTTCGTCAGGGCGAAACAAGTAGGGGGGTGGGTTTGTGAAGCGGTGCGGGGGGCGGATAAGCTTGGCGGCGCATGATTCAGCGGTGGCAGGCTTGGATGATCGGGGTTGCGGCTGGGGCGTTCATCGGGGCGTTTCTCCTGTGGCCGGTGGCGACGACGGTGCAGGGCGGGTTGTTCCTGAACGGGGAGTTCAGCCTTGCGTATCTGCTGGCGGTGTTTCGGAACCCGGTTTACGTCGAGGGGCTGATTAACGCCTTCGTCATCGCGGTTTCGACGACGGTGCTGACCACGTTGATCGCGGTGCCGCTGTCGATCATTTCGGTGCGGTTCAACTTTCCGCTGAAGGGGTTGTTTTCGGCGGCGGTGCTGGTGCCGATGATCCTTCCCCCCTTCGTGGGGGCGATCGGGATGCGGCAGATCCTCGGTCCTTACGGGGTGCTGAACGCGGCGCTGATGAAGCTCGGGTTGCTCGATGAAGGGGCGTGGATCGACTGGATCGGTCAGAGCCGGTTGCTGGGGGTGATTCTGCTTGAGGCGCTGTATCTGTATCCGATCCTGTATCTGAATGCGACGGCGGCGCTGGCGAACGTGGATCCGGCGATGGAGGAGGCGGCGGAGAACCTCGGCTGCACGGGTCTGCGGCGGTTCATGCGGATCACGCTGCCGCTGATGATGCCCGGGCTTTTCGCGGGCGGAACGATCGTGTTCATCTGGAGCTTCACGGAGCTGGGGACGCCGCTGATGTTCGATTTTACGCGCGTCACCAGCGTGCAGATTTTTGACGGGATCAAGGACATCGGGGCGGACAACCCGTTTCCGTATGCGCTGGTCATCGTCATGCTGACGTTCTCGGTGCTGGCATACGCGCTGGGGAAGCGGCTTTTCGGACGGCAAAGCTACGCGATGATGGCGAAGGCGACGGCGGCGTCCGCGGTGCGGGAGCTGCGCGGGTGGCGTGCGGCGCTGGCGATGGCGCCCTTCGTGTTCGTCACGGGCCTGGCGATCCTTCCGCATACGGGGGTCGTGCTGACGAGCATCAGCCGGGACTGGTACCGGACGGTGCTGCCCGCCGGGGTCACGTTCGGGCATTACACCACTGCGCTGGGTCACTCGATGACCCTGCCGAGCATCGCCAACAGCCTGCACTACGCAGGGCTGGCGATGATCGTGGATATGATTGTCGGCGTGGGCATCGCGTGGGTGGTGGTGCGGTCGAACCTGCGGTGGCGGGGGGCGCTGGACGCGCTGGCGATGCTGCCGCTGGCGGTGCCCGGGATGGTGGTGGCGTTCGGATATCTGACGCTGACGCAGGAGGGGGGGGGGCTTTCATTTCTGGTGGGCGATCCGAAGAATCCGGACCCGATGCTCATCCTCGTGATTGCGTATGCGGTGCGGCGACTGCCTTACGTGGTGCGCTCGACGGTCGCGGGGTTGCAGCAGACGTCGGTGGCGCTGGAAGAGGCCGCGGCGAACCTCGGGTGTCCGCCGCTGCGGACGATCCGACGCGTGACGCTGCCGCTGATCGCGGCGAATGTGCTGGCGGGGGCGCTGCTGACGTTCAGCTTCGCGATGCTGGAGGTGAGCGACTCGCTGATGCTCGCGCAGAAGACGGAGGACTACCCGATCACGAAGGCGATCTTCGTGCTGTATCAACTGCTCGGCGAAGGGAAATACGTCGCGTCGTCGCTGGGGGTGTGGGCGATGGCGTTCCTGACGATGACGATCCTCGCCGTGTCGTTGCTGCTGGGGCGGAAGATGGGGGCGATCTTCAGGGTCTGACGGTCGGCCGCGCATGCTGCACGCCGTGCTCATCTCGATCCCGGATAACGACCGGTCCGTTCCGGGACGCGAGCGGATGCACCGGCAGCGCGAGGCCGCGGCGCAGGCGCTGGACGAATCCGCCCGGTTGTCCGGGTTGCCGCGGCTGACGTGGGATCGCGACGCCGCAGGGGTTCCGGTGTTCGATCGCGGCGTGTGCTGGTCCCTGTCGCACAAGACGTCGGTCGCCGCCGGCGTGGTTGCGACGACGCCGGTCGGGCTCGACGTGGAAATCATCGAACCGCGCAACCCGGGGTTGTGGGACTATGTCTCAACGCCTTGGGAACAAACCCTGCTGGCGGAGCGGGACTGGCCGACGTTCTTCCGTCTCTGGACAGCGAAGGAGGCGGTGCTCAAAGCAAACCGCGTCGGATTGTCGAAGCTGGATGCCTGTCGTCTGGTCGCCTCGCCGACGTGTTCCGGTGCCACGCTGACCTTTGAAAAGTCGCCCTGGTTGGTCACGTTCTTCGCTTCTGAGCGGATTCTCGCTGCGGTTGCGCACAAAGGCGCTGAAGTCGCGTGGCATCAGGCGTAGCTCAGGAATTCATCTTCCTTGCCGGATGCGACCAGATTCGCACCGAGTTTCGAAGTGCGAGCCTGTCCACGGCGAACCTCCAGGACCGGCGATCTTCCGGCTGCGACTCCCCAAAATCCGCCGAAGACCTCGTCTTTCCGCGGTCGCGTCGCTTTCGGCACGGCAATTGCCCGAATACGCGCAGCCCCCTTGTCCTGGGGTCCACCGACGTTTCGTCGCCAGGGCGTGAGTTGGTGCAGACGGCGACGACGAAGGCGGGAAACAGGAGGAAAAAACATGGCTGGCGGCAGGGTTGACGTTCTCGACCTGCCGGCGGTGCAAGATCGCCCGGCGCAATCAAAGGATCATCGAACGCGCCGAAGCCCGATCTCAAGTCACTCGTTTCAATACGAAACCGGGGCGAGCCCGTTTCATTTCCCGTTGGCCGCGTCATGCAGCGCACTCGACGGAGACAGGCAAGGAGCAGAAGGATGAACGTCGGATCAAGCTCGAAGCTGGTATATGTGTTGGGGGCGGGACTGATGCTCACGGGTCTGCGTGTGGGCGCCGCCGTGCCGCAGGAGTGGACGCGACGCCTGCCCTCGGGCAGCACGTTGTACTCAGGCATGTCGGGGATGGTCGTGGATGCGGCAGGGAACGCGTTCGTTGTGGGCAATGCGGGCACGTCGGGCAACGTCGACATCCTCGCGGCCAGGTACGCCGCGGACGGAGCGTTGGTGTGGTCGCAAACCTGGGACGGAGTGGAGCGCTGGCATGACACGGTCAGCGACGTCGCGCTCGGATCCGACGGAAGCGTCTACGCGGTCGGCTCGACGCCGGACCGGAATCGTTACGCGGACCTGCTCGTGCTCAAGTTCAACGCCGCGGACGGCGCGCTGATCTGGTCGAGAACATTCAGCGGCGGTCCCGGCATCTCGGATGCGGCGCTGGTCGTCGTGACCGACCGCGACGGGAACGTGTACGCCGGCGGTCACACGGTAGGCGATGGCGCCGACTGCCTGATCGTCAAGTTCGACGCCGACGGCGTCTTTCAGTGGTCGCAGACCTGGGACGGGCCCGCCTCCGCGCCGTATTCCCAGGAGGCCGTGCGGGATCTGCTCATCGCGCCCGACGGCGATCTCGTCATGCTCACGGACGGCGTGATGGCGACGCTGCACCCCGACTACGTGGTCATCAAGTACGACGCCGCCGACGGTGAGATGCTCTGGTCGCGCAACTGGGGTGTAAACGGCGGCGACTACCCGGTGGACATGGAGATCGACGCCGCGGGCGACATTTACGTTACCGGCGACGCGCTCAACAACGGAAGCGTCGAGTACGGAACGATCAAGCTGCGCGGAAGCGACGGCGCGTTGCTGTGGGCGGAGTACGACGCCGCCGGGTTCCGCGAGGCTGCGTACGCGCTGGCGCTGGACGCGGAAGGCGGCGTGTACGTCACCGGCTGGAGCGACCCTCACGGCGACCAGAGCAAATTCATGCACAATATCTTCACCGTGAAGCGCGACGCGGCGACGGGATCGCTGCGGTGGACGCATGAGTACGGCGAGGCATGCCTGTGGTGTTACGACGCGGGCGGCGACCTTGTGATCGACGACAGCGGTCACGTGTTCGTCGGCGGAATCACGAGTTCTCCGCCGTATGCGTCGGACCAGATCATGCTGGTTCTGGACGCGGCGACGGGCGCGGAGCTGGATCGCGGGATCGTCTGGACGACGGGCGGCGAGTCGGCAGGCGTCAACGTCGCGCGGCTGGATCGCGCGCAGAACCTCTATCTCGGCGGAAGCATCACCAACTACGACACGGGCGCGGTGGACGTTCATGTGGTCAAGTACGCCTCGATGAGCGAGGGACCGGATTGCAGCGCCATCCGCAAGCTCACGGCGAAGTGCCGCGACGGGAAGCTCACGGCGAAGGTCGTCTCCTCCCTGCCGGAAGGTACGGAGCTGACGCTGACGCGCAACGGCGGCGACGAGAAGACGTTGACGATCAACGCCCGCGGGAAGGGCAAGGCGAAGTGGAACGGGCAGTCAGGCCCGCAGACGCTTCGCATCGAGGAATGCCCCGAGATTCCCGAAGCATCAACGACCTGCTCATAGGAGGCAGGCCAGGACATAACCGGAACGCAGCGTCGCCCGTAGCGGCGGCGTCGCAAGGAGGACTGGGCATGAGCATTCGAATCAAGCTGATTGGCGTTGTGCTTTGCATCGCGGCTCCCGCGGGAGCCGACGTCCCCCGTTATCGGGTCGATTATCTCGGTGACGGCTGGACGGGAACAGGGATCAATCGCTACGGTGACGTTTGCGGAAGCATGTCCCCCGACGGCACGGCGCTGCTGGCGGGAGTTTCGAAGGGAGGAGCGCCGTTCGAGTTCCTGCCGCTGCCTGAGGGCATGCAGAGTTCCCGGGCGTATGATATCAATGATGAAGGCGTGATCGTCGGCGCGGTCTGCCCGAACCAGTATGTAATTACAGCGCCGACGGCGGCCGTCTGGCGGCCGACCCCGGAGGGATACGAGGTTGAGGTTCTCGAACCGCTGCCGGGCGATCCCTACTGCGCCGCCTATGCCGTCAACAATGTCGGCGACATCATCGGTGCGTCGGGCTTCTGGGGCTGGAATCTGTCTACTGGCGTGCAGTTCACGCCGGAAGGAACGGTTCCGCTTCCGGAAGGCATGCTCAGCGGGGACATCAATGATGAGCGGGTGATCATCAGCAGTAACCGCCTGCTCGACCTCGACACCGGCGAAGTGACGGTCTACGACCTGCCCGAAGGCAACTGGCAGGGGTTCGTGGCCGCGGCGCTGAACAACAATAACGACTTCTGCGGATACATCCTCGGTTACTCCGGTTGCAGCACGTTCCCGATGCGCTATCGCCAGAGCGTCGGCTGGGAGTATCTCGGCGGTTGCGCAACCATCACCAGCGCCACGGCGATCAATGACCGCGGCGATGCGCTGAGCTACTACTACTACACGGCGTCGGGGGTGACGTTTGTGCCGGAAGGGTACTTCGGCCTGGGCGAACTCATCGATGGCTCGCAGGGCGAATACTACGTCCAGTGGGGCGGCGCCAACGGCATCAACAACAACCGCCAGATCGTCGCCGCGGCGCGCAACGGCTTCAACGGCCCGATCGGCGCGATTCTCATGACGCCGATGAACACCGGTCCGGACTGCGGCGCCATCGGAAAGCTCACCGCGAAGTGCCGCGACGGGAAGCTTACGGCGAAGGTCGTGTCGTCCCTTCCGGAGGGCGCGGAGTTGACGCTCACGCGCAACGGTGGAGATCCGCGAACGCTTGTGATCAACGCCCGAGGGAAGGGCAAGGTAAAATGGACTGGGCAGGCGGGTGAGCAGGAAGTGTGCATGGTGGAATGTCCGAACATCGCCTGCCGCGCCGCGGATTGCCTGTAACGCAGGAGGATCAACATTCAGGGCGGTCTCAGGGCCGACCCGCCTGCGGGGGGGACATCCTGGTTCCCGGCGCCGTTCGGTGATGAGGCGGGGTTTTCGAAAGACATGGCGGCGGCGCATCGGCAGGGGGGGCGTAGCGGGACGTGGCGCTAGCTCCCGGATCCCGGCGGAGGCGACGCTGAAGGAGAGATGATGATGCTTTGTTTCAGATTCAGCGCAGGCATTTTCACACTGGCGGCCGCGGTCGGCGCAGCAAGCGCTCAGCCGGTCATCCACGCGATCAACCGCGATACGCTCCCGCGCAGCGGCCGGCTGGCGATTACCGGCTCGGGTTTCGGGTCGCGCGGCGACGCTAGCCGTGTCGAGGTGGACGGCGCAACGGCGTGGTTCACCACCTGGACCAGTACGCGCATCGTCGCCTATGTCCCGGAGACGTCGGACCTCGGTCCGGCCGACGTCAAAGTCATCGTCAACGGACAGGAGAGCAACGCCGCGTCCCTTACGGTGACCGCCCGGCAAAGCGACGGGCGCGTCAAGTGGACCTTCGAGGCGGACACAGACAATCTGTGGTTCCGTCCCGCGCTCGCGCCCGACGGCACGCTCTACCTGCACAGCTCCCAGGGGTTCATCTACGCGCTCGCGCCTGACGGCGCACTGAAGTGGACGCAGAAGGTCAACTGGTTTCCGTATGCGCCGCCCGCCGCAGGTCCGGACGGCACGGTCTACGTCGGCAGCATCTGGAGCACCTTTGCGATTTCGGCACAAGGGCAAATCCTCTGGCAGTTCGACGACCCCGAGGCGCAAGCGGTCCAGATCGTTCCCACGCCCGGACCGGACGGACACCTCTACGGCGTGTTCGATCCCGGCAACCCCGGGCTTGGCGCATACTCCCTGACCCGCGGCGGGCAGTACCGGTGGAACAACTGGGGCAATCCGCTGATGTTCGAATACGGCGGGCTTGGCGCGGACATGCGCTTCGGTCCATCCCGGCCGGACGGCCCGGTCGATCAGATGTACGTCGGCATGGACCTCCGCGGTAATAACCAGTTGTACGCCTTCTCTCTCGACGGACAGCAGCGCTGGGTGATTCCCGTCGGTCCGAACGGCGCTGGCGCACAGCCGGTGATTGGCGGGGACGGTACGGTGTATACGCCCGACTTCATCGCCCAAGGCTACGGCTGGGTCATCCGCGGGTTCGATCCGTCGGACGGATCGGACCGGCTCTTCTATGACGGCGATTTCATCAGCGGCGTCAGCCACCTCAGCATCGGACCGGATGACGCGTTGTACTATGTCGCGGACCTTGCTTACCTTGAAGCGCTGGACCCACGCACCGGCGACCTGCGATGGAGCAACTTCACCGACAATGTCATGGACGCGCCGCAGGTCAGTCCGGACGGCCGGGTCGTGATCGCCTCCGGCGTGCCGACGTTCGGCTATCCGGGATTCATCAAGGCGTTCGACGCGGCCAGCGGCGCGGAGTTGTGGAGTGTTCCGCTGCCCGGCGAGTTTTATCCGGCGCCGCGATGGCTGGGCACGCACATGCCGCGCATCACGCCGGATTCCCGTACTGCGTATGTCAGCACGGTGGCGCTTTCCGGGGGCGACGCTGATCCCTACAGCCTGCTCTATGCCCTGGACATCGCCGGCGAAGGCGGCGTCGATTGTACCGCGATCCGCAGGCTCTCCGCGCGCTGCACGAGCGGCAAGCTGACGGCGAAAGTCAGATCCACGCTGCCCGAAGGAGCAACGCTGACACTGACCCGAAACGGCGGCGACGAGCGCACCGTGACGATCAACGCCCGCGGCAAGGGCAAGGCGAAGTGGACGGGCCTTTCAGACGCCCAGGAAGTTCGCATCGTCGAGTGCCCGGAGCGGGGCACCTCCGCGAATTGCCCGTGACGCGCTGCGCCCGCACTGCGGAGGGTTCGTGACGTAGCGCATTGCACCGCGGACGGTTCGGACCGGGGCGCCGCGTGCGCAGGTTATCTGCGACAAAGCGCATCGTGCGGGGAGTAATGCATGACAGCGGGCATCGTGCTGGGAACGGCGCGCGAGGGGAGGTGCCGCGCGAGGGGTTGTCCGGGACAGCGCGCCGCCCGGTCAATGCCGGAAGTGCCGCGCGCCCGTGAAGATCATGGCGACGCCGCGCTCGTCGCACGCGGCGATGACTTCGGCGTCGCGCTTGCTGCCGCCGGGCTGAATGATTGCGGAGACCCCGGCATCCATCAGGATGTCGGGGCCGTCGCGGAAGGGGAAAAACGCGTCCGACGCGGCCACGGGCGAGCCGCGGACCTCAGTCCGCACGGGCTCATCAGAGCCGCGCCCGCCAGGAAGCGGGTTCTGCGAGCCTCGGGCTCCCGCCCGCGCGAACTCGCCGAGCGTCCCCGGCGCCGCGGGTTCCGGTACCCCTGTGCGTTCGTGATTTCGCACCTCTGTGCCTTTGTCTCTTGGTCCCCTGGTCCCTTCTTCCAGGTGTCCGTTTTCCCGCGCCAACCACACCGCAATGCGGCAGGACATCACCCGCGACATCTGCCCCGCTCCGTTGCCGATGAGCTGCCCGCCGCGCACGAGGCTGATCGCGTTCGATTTCGTGTGCTTCGCGATCAGCCAGGCCAACCTCAGGTCCGCCATCTCAGATTCCGTGGGCGCCCGCTTCGTCACGATCTTCCACTGATCCTCATTCAAGCCCACCAGGTCCGGCGTCTGCATCAGCATCCCCCCGGTGATCGAGCGGTATTCCAGAGCGTTGGGGTCTGGCGGGGCGGTCATGTCCCCCACGGAGAGGAGCCGCACCTTTTCCCCCCACGGTTTGCGCGTGCGGATCACCTGGACCGCGTCGTCCGTGAATCCTGGCGCGACCCAGACTTCCAGAAAGAACCCGCCCGGCGCATTCGACGCCCCGGCCTCCTTGAGAGGTTTGCCGAACCGATCGAAGGTTTCCATCACGGCGGCGGCGAACTCGGCATCGACCTCAAAGTTGACGGCGAGGATGCCGCCCATCGCGGCGTTGGGGTCGCCCAGGTACGCGCGGCGGTAAACCTCAATCTTGTCCCCTCCAACGCCGGCGCCGCAAGGATTGTTATGTTTGACGAACACACAGGCCGGTCGGCTGCCGGTCCGCGTCAGCTCCGCACTCAACCGCAACGCGGCGTCGGCGTCGAGGTAGTTATTGTACGAAAACTCAACCCCGTCATTCAGAAGACAGTCGGCGACGGTCAGGTCCATCGGGCTCCGACATTGCGAATCACGAAGCAACTCCGCCCCCTGGTGCGAGTTCTCTCCGTAACGCAGGGGGCCCCAGTCCAGTAAGCGCAGAAATCGAAACGTCGGCTTTCCGTCCGGGGTATCAACAGCGCCAAGCCACGTCGTGATCGCGGCGTCGTATTCACAGGTCCGCATATAAGCGTTGTGAGCATAATCGCGCCGGAGCCTCTCCCAACCGTCATCACTCATCTCATCCCCGCGCATCCAGAGGAGCAGCGATTTCAAATCCTCCTCGCCGCCGGGAACCAGCACATGTTTATGATTCTTCGCCGCCGCGCGCAGCAGCGACACACCACCGATGTCGATCATCTCGATCGCCTGCTCGAACGTGCACTTCGGATCGGCCACGACCGTCTCGAAGGGGTAGAGATTCACCACCACCAGGTCGATCGGCTTGATCCCCATCTCGTCGAGCTGGCGCAGGTGCTCGGGATTGTCGCGGTCGGCCAGGATGCCGGCGAAGATTTTCGGGTGCAGCGTCTTGACCCGGCCGTCGAGCATCTCCGGGAACCCGGTGACGTCCTCGACGAGCGTCACCGGGACGCCGTTTTCCGAAAGGAGCTTCGCCGTCCCGCCGGTGGAAAGAATCTCGACGCCGAACTCGTCGTGCAGCGCGCGGACGAACTCGACGATGCCGGTCTTGTCGTAGACGCTGATGAGCGCGCGGCGGATGTTCATAGCGGCCCGCTCCAAGCTCCCGGCTCCTGGCTGGAAACGCCAAACCTGCCGGAAGCGAAGCTGGCTAACCGCAAGACGCCGGCAGCGGAGAGCATTCTACTTGTCCCGCTCGCTGCGGAACGGATCGCGCGACGACGCCTGCGGCGCGGGAGGAGGAGGCGGGGCGTCCTGCGCCGTGTTCGGCGCGCTTTCCAGCCGGTCCTGCGCGGCGAGCACCTGCTGGCGGCGCAGATACGGCGTCGTATCCGGCCGGGCGCAGAAGACCTTTCCGTCCGCGGTCAGCGCAATGATCCGGTCGTCGCGCACATTCGGCACGGTCGTCCCGATGCCCGTCGCCCCGAGGTCGCGGATCGTCTGTCCGGTATCGCCGTCCACCGCTTCGAGCGTCCCCCGCTCCGTGAGTAGGACGACCTCGCCGGGGCGCATCGCCACGAACGCCACCGCGTCCGCGCGAACCCAGCGCTCGTCACCGAGGTCCGCGTCGATCGCGGTCAATCCGACCGTCGGCGCGTACTGATACACCGTGCTGCGCGTCACGACCGGCGGCGTGGTCAAAGGTCGCGGGAACCGGAACCGCCACTTCCGCGCTCCGGTGAAAGCGTCAAACTTGTAAAGAGAACGATCGAGGCTGGCGACGTAGACGCCGCCGGCGTCCACCCACGGGTCCGCGACGATCGCGTCCTCGGTCCGCGCCCGCCAGTTGAACCCCTTGTCGAACGCGACCAGGCTCATGATCAGCCCGCCCTGCGACGCGACGATGATCCGGTCGCCGAAGAGCACGGGCGCCGCACGAACCGGTCCGCCCGCCTCGACCTCCCACCGGTTCATCGGCCGCGCCCCGAACGGGTGATTCCAGGAGAGGCAGTGCACCAGCCCGTCCGCCCCGCCGTAATACAACCGGGTGTCGTCGCCGACCGCGCCGCTGCCGGGTGCGAAATCCGGAACGAACTGCCGCAGCACCTCGCCGGTGTAACGATCCAGAAGCACCGTCTTCGTCGTGGTCACGACGCACAGCGGTCCCGGTCCTGAGGTGGAATTCAGATGCGAAGGCCGGTAGATCGTGTACTCCGACCGGGTCATGTCCTTCATCCAGCGCAACAGGCCTTCTTCAGCCTGCACCGCGTAGAAATACCCTCGGGAGGAGGTGACGTAGAGGTTCTCATCGACAAGCGTCGCCTCGCGGACGGTTTCGCCTTTTTCAAACGGCAGGTCTACCTCCCAGTATTTGAGGTATCCCGCCGACGCCAGCGACACCGCCGACATCGGCTCGCCCGGTCGTCGTGCCGACGCACACCCGATCAGCCCCAGTCCCAGCCCGAGGACGCAAATGCTCTTGCAGATGTTCAACCGATTTCTCCTGTCTCGCCGCCTGCCGACCGCTCGTCCCGACCCCACGTCACCCTTGGGGTCGCCCCGCTCGCATGTATGAAACCGGGGCTTATTGGATGAAAAACCGTCGGTCGGGTCAAGACGCAGACTCCGAACCCGGCCCCCGTCATCACCCCAGCAGCGACGGGTGGCGGTCTGCGGGATCAAACCGGCGGCGAAGTCCGTCACCTAGTCCGCTCAGCGCCAGAAGAAGGGCGACCAGCGTCGCACAAGGAAAAGCCAGCAGCCACCAGTATCCGGAAAACGGGCTGATCGCCGTCACCCCGTCCGCCGCCAGCCTCCCCAGCGACGGCAGCGGCGGCTGAACCCCGATCCCCAGAAAGCTCAGGAACGCCTCTTGAAGCACCGCCTGCGGGACGGTGAGCGTGGCGTAGACGATGACCGGACCGGCCAGCGGCGGCAGCAGGTGTTTCCTGAGAATCCACCACGGACCGGCGCCCATCGCCCGCGCCGCCTGAACGAACCCCTCGTGCTTCAAAGACAGAACCTGCCCTCGCACCACCCGGGCCATCGTCAGCCACGCCACCGAGCCGATCGCCAGAAAAAGAATCACCAGATCGGCGTAACGGGTGCGTCCCCCGAGCAACGCGGTCAGCGGACGGGTCAGAGCAACCTTCATCAGGATCACCAGCAGGATGTAAGGCAGCCCGTAAAGGACATCGACGATCCGCATGAGGATTTGATCGACCCGCCCGCCGCAAAGCCCCGCCGCGGCGCCCCACGCCGTCCCGATCACGATCGCCGTCGCCGTTGCCCCGGCGGCGATGACCAGGCTGACCAGCATCCCCAGCGCCAGCCGGAAAAGCAGGCTTCTCCCCAGATCGTCATGTCCCAGCAGGCTGCGGGCGTCGGCGAGCGCTTGCGTTATCCACGGCGCCCGGAACGCAACCGGTTCCCGACTCAACCTTGCAAGGAAGGCTTCCTCGTTGCCCGCGGGCTTCCACGACGGGGGATGCCGCACCGCCGAGTCGATCTCCTGCACGTCGTACCACGCCGCCGACCACGGCGCCAGCGCCGCCGCCGCCAGCGCCATCAGCGCCAGCACGGCGATCGCAGCGCGCCCGGAACCGGGAA
>BOJX01000062.1 GCA_016860685.1 Planctomycetota bacterium
GGCGAGGGCGCCGGGAATGACGACGCGGCGGGTGCGGACAGCGTGTTGCGGTGGACGTGTCAGGCATCGGAGAAGTACGTGATCGCCGTGCGCGACCTGCTCTGGCGAGGAGGCGGCGAGTTCGTGTATTTCCTGGAGATCGGCCCGCCGAAACCGGCGCTGACGCTGACGGTTTCATCAAAAGACGGGGGGCTGACGGTCCCCGCGGGCAACCGGGCTGCGCTGCTGGTGACGGCCAACCGGGTGGACTTCGGCGGCGCTTTGAATCTGGCGGCGGAGGGCTTGCCCGGGGGCGTGACGGCACACATTGTGCCGATGCCGTCGAGTGTTGGGCAAATTCCGGTCGTGTTTGAGGCGGCGGCGGATGCGGCGCCTGCGGGGGCGCTGGTCGATCTGACGGCGACGCACGTTGACGCCGCGACGGGCATCCGAGGTCGTTTGCGCCAGGACATCGAGCTGGTTCGCTACGAGAACAACCCCTTCTACAGTTATGCCGTGGATCGCCTGGCAGTGGCGTCGGCGCAGCCGGCGCCTTTCCGGATTGAACTTCGCCCGCCGGACACACCGATCGTCCGTTTTGGATCGATGTCGCTTCCGGTGCGCGTCGAGCGCGCGGAAGGTTACGAGGGGCCCATCACGGCGCGGATGATCTGGAATCCGCCCGGAATCGCGTCCGGGGCGCTTGAACTGCCGTCGGGGACAGCCGAGGGGGGGATTCCGCTGAACGCTGCGGGAAATGCAGCGGTGGGGCGGTGGCCGATCGTTGTGATTGCGTCAGCGGACGGCGGCGGCGCCCCGATCGAAGTGTCGAGCGGTCTGGTCGAACTGGAGGTTGCCGATCCCTTCGTCGAGTTTGCGGTCGAACGAACTCGGACCGAGCAGGGCAAGCCGGTCGAACTGGTGGTGAAGTTGACGCATCGAGCGCCGTTTGAGGGCGAGGCGCAGGCGCAACTTCTCGGATTGCCGAACAAGGTGACGACGGTTCCGCTGAACTTCACGGCGCAGACCCCGGAACTGCGGTTTCCTCTTAACGTCGAGGCGGACGCTCCGCCCGGGGAGCACGGAAGCGTTTTCGTTCATGTGCCGGTACCGATCGGTTCGGCTGCGGTGGCGCATAACTCCCCTCCCGGGCAACTCGTGATCGACCGGCCGCTCCCGCCGAAGGATCCACAGAAGGAGGCGGAACGCGCAGAAGCCGCCCGCAAGGCCCAGGAAGAGAAGGATCGCAGGAAGGCGGAGCGCCTCGCGGCGATCGAAGCCCGCCGCAAGGAGACCGAGGCGCGCAAGGCTGCCGAACCATCCACGCCGTCTCCGCAACCCTGACCGCGCGGTCGGGCTGCGCAGGCTTCACAGATCCCGAAGGTCAGAGGGGCTTGAAGAATCCGAATTCCCAAGTGAAGTTGGAGTCCTTCAGTTCGCGCAGCCCGTCCAGCGTGAACCCGAGGCGCCGGTAAAGACGGTGCGCGTCGAGGAAGCGGGTGTCGCTCCAGAGAATCAGGCGCCGGGCGTCGCGCGACGTGGCGTGAGCGATGCAAAGCTCGACAAGCCGGCGGGCGAGCCCTTGCCTCCGGTGCGCGGCGTGAACGTACAACGTCTTGAGTTCGGCGTCATCGCCGACCTGTTTCACGCCGCACGTGGCGACGATCGCGTCGCCGACGTCCGCCACCCAGAACTCTCCGCCGTGGCCACGGAAGTAAGCTCCCGGATCAAGGACGTGCGGCTCCTCATCCGGGTAGAGCGTCTGCCCGTACTCGGCGTAGACCCCTCGGATCAGATCCAGGAGGTCCGGAACGTCGTTGTCCCGAACCGGCCTGACGCGGCATGCAGCCTCCGAATTCGACGACGAGGTGAAACTCACGGCGTCGGTGTATTGTCGGGAGGCGGCGGACCTGCCGGGGGTTGCGTCGAAGCAGACTCGGGCGCGACGACGGGGGTTGTCGGCTTCGGTGCTTTCGAGAGGATCCACTGCGCCGTTTCAAGGACGACCTCCTTCGAGACCTTGCCGGGAGAACTGTATTCGCCAGGCGAGGAGGGGCCGGTTCCCAGACCGCCCATCAGGAGGTGGTTGAGGCGGCGGTAGGTTCTGAATTCGACGCCGGGCCGGTCGGCGAGCCGGCTTTTCCAGAGCATCGTGTCCTCCTCGGTGACTTGAAAATCCCGCTCTCCGCGCACGATCAGCAGCGGTTGTTTCGTCGCCAGACAGGTGTGGACGGGGTCCAGCTTCTCATAACGGCTCCAGTACGTTGCGGGCGTATTGAGGATCGAACCCTTCGGGTCTCCCGCGCGCACCGACGCGATCGCTTCCAGCGCCGCGGCAAGCTCTCGCTGCTCTTTTTCGCTGATGATCTGGTCGAAATTGACGAGGTAGTGCAGTTGATCCTCGATCATATTCAGCACCGGGCGGGCGGGGGTCGCCAGCAGAACCACGCCGGCGATCTGCGGGTCTTTCCGGGCGATCGTCGGCGTGATCACGCCCCCCATCCCGTGCCCAAGCAGGAACACCGCGCCGGGATCGACCTTCGGATGCTTCCGCAGCGTCGCAACCGCGGCGACGGCGTCGTCGATGAACTCGACTTCGGGCGTCCACTCCGCAGGCGGGTACGCGCGCGGGTACGCGAAGGATCGTTTCTCGACCCGCAGGACCGCCAGCTTCTGCGAGGCGAACCCCCACGCGACATCCTTGAAAATCTGGTTCGGACCCGTCGTCGCGTTGACGTCCAGCGGACCGGCGTCCGAAATCAGCACCACTCCCGGGAACGGCCCCTCGCCGACGGGGATCGTGATCCGGCCCCGCAGCGGGAATTTCTCATCCGCGGCCACGCGCACCGGTTCGTCGATGAACGTCTCTACGTCAACGTACCCGGGCGCCTCGTATTCGATCTCAGGCTCGACGCGGTCCACCCAGAGCCCCACGACTTCACCGCCGGGAGACAGGCCCACGCGAACGTCGGCGCGCCCGCGCTCGAAGCGCAGTTCAAACGCAACGATGTCGCGCCCCTCCTCCCGGATCAGGCGGGCGGATTCCTCGGCGGAAAAGTGCCCGACTTTGAAGTGAATGCGGTCCCAGATTCCGGTTCCGATCGCGACGGTGAACTTCTCTTTGAAGGTCGCGTCGCCCCGGTTGATGAACTTGGGAAGCTCCTTGTCCAGAAAAAGCTTCAGGGCTTGTCGCGCGGTTTCGATCTTTGAAGGCGTTTGCTGCGCGCCGAAAGCGGGCCTTCCCCCTGCTGCGAGAACCGCAAGAATGACCGCCGCCGCCCGTCGCCGATGAAACATACGAAGAATCTCCTCACATGACCGCCGGAATTCTAGCAGGTCGTCTGTCGAGGCGCAAGGCGCCGGCGGATCGCTGGTCGGGGCGCACCGGCTCGGTATACTCGCAGGAGTCATGTCGTCGGCGAACCGCATACGCGTACTTCCACCTTTGCTGGTCAGCCAGATCGCCGCCGGTGAAGTGATCGAGCGGCCAGCCAGCGTCGTCAAGGAGCTGCTGGACAACGCCCTCGACGCCGGATCCGCCGAGCCGCTTCCGGGCCCTCTCGAGATCACCGTGGCCGTCGAGAAAGGCGGGACCGAACTGATCCGCGTGACCGACAACGCAGGGGGAATGAGCCCGGACGAACTGGAGCTGGCGGTTCGAGCGCACGCCACCAGTAAGCTCGCGGATGAGCAGGATCTCTACCGCATCGCGACGCTCGGGTTTCGGGGCGAAGCCCTGGCGAGCATCGGCGCCGTGTCCTCGCTGCGGATCGCATCCCGGCGTCGTGAATCCGCGGGCGGACACGAGGTCCGCGTCTGCGGTTCGATGCTGGAGCGGGCGCAGGCCACCGCTGCGGCGCCGGGCACGACGGTCGAGGTCCGTGACCTTTTCCACAACGTTCCGGCGCGGCGCAAGTTTCTGAAGGCGCCGGCGACCGAAACCGGACACGTGACGGAAGTCTTTGTGCGGGCGGCGCTGGCCTTCCCGGACGTCGGATTCCGGATGATCAGCGGGGGGCGCACGATGTACGACCTCCCTCCCGCCAGCGGACCCGTCGACCGGATCCGGCGGCTCTTCGGAGACGAACTGGCGGATGTTCTGCTGGCGACGGATCGGCGCGAGCGAGGTCTGAACCTTCAGATCTTCGCCGCACCGCCGGCGCACTCGCGGGCGACCGGAACGTGGCAGTATTTCTTCGTCAACGGCCGGTACATCCGCGACCGGTTTCTTCAGCACGCCGTAAAGGAGGCATACCGCGGGCTGATCGAGCCGTCGCGGTTTCCGGTCGTGTTCGTTTTCATCACGATCAATCCCGAGATGATCGACGTCAATGTTCATCCCACGAAGATCGAGGTTCGCTGGGCGGAGCCGAACCTTGTGCATTCGCAGGTGCTCAGCGCGCTGCGGGAGTTGCTGCAACGCGCCGACCTGACGCCCGGGCTTCGGACGGATCGCGCCCGACCGGACGTGGACGCCGCTGAGCAGGACCGCATCCGTCGTGAGTTTGCGTCTCTGCTGCTGAGTCAACCTCCGCTGATCCGTGAGAGCGGTTCCGGGGGGGCGTCGGTCGGGAGCGGCGGTTCGGCGGGGATGTCGGAAGGGTTTGTGCGGGGCGGAGCCCTCAGCGGAGAATCCGCTGTCGCGCAGGCCGCGGCGGTCTGGCGGTCGCTTTACGACGCGCGCTCCGGAGGCATTCCTGGGGCGCCGATCAACCCAGGTGGGCAAGATGCAAGATTGCTCAGAGGTGATCTGCGCGACGCGGGTTCGGCGGATCGCATCCTGGATCAGCAGCGAGGTGAAGGTCCGGACGCGTCGCGCGGGTCAGGTCTCCGCGCGATTCAGCTTCACAACACCTACATCGTCGTTGAGTCGGACGACGGTCTGCTCATCATCGACCAGCATGCGTTGCACGAGCGGATCATGTACGAGCATCTTCGTCAGCGGATCATGTCCGCTCCGCTGGAGTCGCAGCGCCTGCTGCTTCCGGAGACGATCCCCGCGTCCGCGGCCGATCTGGCGGCGGTGGAGGCCCGCGCCGATCTTCTTGAACGTCTTGGCATCGACGCCGGGGCGTTCGGCGCGGATCGGATCGCCGTCCACGCCTTTCCGTCCCTCATGAAGGACACGGACGTCCCGCAATTCATGCGCGACCTCCTTGATCGCCTCCAGCGACAGGGGGAGCAGGAACACCCGGAATCGCTCATCCACGATGTGCTGGACATGATGGCGTGCAAGGCCGCGGTCAAGGCGGGCGACCCGCTCACCGCCGAGGAAATCAACACGCTGGTCGCACATAAAGACCTCGTCGAGCGATCGAGTAACTGCCCGCACGGCCGACCGACCACGTTGCGTCTCACCAAGTCGGACCTGGAGCGGCAGTTCAAACGAACATGACGGCGGTGGAGCGGAAGCGTTCCGAGGGCGCCGCAGTCAAGTTTGCGCAGACCGCGTCCGACAAACACCTGTGCGCCGCGACCGGCTTGCGCATTGCAGGTTCGCGGCCTCGCGCGAGGAACGTCGGATGGCGCAGCCGCAGATCAGGATCAGGCCGGATACGGCCCTTGAAGCCCGGCCCACCCCTCGCACCGCGTCAAGACCTCTCCGGTGCCCCGGGGGGATTGAGAATGCGCTCGGTCAGATCGAGGCCGAGCTGGACCGCGCCCGGCGACTCTCAGATCAGCTTCTGCGTCGGGTCCGAGACCTTGACGCCGAACTGGCGCTGGCGGAGCAGGTTCAGCGCGAACTGCTGCCGGCGCATCTTCCGCAGATCGCCGGGGCACGGCTGCAAAGCTGGTACGCCCCCGCCGATCGTGTCAGCGGAGATTTCTACGACGTTTATCGCGCCGATGACCGGACAATTGTCATGACGATCGCCGACGCCACCGGTCACGGGGTTCCCGCGGCCTTGATGTCCGCGTTCCTGAAGCGCAGCCTGCGCTGTCAGGACGGCGAGCGTGGTGAGGCGGCGCGTCGCCCGGACGAAATGCTGCGCCGGATCAACGTCGATCTCATCAGCCTCGGCGCGACGCAGGAGCAATACGTCGCCGCGGTCTGCGCCATGTACGACGAACCGTCCCGCCGCATCCGGGTGGCCCGCGGAGGGGCGCCGGCGCCCGTGCTTCTGCGGCAAGACGGGTGCGTCGAACCGGTGAACTCAGACGGCATTCTGCTCGGCGTCCTCCCGTCGCCGGAGTTTCAAGTCGCTGAGTATGAACTCGGGCCGGGAGACGTCGCGCTGCTCTGGTCGGACGGGCTTGACAATCTTCTGCTGGGGACCGGTTGCGGCGCTGATCCACCCGCAGCGGACTGGCGTGTCGACGTTGCGGCTGAGGGCGTGACGTATGCGTTGAACGCCTGGCGCCGACGTCGTGAAGTTGTGCAACCTTCCAACTGGCGCGCCGACGACATCACGGTCCTCGCGCTGGAGTGTGTGTCTTGATCGGTTGTGCGAGCGTCGCCCTCAGTTACGGAGCTTCGGATTCGGGATGCGCTTCGAGAAAGGCGTCGAGCGAGTAAGCCGGATTCTTCGCAAAGGGGCGGTAAAGCGGATCCCCGACCAGCGCGACCCGCCACGACAGAAACGGGTTTGTCCGCGCGAAGCACTCGACCAGTGTCAGTTCGCCGGTCATCAGCAGTCCGAAAAACTCACTCGGTCTGGGAAACGCCGACAGATACGGCTCGCTGGTCGGTCCCAGGGTCGCCGCCGCGCCGTCCGTCAGCATCCCGCGGCACCAGTACGCCTTGTTCGATCGCGACAGCGACCCCAGCTCGAAGCTGGCGATGTGATACCCGACGGCTCCGCGCTCGAATGTGAAAGCCGGCACATATTTCGCCAGAGAATACCAGCCGCAATACAAGGCGGCTCCGGGACACGAACCTTCGGCGAAGACGGGTTCGCGCTGGTCGAGTACGACGGGAATCACCGTCCGTGTGCGCGTCCACTCCGCCAGCGCCGCCAGATCGCGGTCGTACACCCGGTACTCATCATCCTTCGTCAGCCCGCGGGCGTCGATGTAGAACGTGCCGCGCAGGCCGCTCCGCTCCGCGTGAAGCGCGTCGGTCATCATCCGCTCGATGATCGCCGGGTCAGGTCCGTCCAGGCGCGCGACCATCAAGGCGGCGTCGCGCGGTTGTGAAGGTTTGCGCAGGCCCTGAAGCGGGTTGGGAATCCACCGCGCGAGCGGGTAAGCATCGCTGCGAACCAGCGCCAGTTCGCTGTCGAAGGCGGCTTCGCTGTCGGGTGGGACAAGCGACTCGGCGCGCTTCGTGAGGAACGCGGACGCGCCGGCCAGCCCGCTCCGAACGCGCAGGGCCTGCACCAGCGTTCCGAATTCCGGCGATCCGGGATCGGCGTCGGCGTTCCGTTGCACGCGTTCCTCTGCGTCCTTCAGCGTCCGCTCAACAATCGCAATCTTCTCCGGCGATTCCGGGACGCCGCGGGCATCCGCAAACTGAATCAACTCCAGCAGAACCTGGCTGCCTTCGGCGCGCTCAAGATAGGCGACCAGTTCGCGGTTGAGGTTGATTCTCGCCTCGTCGGGAAGCTCTCGTGCGTACGCGGACCACGCCCGGCGCGTCGCGTCGTGACGTTCCCAGAGCGAAGGCTTGCGCCCCTTCAACGCGGAGGAGACCCGTGCTTGCACGATCGCCGGTAGCGCGGTGAGTCGCTCCTCAAGCAGCGTGGTCCACTCCGCCTCCAGCGCCGCCCGTGCTTCGGTCAGCGCGTCCGCTTTCCGACGATCTTCAGGAGAGGGTTCGACCGCAGCCACCTTCAGCGGAACGCCGCGAAAGACGACGAGACATCGCAGATCGCGGTCTTTCATCGGCCCCGCCAGCCACGTTCGAACGCGATCAGCGGCCGCTTCATACTGCCGGCGAGTAAGCGTCTCCGCCTGAGGCAGGGGCGGCGCGAGCATCTGATCGGCCGGAACACCTCGGAGATCCGCGTAGCGAGCCGCCAGCGCCAGGCCCTCGGCGTCGCCTTCCCGCGTGATTAAGGCGCAATGCTCCGCGCGAAGCTGGCCTGACGCCGACACCGCTCCGGATGCAAGGGTGACCAGCGCGACGGACATGATGAGAATCGTCGACCTGTCCGTGGGAGTCATCAGAAGCGCTTCCGGGAGTCCATCAGGATGCACACCGGCCCGTCGTTGACCGCGTCGATCTGCATGTCCGCGCCGAAGCGGCCTCTCGAGACGGGGACGCCGAGGGCGGCGACAGCTTCGCAGAACCGATCGACCAGGCGCGCCGCGCTGTCGCCTGACATCGCGCTGTCGAAGCTCGGTCGGCGTCCACGTCGCGCGTCGGCACTGACGGTGAACGCACTGACGACGAGCATCGCGCCGCCGATCTCGCCCACATCGAGGTTCATCTTTCCCTCCGCGTCGGGGAAAACGCGGAGGCGCGCCGTCCGTTCCGCGAGAGCGAGCGCGTCCGTCTCCGCGTCGTCCGCGTCCACGCCAAGGTAAACGAGCAATCCCCGGTCGATCCGGGCGAAGGACGCGCCGCTGATCACGACGTCGCCCCGTGAAACCCGTTGTACCACCGCCCGCATCCGCTCAGGCCTCTTTCACCGCCGTGACGCCGTTCATGTACAACGCCCTCATGCCCTCGATGCGGTCCTTGATCAACTCCCGAAGCTTCGGCGGCTGAAGCACGCGCACCTCGTCGCCGTAACCGAGAATCCACCAGGATATCTCCTTCAACCCGTCCACGTCGACCTCGAAGATCAACCCGCCGTCCGAGGCGCGGAACGTCCGCTGCGTGGCGTGCCAGCGGATCTCGGCGACGTTCTGAGCGACGCGCGGCGAGAACCGAAGCTTCACGCGCCAGGTCTGGTTCTCGCGGATGACGTTCCACGCCCGTCCGAAGTAGCGCTCGACGCTGAAGTCCGGGTCGGGGCGGTACGTCTCCTGCGTCACTTCGATCGAAACGAACCGCTCGATCTTGAACATCCGCACTTCGCCGTGCGCCTCGCTGAAGCCCAGCAGATACCAGCCGCGGTGGACATGCACGAGCCGGTAAGGGCGGATGATCGAGGTGACCACCTCCCGGGGGCTTACCGCGTGGTAGACTCCGCGGACCTTCAGCCGCATCGACATCGCCCGCTGGAGATACTCGACCTTCGACGCGGCCAGTTCCGTCCGCGACTCCGGAGGCGGGATGAACTCGAGGTCGCGCAGGAGCGGTCCGCAGGTGTCCTGAAGACGGCGCGGCAGAAGGCTCTCGATTTTGATGGCGGCCGACGCCAGTTCACGCGGGTTCGGGTGGCTGCGCTGCCGCAGTCCCTGCCGCAGCAGCGCCAGCAGCGCGAGCGCCTCGGGAAACGTCAGGTGCGTCGGGGGCAGAAGGGACTCCTCCTTCGGCTGATACGTCGCAGAGCGCCGGCTGAACGAAAACCCCACGCCGGCGTCGTCCAGCAGCTTCAGATCGCGGAAAAGGGTGCGGCGCGAGACTTTGAGGGACTCAGCGAGCTTCTCAGGCTCGAGCGGGCGGCCGCTCTGCAGAAGCTGCATCATCTTCAGGAGTCGTGCGACTCGATCCACGCGTTTCATGACGCCGGGTCCGCGCCTCGAGCCTGCGCCCCCGCGGGATGCGGTCTGAAGCGGACGGGCGTCGAGGGTACGTGCATCCTACCGTTATCGCGCCGAAAACGGCAACATTCTCACTGCAACGAATCCCAGGAGACTGATGATCCCGAGTGCGACCACCAGATGAAACACCGGTCGCCGGCCGCGACGGGCGCAGCTGACGAAGACCAGCAGGGCGAAAAAATTGACGCCGACGCCCGCGGCGAAACGACCCAGCGTGTCATCCGCCGACGCCACCCCGGGGAAGCGCGGCCACAACGCCAACAAGCCGCCACAAAGCAGGGTGACACAAGCGCATGCGAAGGAGAATCGCCGCGCCAGCGGAATCATGCGACCGGCGGTCGTCCACGCCTCGCGGTCTCGCAACTGCTGCATCCAGACCCCCGCCAGCCACCCCCACAACCACGTCAGGAACGCGAACCCGGCCATCAAAGCGTTGAACACCATCGCGTACCGCGCCGACGGCGAGCCGACGCGCGCGGGAACGATCGATTGAAAGGTCGCCGCGCATCCCAGCGAGACCAGAGCAAGCCCGATCTCCGCCAGTCCGACGCTGAAGGATCGGTTCAAGTGCGTCAGCAGCGACAATCCGCAGAGGATCGCACAAGCGGCGCATACGGGCAGCACCGCACGGTAAGCCCAGCCCTCGGGGACCGGCAGCACCATCGCCGCCGCCAGCGCCAGAAAAGAAGTCAACGCCAGAACACAGCACCCTGCCCGAAGTCCGGCGGAAGCAGAACTCGACGCAGACCTTAATTCCCACGGTGTCGATCGCACCAGCGACCACCTTCGACGCCGCATCGCCGCTCCCTCCAGAAGGGTGGCGGCGGCAACCAGCAAGGCCGCGCAGATCTGCCAGCGCGCCAGCGCCGCCAGCAGACACGCATAACGCGCCTCCCCTGTCGGAAGCACCGGGGGGATCGCGTCAAGCGCCCAGGTCAAGGCTGCGGCGGCTGCCGCCCAGAGCGGAATTGCGCGCGGAGTGGCGCCGGTGCGGGCGGGCAGAAGCGTCGCCAGCAGCAGCAGCAGCGCCGGCCACAACGAGGGCGAGAACGCAACGCCTGCTGTGACGGGCGTCGCCGCGGGAGACGAAAGGGCTGCGGTCACCGATACCGCACGCATGGCGAGGCCTACACAGATCGCCACGCCAACGCAGACGCCGAAACCGAGAAGGAAGTAACCCGCCACGACGGACAATTCGGATGCTGACGTGGCGTGCCCGTCGTCTTGTCCACGTCGAACGTCGGCCCTGCAAGCCACGGCATGAATCACACCCCACGACAGGGCGGCGCCCGCAGCGGATCCTGCGATCATATTGAGCAGGGTTTCGGAGCGAGGCCACGGGGTCAGGACGGCATGCAGGATGGCGGTGGTCAAGGATGCGCCGATGAGCGCCAGACCGCCCCCGCGCGGCAGCACCCGGATCATCAGCAACCCGAGGACTGCGACACTGAGGATTGCAAGCGTGATCACGATGGTGACAAGGTCCGGCGCCTGCGTTCCGGTTGCGTCAGACGCTCCTTCTCCAAGACCGCCCTCGACGCCAACTCAGTTTGACGGGACGGAGACCGACGCCTTCGCTGCGAACTTCGCCGCGTTCTTGTCGCCTTTGTACGCGGACAGAACAACCTGCTTTTTCGACAGCTCTGCCTTGAGAAACTGTGCTACCGCGGGCAGGGCCGCGGACGGATCGGGAAGGTCCGGGAGCCAGGCCTTCGGCCACTCAAAGACCAGCCACCCCTCGTGCCCGACGCCGCGAAGCAGCTCGATCTGGCGGGCGACGCCGACCTGTCCTTCGCCCGGGAGTTTGTACGCCTTCAGCACACCGGTTTCGTCGAAGTCCGCATCACAGAGGTGGGAAACGGCGATCCTGATGCCCAGGCGCGGGATGGACACGCTCGGGAACTCCCGGCGCGTTCCGGCGTTCGTCTGATTCCAGCAGCATTGAACCGCGGGGTGGGACACGGCGTCGATGAGATACCACATGTCGTCGCTGCGCGTGAAATCGCCGGTGTTCTCGATCAGAAGCGTCACACCGTGCTTCACCGCGGTCGGGACCAGCTCGTGCAGTTCACGGGCGATCCGGCTGAGCGCGGCGTCATGATGATCAAAGCGCTGAACTTCGCCGGCAAAAAGCTTCACGTAGGGGCAGCCGAGCTGCCCGGCCAGTTCGATGTGCTCCACCAGGGTCCGGCGGGATTCGTCAAGGCGGCTTCGCTTCTTACTGTCGAGGGTGACGGAGGGCGACAGGCCGATCAACTCGATGCCGGCATCTGCAAACGCCTTCTTCGCCAGTCCGGGGTTGCCGGCGAGAGCGGCGCAGCGGAGGAGGTCAAACTCGCCCTTGAGACCGCGGATTTCAATCCCCGCGTACCCCAACGCCGCGGCCTGGGCGATCGCCGTCGGCAAATCCCACGCGGGACATACAAGCGTGCTGAAACCGATCTTCATGACCGTCACCTGATCCGCCGGACGTCGCAGGCGGCTTCGACCGGCGTCGCACGTCCGAGCCGGGTATTCTGACGATCCTTCGATTCCGGTCAATGCGCTGGCGAAGGGGGTTCTCTGGATTGTCGGAATTCGTCCGGGCGTGGGGAATTGTGGCAAGAAGGGGTCTTGACAGGGCGTTCTACACTCAGCTAGGCTGATGCTTTCATACTTCGTGAAAAAAATCACGAAGTCGGGACGGCAAGTCGATATATGCGGATGACAACGGGTTCTGAGTCCGGAGACCGGCGGGGGCTCGGGACAAAGACGGATCGGAATCAGCGGCCAGGCGCCGCCCCGCCGCCGGCGGGCCAGGTAAAGGAGACGCAAAGATGTTGCGAAGCATTCGCACGGGGATGGGAAGCGCGTTGGTGCTCGGAATCATCAGCGGGATCGCCGCGGCGCAGGACACGGGCACGCTGAAGGGGACGATCTTCCTCTCGCACAAGGCCGGCGAGCCGCCGAAGATCACGAACCTGTACAACGACATCAAGACGGAGCCGAAGTGTGCGGAGCAGTATGAGAAGCCGCAGGTCCGCTCTGAACAGATTGTCGCGATGAAGATGGAGCCGGCGAAGGAGGATCAGCGCTGGCTGCAGAACGTGATCATCTACGTTTCGTCGGACGTGGGTCCGGCGTCGGCACCGCCGGCGGAGGCGAAGGTGCTGGATCAGAAGGGGTGCGTTTATCATCCGCACATCGTGACGCTGCAGGTGGATCAGACGCTGGAGGTTCTCAACAGCGACCCGATCCTGCACAACATCAACGCCCAGCCGGAGAAGAACCCGGCGTTCAACTACGGTCAGCCGCAGAAGGGCATGAAGAACCCGGTGGCGTTCAAGAAGCCGGAGATCTTCAAGGTCAAGTGTGACGTTCACAAGTGGATGGGCGCCTGGGTCGGCGTGTTCCCGCATGCTTTCCACGCGGTCAGCAACGAGAAGGGCGAGTTCGAGATCAAGGGTCTGCCGCCGGGCGAGCACGAGATCACCTTCTGGCACGAGGTGTTCGGCGAGCAGAAGCAGAAGGTGACGATCAAGGCCGGCGAAAACAAGCTGGATCACACGTTCAAGATGGAAGGCAGCGGCTGAAGCGACGCGGACGGAAGATCACGTTTCCGCTGACGAGAAATCGCGCGGACTGAAATCGGCGGCTGGCGGAAATGACGGCGGGTGACGTCCCGAGGGCGTCATCCGCCGTTTGACTTTGCCGGGGCGGGCGGGGAGAAGCGATTCAGGGTTCGGGAATCAGGGGTGAGGGCGCGCCGCCCACAAGAACCTTTGTTCGCACGGATCAAAGTCCCTTCGGATCGTTGTGGTGGAGCACATGTCATCAGGGCAGTCCTTTCCGCATCATGACGTTACGACGCCGTCGCGCTGGATGTTCGGGTTCGCCACGGCGACCGTGGCCCTGGCGTCGTTTCTGATCTTTGTCGGCGGTTCGGTGACGAGTCTGGACGCGGGGATGGCGTATCCGGATGCGCCGCTGTCGAACGGCGCGTTGATCAATCCGCCCGGGTGGTTGACGGAGGTGAAGACGTTCTGGGAGCACAAGCATCGGCTGGTCGGTTGGGTAGTGGGTTTGTGCGCTGTGGCGACGGTCGTAGCCGGCTTTGCCACGGAGCGTCGGTCGTGGGTGAGGTATGCGTCGATTCTTTCACTGCTTCTGATTGTGTCGCAGGGGATTCTCGGCATCTTGCGTGTGCGTCATGATTCGTTGGTGCTGGCGATGAGTCACGGCGTTCTGGGGCAGGTGACGTTCACGTGGCTGGTGTGCGCGGCGATGTTCTCAAGTCCCGCGTGGGGGCGTAGACTGTCGGTGGCGCGATCGGAAGAGGCCAGGTGGCGGGCGCGGTGGTCGCGCTGGCTGGTGGCGGTGCTGGGGGTGCAGTTGCTTCTGGGGGCGGGTGTCCGGCATTTCGGATCGTTGGGGCTGCTGATCGTCCACATCTGGTGGGGGACGATGGCGGCGGTGATTGCGCTTCGGATGACGATGCGCGTCCTGGGTGAGGTGGTGGGGGACCGTGGGTTGCGGCGAGCCGCGGCGGTGCTCGGGGCGGCGACGGTGGTTCAGGTGCTGCTGGGCGTGGGGGCGTTCGCGGTGACGGGCGGGTCGAGCGCGTTGATCGAGTCCGCGACGTTGTCGCAGTGGATCCTGCCGACGCTTCACGTGCTGACGGGGGCGGTGGTGCTCGCATCGGCGGGAGTGGTGTGCGCGCTATGTCAGGGAGGCGCCCGGGTCGAAGGCGACCTGGCCGCTCGGGAGGCGGTGACGGCGGCGTAACGCGAGATGATTCGGAATCCAACACAAGACGCCAGCGTAATGATCGTCGCGGGGTCGGCGGCGCGAGCCGAAGGACTTGGTGCGGTGCGCGCGGGTTTCGAATTGTTAAAGCCGCGTTTGACCGGATTGGCGTCCGCGGCGTGTGCGGCGGGATACGTTCTGGCGTCGGGGGAAGCGTTCTCAGCGGGGGGTCTTCTGGGCGTTCTTCTCGGCTCCTTTTTCGTCGGCGGCGGGGCGAACGCGCTGAATCAGTATCTGGAGCGCGATCTGGATCTGCTGATGACCCGGACGCGCGGTCGTCCGCTGCCTTCGCGTCGGCTGGCACCGGGCGCCGGACTTGCGATCGGACTGGCCTGCGCGCTGGCGGGGCTAGGGGTGCTGGGGGGGTTCGGAGACGCGCGGGGCGCGGCATATGCGCTGCTTTCGCTGGGGCTGTATCTGCTGGTGTACACGCCGATGAAGCGGCGGTCGGCGTGGAACACGGTGGTGGGGACGGTTCCGGGGGCGTTGCCGGTGCTGATCGGGTGGGGGTTTGCGGGCGCGCCTCTTTCCCCCGCCGCGCTGGGCGTATTCACGATCCTCGTGTTGTGGCAGCTCCCGCATTTCTTCGCGATCTGCCGGCTTTGGCGCGACGATTATGCGCGGGCGGGTTACGCGATGTGGCCGCTGCGGGATCCGGACGGTCGTCAGACAGGGGTGGTGTCGTTGCTGCTTTGTGCGGCGCTTGTGCCGGCGTCGTTGCTTCCGTGGTGGACGGGACTTACCGGAGGCGTTTCGGCGGTTGCCGGGGTGGGGCTGAGCCTCGCTTACCTGGCATGTACGATTCCGATGGCGACGCGTCCTTCGGCGCGGACGGAGCGGTTGTCGTTCATCGCGTCGATCGTTTACCTGCCGTTTCTGATGGCGGCGCTGGTGCTGGATCGGGCGGTCTGACGGGAGGGAGCGGATGAGGCCGACGCCGGCCGTGTCGGTGCAGGAGATCGGGCATGAATACGGGTCACGGACGGCGCTGACTGACCTGACGTTCGACGTTGCGCCGGGTGAGTTTGTCGCGCTGCTAGGCCCGAACGGCTGCGGCAAGACGACGCTGTTCCGGATTCTTGCGACGCTGATGCGGCCGACCCGGGGTCGGGCGTCGGTGTTGGGCGCGGACGTGGGTGCGGATCCCGGTGCGGTGCGTCGTCGGATCGGGGTGACGTTTCAGTCGCCGAGCGTGGACGGTCGGTTGTCGGTGCGCGAGAACCTGATGCATCACGGGCATCTTTACGGTTTGCGCGGGCGGGAGCTTTCTGCGCGGATCGAGGCGAGGCTTGAGGGCGTGCAGTTGCGCGACCGGGCGGGGGATCGGGTGGACCGGCTTTCGGGCGGGATGAGGCGACGGGTGGAAATCGCGAAATCCCTGCTGCATGAGCCGGACGTGCTGTTGATGGACGAGCCAAGCACGGGGCTGGATCCGGCGGCGCGTCGTAGCCTGGCGGACCTGCTGGCGGGCCTTCGTCGGGAGCGAGGTCTGACTTGCCTGATGACGACGCATTTGATGGATGAGGCCGAGGGCTGCGACCGGGTGGCGATCCTGGATCGGGGCCGGCTGGTGGCGCTGGATGCGCCGTCAGCGCTGAAAGCGTGCGTCGGCGGCGAAGTGGTGAAGGTCCAGGCGGAGGATGCCGGGGCGGTGGCGGCGCGGATCCGCGAGGAGTTCGGGCTTGCGCCGCAGGAGACGGACCGGGGTCTGTGCATCGCGGATCCGCGTGGACATGCGCTGGCGGCGCGGTTGGCGGAGAGGTTCGGCGATCGAATCCGGTCGATCACGGTGAGTCGTCCGTCGCTGGAGGACGTGTTTCTGCGACTGACGGGGCGACGCTTCGAGGGAAGCGGCGACGTGGGCGGGTAAAGAACGTTGCAAGATCCGAAAGCGACAACGAATGTGATCGCTGCCTCACGGGCGCGGTTCGGTTTTGAGGCGGGGTCTGCCCCGCGACCCATGTCGGATAGCGCAGCCGGCGTTCTGGCAGCGGGGTCGCTGGCGCGTCGGGAGGTTGTGCGGTTCCTGCGGCAACCGGGGCGGATCGTCGGGGCGGTGGCGACGCCTGTGTTGTTCTGGTTTCTGCTGGGATCGGGGCTGGGGAGGTCGTTCAACGTAGAAGGCGTGGGGAAGGGGGGGTACCTCGAATACGCTTTTGCGGGCGCGTTGGCGATGGTCGTGCTTTTTACGGCGATTTTTTCAACGATTACGGTCATCGAGGATCGTCGGGAGGGTTTTCTGCAAGGGGTGCTGGCGTCGCCGGCGCCCCGGGCGAGCGTTGTGGCGGGAAAGATCGTCGGCGCGACGGTGCTGGCCGTAGTTCAAGCAGGATTGCTGCTGATCCTCGCGCCGGTGACGGGGGTGCGCGTGAGCGTGGGCGGCATCGTTCATGCGCTGGCCGTGCTGACGGCGATGGCGGGGGGGTTGAGCGGGCTGGGGTTGGTTGCGGCGTGGCGGGCGGAGTCGGTGCAGGGGTATCACGCGGTGATGAACCTGGTGATGATGCCGATGTGGCTGCTGTCGGGAGCGGTGTTTCCGGCATCGGGGGCTTCGGGGTGGATGCAGGCGGTGATGGCGGTGAATCCCCTGACTTACGGGGTGGCGGAATTAAGGAGTGCCTTGGGTGCGTCGCGCGAGGCGCTGACGGCGGCGGGCGCGCCCGGGGCATTTGCAAGCTGGGTCATGATGATCGTGTTTGCGGCGGTGATGATCGCGGCGGGTGAGAGGCTGGCGAGTCGCCGGCCGGGGGCGTAACGCCGGGTCTGGGGGGTGCGTGGTGAACGCATGAGGCGTGGATGCGGTTTCGAACCCCGCAGACCTGGGTGGAATAAGAGCGCTTCCTGACCCTTGACATCGCTGCGTGACGTAAAGGACAGGCGGGCGCGGCTCGGTTAAGCGGGCGCGGTTCGGTTGACGGCGCGGCGTCGAATCGGAGCCGATGCGGAGAGAGCGGAAAGAACGACGGGGTGCAATGACGGTTGAAGCGAAGGTCAGGGTGATGACGCCGATGCGGGTGGTCGGCGTGGGGTTGGCGCTGGCGATCGGGGCGTTGGCGCTGGTCCGCGCGCGGCTGGAGGTTCGGCGTGAGACGGAGCGACTGAGCGCGGCGCGAGCAGCGCAGGTCTCGGTGGATTACGGGTCTGCGCCGCAGTTCGAGTTGACGGAGCGCAGCGGACGGACAGTGACGTCGGCGGATTTGCGCGGCAAGGTCTGGATCGCGGATTTCATTTTCACGCGGTGCCTCGGTCCGTGTCCGGAGATGACGTCGAAGATGCGGCGTTTGCAGGACATGCTGGCGGGAGTTCCGGACGTGGTGCTGACGACGTTCACGGTCGATCCGCAGCATGACACGCCCGAGGTGCTGCGCGAGTACGCGGCGGCGAAAGGTGCGGACGCGCAGCGATGGTTGTTCCTGACGGGTTCGATCGAGGCGCTGGACGCGGTGCAGGTGAAGGGCTTCCGGATCGGGATGGCCGGGGAGTCGATCCATCACAGCACGTCGTTCGTACTGGTGGACCGTGAAGGTCGCATCCGGGGATATTACGACTCGAACGAAAGCGGGGTGCTGGAGAAACTGGCGGCGGATGCGGCGGCGCTGGCGAAGGACGGGGGGTCGTGAGCTGGGTGCTGGAGTTGCCTGCGGTGAACGCGGGTTTGAACGGCGCCGCCGCGGTGCTGCTGATCTTCGGGTGGGCGGCGATCCGCGCGGGGCATCGGGACGCGCATAAGCGGTTGATGCTTGCAGCCTTGGGGACGTCGGCGTTGTTTCTTGCCTCGTATGTGACGTACCACCTGAATGCGCAATCGCCGAAGTTTCCGGGGCAGGGGTGGCAGAGGCCGGCGTATTTCGCGATGCTGATCAGTCACGTGGTACTGGCGGCGGCGGTGGTTCCGCTGGCGCTGGTGACGGCGGTTCGGGGTTTGCGGGGGCGGATCGAGGCGCACCGGCGGCTGGCGAGGTGGACGCTGCC
This sequence comes from Planctomycetota bacterium, assembly GCA_016860685.1. Lineage (GTDB taxonomy): Bacteria > Planctomycetota > Phycisphaerae > UBA1845 > UBA1845 > JABWBH01. The sequence goes on from BOJX01000062.1 coordinate 18,331, forward strand.
GATCTGGTTGTATGTGTCGATCACGGGGGTGGCGATCTACGTGGTGATGTACGTCGTGTACGGCGCGAAGGCGGCGCTGCGCGGGGCGTCGGGATGAGGCTTGGCGGCGGTGCGGTGATTCCGGCGTCGCGTGAATTCGCGCGGACGGATGTGCGGGGCGGGGCGGCGATTTTTCCGCGTTGCGGGCGGTTTGCGATGGCGCACGGGTTCGCTAGAATGCCGCTCCCTTCCGAGTCGGCGCGGACTTTGCGGGAGGGGGTCGGGACTTGCCCGGCGAGTGGTTGAAGAGATTCAGGCGTTGTTGAGGAACCTGCGATCGGCGAGGCGGGCGTTCACCTCCTTGCGGAGACGGGGTAGCTCTTCAGCAACGTCCTACATCCTGGAGCAATGACGGTGTCGTTATTGGCGCAAACACAACCGATGTACTGGCTGCCGCCGGACTACTCGACGCACGGGTGGCAGATCGATCAGTTGATCAACTGGATCCACGTCTTCATGGCGGTGTTGTTCGTAGGTTGGGGCGTGTTTTTCGCTCGCTGCCTCGTGAAATACCGGTACCGGGCGAACCCGGCGGCGCTTTATGAACCGATCAAGGCGAAGGCGTCGAAGGTGATCGAAGCGGCGGTGGTGGTGATCGAGGTGGTGCTGCTGGTGGCGTTTGCGATTCCGGTGCTGGCGGAATACAAGAATGACCCGCCGAAACCGGAGGATAATCCTTTCGAGGTTCACGTCGTCGCGCAGCAGTTCGCGTGGAACATTCATTACCCCGGTCCGGACGGGAAGTTCGGCAAGCGGAACGCGAAGCTGGTCAGCGACGCCAACGGCAACCCGCTCGGTCTGGACCGCGACGGCGACCCGGACGCGAAGGACGATATCATCGCCAACAACGAGCTGCACCTGCCGGTAGGCCGGCCGATCATCGTGAAGTTGACGTCGAAAGACGTGATTCACTCGTTCTCCGTGCCGATGCTGCGCGTGAAACAGGACACCGTTCCGGGGATGGAGATCCCGGTCTGGTTCACGGTGAAGGAGGGGACGAGCAGCGACGCGATCCGGGAGACGATGATCCGCACGGTGTCGGTTCCGTCGGCGGGGCAGAACCCGCGGGATTTCGTGCTGTGGTGCACGAACAACATCGCGGTCGAGGACATCAAGGCCGCGGACGGGACGGTGATTGTGGGGAAGGGCCGCGAGCCGAGCGCCGAGCACGTCGAGGCGCTTCGGAAGGCGGGGATCGGCGAGATCCGCGTGGCGCCGCGTCATCCGGTCGAGATTCACTGCACGCAGCTTTGCGGCATCACGCATTACAAGATGCGCGGGTTCGTCATCCTGATGCCGCCGGATGAGTTTGAGAAGTGGTACGCGGAGCAGGCGGCGGGCGGCGACGAGTTCATTGAGGAATGACGGTGGTCGCGTAAGGAAAAGGGCATGAGCGGCGGACATCATCACGATCACGGGAGCGGGCATCACGGGCACGAGCCTGCGTTGCACGGACATCATCACGAGCCCGGGTTCATCGGGAAGTACATTTTCTCGGTGGATCACAAGGTTATCGGCGTGCAGTACACGGTGACCGCGCTGGTCTTCCTGCTGGTGGGCTTCACGATGATGCTCATCATGCGGTGGCAGTTGGCGCGTCCGGGCGAGGCGGTGCCCGTGATCGGGTCGCTGCTGTCGCAACTGGGCATCACGCACGCGCAGACC
>BOJX01000063.1 GCA_016860685.1 Planctomycetota bacterium
ATGTTGGGTTTGAAGAACCCGTTGCCGCAGGACAAAAGCCCAAGTCCGGTGAAGAACATCCAGTTCAGCTCCGCCACCGGGGTGCCGCCGCGCACCAGCAGGGCGTGCCCCGCGAGCGTGAACTGGGCCAGCGCCATCAACGTCCCGCCGATGTAGATCGCCCGCCGCTGGCCGAGAAGACGGTCCGCGAGGATCCCCCCGACGAAAGTCGTCGCGTAGACGAACCCGAGATACGCGCCGTAAATCTGGTCCGCCTGGGCGCCGGCAGCGTCCTGCCCCATCGCCGCCAAGACCACCATCGTGGTGTATAAGGTCAGGATGCCGCGCATGCTGTAGAAGCTGAAACGCTCCCACATCTCTGTGAAGAACAGGACGAAAAGCCCCCTCGGGTGTCCCATCAACGTGCGTTCGCCAACGGCGGGTTCGTTCATCACCTGACGACCTCCAGCGGTTCCTCGGTTTCGCGGCGACGTTCGCGGCTGCGCCGGCGGGGGCGGGCGCCGACGACGCCTGCTCCACGCGACGTTCGCCTGCTTGAAGCGGGGAGCATAGTAGCGCGGTGCGGCGCTCGCCAGCACCTTGACGCAAGTCCTGCGGACTCCGATCTTCGGCGCGCGTCCTCGGACACACGACCCCGGACGGACCGCGCGTGAAACTGGGTAAACTCATCCTGTTCCCCGGACTCGGCGCCGACGGGCGGCTCTTCGACCCGCAGCGCGTCCTTCCGGTGGAGATCGTCACGCCGGCCTGGATCCCGCCTCTGGAGGGCGAGTCGCTGGCCGCCTACGCCGGGAGGATGGCGAAGTACATGAGGCACGCGGGCATCTGCGTGCCGGGCGAGAGCGTCCACCTGGGCGGGGCGTCCTTCGGCGGGATGGTCGCGCAGGAGCTGGCCGGGGCGCTGCTTCGGGAGGGAGTCGAGGTCCGCGGCGTGGTTCTGATGGCCAGCGCCCGCAGCGGGCGGGAGATCCCGCGAACGTTGAGCTGGGTCGAGCGGGGGTCGCGGGTGCTGCCCGACACCCTGCTGGAGTTCGGGCGCCGGCGGGCAAAACTCATCGGTCCCGAGTTCCGTGCCGTGCGCCTGCCGATGAAGCGGCTGCTCCGGGAGATGTTCCTGGCGACGGACCTCGACTTCCTGCGCTGGGGAAGCCGGGCAATCCTTGAGTGGCCCGGCGCGGGCGCGAAAGCTGAAGCGGCGGACGTCGCCACCGACCCGGTTCGGCCGCCGGTTCCCGTGCGCCACATCCACGGCGCAGAGGACCGTGTGATCCCTCTCCGCCACGTCCACCCCGATGTGATCATCCCCGGCGCGGGACACCTGGTGAACATCACGCACGCCGCTGACGTCAATCAGTTCATCGAGTTCAGCCTCGGACGGATGTCCTGACCAGCCCGTTGAACAAAGGTCGCACTCCTCCGGAACGTGCGCCCTTTCTTCCGGCTGCTGCAGGGCGCGATCCCCCCGGCATCGTGCGGCGGGCATCGCCTCCTCGGGATCAGGCTGCTGAAGTCCGGCAGACAAGATCCGCGCGCGACGCCGTCGCGCCGATGTAGAAATGCAGAAAAGAGGACCTGCGCTGAACCGCTTAGAACAGGCGCATCTGACCCCCTGTCTCCGGTCGACGGAACCGCGCGCCGGATAAAGGGCGGATGTCGCGGTTCAGACCGTACCGGCGGGTGAAGACGTCGAAGGTCTGCGCGATCTGCTCGACATAAGGCCCGGCCCCACGACCGCGCCGGCGCGACGCGTCGTACAACTTGCCGCTGCGGGCCTGGCGGATCAGCGTTTCGACCTTCCGGGCCCGCTCGGGATGCACGTTGCGCTTCAGCCAGTCCAGAAAGAGATCCTTGACCTGGTAAGGTAGCCGCAGCAGCACCCACGCCGCCCGCGTCGCTCCCGCCTCGGCGACCGCCTGAAGGAGGTTTGGCAATTCGGCGTCCGTCAGCCCGGGGATGATCGGCGCCACGTTGACCGAGACACTGACCCCCGCATCCGCCAGCTCCCGGATGACGCGCAGACGGGCCGACGGCGCCGACGCGCGAGGCTCCAGCCGGGAGGCCAGATCCGCATCCAAGGTGACCAGCGTGACTGTCACACGCCCGGCGTTCTTGTCCGACAGCGTCTTCCAGAGCTCGACGTCGCGCAGCACCAGCGCGCTTTTCGTCATCGTCGACACCGGCTGACCGCACTCGGCGAGGATTTCCAGGCATTGCCGCGCGATGCGCATCCGGTGCTCGATCGGCTGATAAATGTCGGTGATCGCGGACATGACGATCGGCTCGGGCTTCCACGAGGGTGAGGCGAGTTCCTTGCGCAGCAGCTCCGGCGCGTCGGGCTTCGCCGTCAGCTTCGTCTCGAAGTCCAGACCGCAACTGAACCCCAGGTATTCGTGATAAGGGCGGGCGAAGCAGTAAATGCACCCGTGCTCGCAGCCGCGGTAGGGATTCAGCGTCCAGTCAAAGGGAACGTCCGAGGTCGGCGTGACGCGGTTGATGATCCGCTGCGTGCGATCCAGGAAGACCTGGCGCTCGACGCGGTGCGGCCGGCCATCGCCGTCTTCCCGCTCGATCCACTGCCGGTCCAGCTCCTCGCCCAGCACGTGCAGACGGACGGACTCGAAGCGGTTCCCGGGGTTCAACCCCGCGCCGCGGCGATGCGCCGGACCTTTCTCAAGCACGTCGCGGTAGGAGAAGTCGTCCTGCATTCCGAACATTATACTAACAAAAAAGGGCCTGTCAAGGTCGGGGGGCCGTCATGCGGCGTCGGTCGGCGACGCCAGCGAGGCGACGACCCGGGCCGTCGTCTCCGACATGCGGATCCCCGGCGCGTAGCCGAAGTCCCTGCGGGCGGCGGAGATGTCGAAGAAATGATCGAAGGCGAGTTGATCCGCGAGGAACCGGGTCATCGGCGGCTCGCCCCGCAGGCGCAGCGCCGCGTAGACGGTCTCGCACGCGGCGCCGAGCACCCGCGCTGCGCGATGCGAGAGACGGCGCGTGATCGGCGGCGCGCCGACCTGGGCGAGAACGTCGGCGATCCACGTCCAGAGGACGACCGGCTCGCCCTGCGAGAGGAAGTACGCCCGACCGGCGCAGCGGGCGCCCCGTCCGAGTTCATCCGCCGCCAGCAGATGCGCCCGCGCTGCATCGTCCACGTCCGTGAAGTCCACGCGGTTGCGCCCGTCGCCGACCCGCACAAGACGCCTGCGGCGCGCGCGCTTAAGGATGCGGGGCATCAGGTGCGGGTCGCCGGGACCGACGATCAGGTGCGGACGCAGCGCGACCGTCTGAAGCTCCGAGTTGTTCGCCGCCAGCACCGCGCGCTCCGCCGCCGCTTTGCTTTCGGGGTACGCGGTCAGATACCGCGAGGGATAAGGCAGAGACTCGTCCGCTCCCGAAACCGGCCCGTCCGACAGCACAACACTCGGGGAACTCGTGTACACGAGACGGTGCACACTGCTTGCCCGACAAGCGGCCAGTACGTTCCGCGTGCCTTCGTAATTGATCTCAAAATACGTGCGCCTCGGGCCCCAGATGCCGGGGATCGCCGCGACGTGGAACACCGTGTCCTGCTCCGCGCACGCGCGCATGACCGCGTCGGCGTCCCGCACGTCGCCGACCACGCTGCGGGCGCCGAGCGCCTCGACCGCCGGATACCGGTTGCGGCCGAACACCGTTACGTCGTCGCCCCGGGCACGCAACATCCGGACGATCGCTCCGCCGAGAAACCCACCGCCTCCGGTGACCAGGGCCTTCACGACAACCGCTCCGCCGCCCACGCCGCCAGCTTTTCGCGGAAGATCTTCGCGTTGTGCCGGATGTCCACCGGAAACGCCCGATGATAGAGCACCTCGCGGATCCCCCGTGTCCGGTCGTCCTTCCCGCCCAGTTCGAGGAGTTCGCGCGTGAACTCCGCCCGCCGCCGTCCGTGCGGGTAACGCCCTGGCAAGGGTTCGACCACTAACACGGGTCGCTTCACCCCGCCGCTGCTCCCCACCGGTACGCCGACCAGTGCGGTGCGGAAAACCTCGGGATGCTCGTTGAAGATCGCCTCGCATTCGATCGTAAACAGGCAGTGCTCTCGTGTCGGCACGCGGTGCGCCTTGCGTCCGCAGAACCAGAGCCTTCCGTCGCCGTCGAAGTAGCCGACGTCGCCGATGCGGTGCCAGATGCGATCTCCCTCGCGGATCTTGTGCAGCGCCGTGGCGTTCGGCTGATGATCATATTCTCGCGTGACGACGTCGCCGCTGACGACGATTTCGCCGTGCTCACCCGCGCGGACTTCAAGGTCATCCCGCCAGACCGGAACCGGGTCGTCGCTGATCCGGATGATGCGGACGCGGATCCCCGGAAACGGCGCGCCGACGCATGTGCCGGCGCCGGATCGGGCGCGCGCGATCAACCCGCCCTCCAACAGTTCGTGCCCGCGGATCGACGTGACCGGCAGCGACTCCGTCGCGCCGTAAGGCGTGTGAATATCGCCGTCGTCGGGGAGAATCCGGCGCCACTGTTCGATCACGCGCCACGGGATCGGGGCGCCCGCCGTCAGCACGCGCTTCAACCGAGGCAGCCGGATGCCGCGACTGATGCAGAAGGCGCCGACGCGCCGCCAGATCGCGGGGGATCCGAACGTCGTCGTCACGTCGTAAGTCAGCAGGTCGCGGACAAGCTTTTGCGGACGGCATCGCGCCGGATGCGACGGGTCCATCTCGGGAATGACGCAGGTGATCCCCATCGCCGTGCTGAACAAGGCGAACAAGGGGAACGCGGGCAGATCCACCTCGCCCGGCTGCATGTCGTAAAAGGACCGGATCCACCGGACCTGGGCGTCGAACATGCCGTGTTCGTAGACGACGCCTTTCGGCGGTCCGGTGCTGCCGGTCGTAAAAAGAATCGCCGCCACGTCATCCGGTCCGGTTGGCGCCGCCTGAAACCGCCGCGAACCGCCTCGGCGCACCTCGTCCAGCGTCGCGCCGCCCCAGCCGAACCGGCGCCCGACCGTGACAACCGAGCGGAGCTTCAGAAACCGCCTGCGGTAAAACCAGCGCACGACCTGCGCCAGCGGCACGCCGATGAACGCCTCCGGTTCCGACGTCTCGATGCAGTCGATCATCCGCGCGACGCCCATCCCCGGGTCGATCAGGATCGGCACGGCGCCGAGCTTGAAGAGCGCGAAGATCACGCCGGTGAACTCCAGGCCAGGCCGGATCATGACGACGGTGCGGACGCCGCGGTCGATCCCGACGCTGCGCAAACCGTCCGCAATGCGGTTCGACTCCTGATCCAGCTCGGCAAAAGTCCACCGTGCTGGACCGGAACCGGCGGGATTTCGCCGCCAGGGGACGATCAGCGCAGGCCTGTCCGGGGCGGCGTCCGCCTGCGCACTGAGCCTTGACGCAATGTTCAGCGTCCGATCAGGCGCGGCGGCAATCAGCGGATGCGCGGTCAGCGTCGTCATCAGGCAGGCATTGTAGCGATAACCGGCGCATCGCGGGAACCGAGGCGTGTTCCCGTGCCGATGCAACTGAATATGCGGAATCTGACAGGCGTCATTGTCGCGTCCGAGAACGATCCCGTCGGGCCTGCGCTGACGACAGGAGCGCGAGCGTGGGCGCGGCGCTTCAGTCCGTCGCTTGCGGACGCGGTGTTTGTATTGATGTTGGTGCGCCTCCTGCAACTCGGGGCGACGCAGTTCTTCAACGATCCGGGAACCGGGTGGCACCTCCGGGTCGGGGAGGACATTCTTCACACCCGCGCGCTGTCCACGACAGACACGTTCAGTTGGACCCGCGCCGGGGAGCCGTGGATTGCGACGCAGTATCTCGGCGAGGTCGCCCTTGCGGCGGCGTACGCGCTGGGTGGTTATCCGCTGATCGCCCTGATGTGCGCGCTGGTGCTGGCCGGGCTTTTCCGCTGGGTTTACCGCGCAAACATCGAGGCGGGGGCGTGGCCGGTCTGGGCGATCGTCGCGACGATGCTCGGCGCGGCGGCGGCTTCCGGGCAGTTTCTGGCGCGACCCCTGCTGATGACGCTCGTCGGCGTTCCGCTCAGCTTCGTCGTCGCGTCCGCCTACGCCTCGGGGAAGTGCGGGTGCGGAAAGCTCGCTGGGTTGACGCTGCTGTCGCTCGTCTGGGCGCAGACGCATCCGGGCGTGCTCGGGGGGATCGTGACCGTCGGCCTGGTGGGCGCGGGCGCGTTGATCGAAGCCGTGATGATCCGTGACCCGGCGGCAAGACGGGAGATGGCGCGGCGAGCGGCGCATGTCCTCGCGACGGCGGCGCTGATGTTGCTGGTGACGTTGGCGACGCCTCACGGACTTGCGTGGCCGGCGAGCATTCTCGAGCTGATGCGCCTGCAGGTGCTGCCGCGGCTCGTTGATGAGTGGCAGCCGACGGACTGGACCGCGCCGGACGGGCTGGCTGCCGCGGGGCTGCTCCTGCTCACCCTTGCGGGTTACGCGTTGCGCCGGGAGCGCCCGAAAGCGTGGGTCGTACTTGTCGCGGGTTTCTGGTTTTTTCAGGCTGTGCAGAGCGGGCGGCATGTGTCGATCGTCGGGCTGGTGCTGGCGGCGCAGACCGGTGCGGTGCTTCTGGATGTGAAGGCGGCGCCGGGCTTTTTCTCGCGCGTCGTCGCAAGGATTCCCCTTTTCAGCGTGCCGATCCGCGACCGTGAGCGGCGGATGCAATGCGACGGCGTTGCGCCGATCGCGGCGGTCTCAATCATCGCGTTGTGGGCGGCGTCTCCGGACGGACGCTCGACGGGCCTAAGTCACGCCGGTCCCCCGCAGGATAAGTACTCCTTCGCCCTGATTGAACACCTGCGCCGCGACCCGCCGCCGCAGCCGATCTTCAACGACATCAACCTCGGTGGTCACCTGATTCATCATGCGCCGCACCTGCGCGTGTACGTGGATGACCGCTTCGAACTCTACGGGGACGAGTTCATCGAATCATATGAGCGCATGATGACCCAGCCGCGGGAGTACGCCGAGACCGTCTTCGAACAATGCGGCGTACGCTCGGCGATCGTCGGCACTTCGACGCCGCTGGCGACCTTCCTCGAAGGTCGGTCGGGCTGGCGGCGCACGTACGCCGATCCGACGGCGTGCGTCTTCGTTCGAGAATGACGGGAGCGGTGATATGAAGGCAACGGTGACATCGCGCGTCGAGGTGGCGGAGCGGACCGCGTCGCACCGCACCGCAACCCGGCCTGTCCAGCTCTCGATCATCATCCCGACGTACAACGAGGCTCAAAACCTGCCTTTGCTCCTTCGGCGGATCGAAGCCGCCGTCGTCGGCAAGGACATCCCGACGGAAATCTGGGTGATGGACGACCGGTCGCCGGACGGGACCGCCGATGTCGCGCGAAAGTGTGCGACTGGTATGCCGGTTCGGGTGGTCGAGCGCGAGGGCCCGCGGGGCCTTGCCCCGGCCGTGGCGGAGGGTCTTCGTCACGTGAGGGGCGAGTATGTGCTCGTGATGGATGCGGATCTTCAGCACCCTCCGGAGGCAATTCCGGCGCTGATCCGCGCGATGGACGAAGGAGCAGATTTCGTCATCGGGTCGCGTTACGCCGAAGGCGGGTCGATCCGGCGGTTCGGGTTCCTCCGGAAGTTGAACAGTTGGGGAGCGACGTTCCTGGCGCGGCCGCTGATTCCTCCGGGCGTGCATGATCCGATGTCAGGTTTTTTCTGCCTTCGTCGGTCGAGCCTCGAGAGCGCCGACATCCGCGCGGTAGGGTTCAAGATCGGGCTGGAGCTGCTGGTCAAGACGGGAGCGATGCGCGTCGTCGAGGTTCCGATCGCGTTCGGCGCGAGGCATGCCGGCGTCAGCAAGCTCGGAGTGCGGGAGCAATTCCGGTATCTTCGGCACCTTCTCAGCCTTTATGCGTGGCGCTTTCCTGCGCTGAAGCAGTTCGCGCGGTTTTGCGCCGTCGGCGCCTGCGGAATGATGTTGGATCTCGGCCTGATGGCGGCGCTGATGTCGGGCGGCGCGCATTTCGGGGCGGCGCGGGCGTGGAGCGTGCTGGGGGCGATGACGCTCAATTTCGTTCTCAACCGGTGTTACACCTTTCCGGATCGCCGCGGGCCGGTCGCGTCGCAATTCCTGCGCTTCACCGGAGCCTGCGCGACCGGGCTGGTTGTCAACTGGGGATTGTCCAGCACGCTGTATGCGGCGTTCCCAGGTTGGCGCCCGCGGTATCCGCTGATATGCGCCGCAGGCATCGTCGCCGGGACGTTCATGAACTTCTTCTTCAGCCGGTCGTACGCCTTCGCCGCCGCCGCGCCATCGGATTCAAAGCGTGCGCAGCACGGCCCGGACGGGGCTGGCGTCGAATCCGACCAGCGGAAGCGGCAGGGCGATCAATTCGTATGAACCGGGCGGAACGTGGGTGAGCACAAGACCCTCGAGAATCGCCTGATCGTTGGCGAGGAAACGGGCGTGCGCGGGAAGATCCTTCGAATGCATCAGGTCGACGCTGGGCGTGTCGATGCCGATCAGGCGCACGCCGCGTCCGTGCAGGTCATCGACGAGATCCGGCTCCAGGGCTGCGAAATCTTCGTTCCAGGCCTGCGGGTCGGGAAAGGTTTCGGTGGCGATCAGCACGCGCGGCTCGCGGATCGCGTCGCGCAGGTTCGCCACGGCGACGCGTGCGCCGCGCGCCACGTCCGCCCGGACCACCTGACATCGTCCGAGATAGTACTGAAGCGATCGGGCCTCGATCGACGGAGCATTCCTGGCATAATGATTCGGGGCGTCGGCGTGGGCGCCGAGGTGGACCGTGGCGGTGAGCGTCGACAAGGTCACCGTGTCGCCCCGGACCAGATCGAGCAGCACCTGCCGGGACGGCGGCGTGTCGCCCGGCCAGACCGACAGTTTCGCGGAAATCGGCGGCGTTATATCGTAGATCACGTCGAATTCTCCGCTGCGGAGCGGGGCCGCCCGGCGCCGGAATGTTAACCATCCGACGCGGACGTGCCGAGAGCGGGGGAGCGGATTGCACGGACGGACACGGCTCAGGAGCGAGAGAGATGATCAAGGTCAGCGTTGACAGGCCGAGGCGGGCGGCGTGGGCGGTGGCGGCGGCGATGCTGCTTTCGGCGGGGTGCGGATTCGAGCCGGGCGGCACGCGGAGCCAGCGCCATCGCGAGCGCGGCGACGACGGGCAAACGCTGGTTCTCGATGATCTGAAGGCGATCGCCTCAGATGCGTCTCTCACGACGGAGGAGAAGCGCCGCCTCCTGCGCGAGGCCGGGTTGCGCGATGAGGATCTGATAGACGCCCTGATCGACGCCGGATAAGATCCCGGCGGCGGAAGCGGGTGCGGAGGTCACCCCGTCCGCGTTGCGGCCCGCGCAAGCTCCTCCCGGATACGTTTCAGACCTTCAAAAAGGCGCGACTTGATGATCGACTCCTGAAGTTCGAGCACCTCGGCGATCTCCGCCCGGGAAAGCCCCTCGACGTAGCGCATGCGCAACGCCTCTCGCGTGCTCTCCGGAAGCAGCAGAAGCACGTCGCGCACTTTCGCACCCATCTCCACCTCGAGCAGTCGCGTCAGTTGCCCCGTCAGGTCGGCCTCGACCTCATCTTCGGCCGGCAGGGCGTGCTGGTCCTTGCGACGGTTGCGGTTGCGCACCAGATTCAGGCAGTGATTGCGGGCGATGCGGTACAACCAGGCGCGGAAGTTGTCCGGAACCTCGGTCGCGGCGAGAACCTTGCAGAACACGTCCTGCACGGCGTCCTCGGCGTCCTCCCAGCGACCGACGTAACCGCGGCAGAAACGCACCATCGCGTCCCGGTAGGCGCGCTCCAGGAGGACGCCGGCTTCGGGTTCGCCCTCTCGAAGTCGCACAATGATCGATCGCGTCAGCTCAAGTGGCTCCGCCAGGCCGGCGAGGTCCGGCGTCGGCGAGTCGTCGTGAGCATGAAGCGGGGAGCGACCGGTCACCGTGGATCTCCGTCAGACGGCGTCGTCCGCGGGCGGTCTGCGCCGAGAAGCGCGGAACCCTCCGGCGGCGCCGGCGGACCAGGACGGAGTCGTGGGATGCCCGGACCCTCCCATCTCGCATAAAGCTGATCCAGCGCGGCGCCAGCGCTTCGAGCCCGCGCGTCCGCTTCGCCGTAGTGCTCGCGCATGCTGTCCCACGCCTCCAGCAGGAGCGCCTCCGCTTCGGCGTACCTCTCCTGCGCCATCAGGCATTCCCCGAGCGCAATGCGCGCATCTCCGAGGCGGTCATGCAGCGCGGGGATCGTGCCTCCGTGCAGATCGACCGCCCGACGCAGAAGCGCCTCCGCCTCCCCGGTCTTGTCCTGATGCACCAGAATTCTGCCGAGCGTCGCGAGCGACTCTCCGAGGTCGGGATGATCCACCGGGAGGCGCGCCTCGCGGATCGACAAGGCGAGCCTTGCACCGTTTTCCGCGGCTTCAAAACGTCCGGCGCCGTCGTCGAGGATCGCCAGATCATTAAGCGCATCCGCCGCATAAGGGTGGTCGCCGCCGACCAGTTGAACGCGCATCGTCAAGGCTTGTTTCAGGCGTTGCTCGGCCTCCTCGGCTTTGCCCGTGTCGCGGAGAATCACGCCAAGTCCGTGCAGGCTCTCGGCGACGTCCAGGTGCGTCTCGCCGAGCAGGGTGCGGCGCGTCCGCAGGGCGTTGCGCATCATGATCTCCGCCTCGTCGCGCCGCCCCTGGGCGAAGACGACTTCGGCAAGATGATGAAGCGTCTCCGCGGCACGGACGTCAAGGTCGCCGAATCGGTCCCGGCGGATCTGCAGCGCCTGCCGGTAAAGCGGCTCGGCATTGCGGTAGTCGCCCTTTGCCTGAAGCAGGCGCGCCATGTTGTGCCGGCTCGCCGCCAGTTTCGGATCGTCGCGGGCCAGCGTGTTCTCGTGAAACTGAAGAACGCGCCACAGATGCGACTCGGCCTCCTGATACCGCCCGAGGCTCAGGTAGGTGTTGCCGATCGTCTCGCGGATCGCCGCCTCAACCTCCCGCGCCATCTCGACGTCGGTCTCGATGCGCTGCGTCGCCTCGCGGAGGACCTCATGCACGGTCGTCGTCTGCCCCTTCGGGTTATACGGGTCGTAGGACGACAACATCGTCTGAAGAAACTGGTTGATCTGCGTGGCTTTGCGCGCCTCGCGCGAGGCGCTGGAATACAGCAGGCTGACCCAGATCGCGCTTCCGCACGTCAGGAGGAAAATCGCCGTCGCCGACGCGAACGCGAGTTTGTGCCGGCGGATCAGCGTGTAAAGCTGATACCGGGTGTTCGGCGGACGGGCGGTGATCGGTTGCCCCGTCAGAAACCGGTCGATGTCATCAGCCAGTGCCGCGGCGCTCTGATAGCGCTGCTGCGGATCCTTCGCCAGCGCCTTCAGGACGATCGCCTCGGGATCGCCGCGCAACGCGCGATCCAGGGACGACGGCCGCGGGGGCTCCTCCTCGCAGATCTGGCGCACCGCCTCATGCGGCAGCTTCGACTGCGTCGCCAGCGGCAGGCGGCCGGTCAGCAGCTCATACAGAACCACGCCCAGCGAGTACACGTCGCAGCGCACGTCGATCTCGTCCGACCGACCCGACGCCTGCTCCGGACTCATGTAGGGCAGCGTCCCGAGCACGTTGCCCATCCCGGTGAACGTCCGCCCCGCTCCCACATGTTCGTCCGCCACCCGCGCCAGACCGAAATCCAGAACCTTCGGCTGACCCGTGTTGTCCACCAGCACGTTCGTCGGCTTCAAGTCCCGGTGAATGACACCGCGCTGGTGCGCGTGATGAATCGCCAGACACACGTCCCGGAAAAGGCGAAGTCGTTGCGGCAGATCGAGACGGGCCTCGCGGACGTGCCGCGTGATCGGGCGCCCCTCGATCAACTCCATCGCGAAGTAACGAAGCCCCTCCGGCGTGACCCCGGCCTCGTAGATCGCCCCGATCGCCGGATGCCTCATCCGAGCCAGCGTCTGCACCTCGCGCTCGAACAAGCGGACATTCTGCGGATCGACGAAACGCCCCCCGCGCACGACTTTCAGCGCGACCCGGCGATGCGGATCCGGTTGCACGGCTTCGTACACCAGGCCCTGCCCCCCCTGTCCCAGCAGGCGGATGACCTTGTACGGACCGATCTTCTCGGGCATGACCGCGCACGGCGCTTCGGAGGAAATGCGCACCGCGTTCATTCCGCTGCGGATCTCATGCACCAGCGCGCGGCAGCGGGAGCATCCTTCGACGTGCGTGGACAACTCGTCGGCGTCGCGGTCCACCCAGCTCCAGAGCTGCTCCTCGGACAGCGCGCATTCCGACGCCGCCTCGGGCACGGCGGCGCCCAGTTGGATCGGACTTTCGGCGGCGACCAACCGTGACATGTCGCCCGTATTATACGCGCCCGGAAGGACGGTTTAAACCGTGACCCCCGGAATTGCAGCGATCGGAGGGCTAGTTGTTCAGAAAATCGTCGAGAAAATCGTCGAGGTTGATGCCGCCGAAGTCCGGCAGATCGCCTCCGCCGTCCCCCCCGCCCACGTCCGGAAAATCAGGCAGAACCGGCGGAACCGGATCCAGCCCCGCCTGCGCCCGGATCGTGTTGTGAAAGGCATTGATCATCAGGTTCAGGTTCGTGAACATGATTTGCAGCGCTTCAATCCGCGCCGCCGCCCACGGGCTGAGCGGAACGGACGCGGCATCCTGATCGATCTGGGTTCCTTCGCGCGAGCGGTTAATGAACGTCCGGGCTCGCGACAATCCCGTCGAGACCAACCGGCCCGGCGAACGCTCCGCAACCCGCCCCGCGCTGGCGTTGTTGTTGACATTCTGGTAGTCCGGGCGCTCTTCCTGAGCGAAGGCCGCTGAGCCCCCCAGCCCGAACATCGCCAGCCCGAATATCACAACCAGTGTACTTCGCAATTGCATGTTGCTCTCCTTGTCGTCAGACGCCGGCGCCTCCGCGGAATTTCAGACCTCGCGAAAACAAAGCCAAGCCCCCAGCGATCAGATCGTCCCGATATTATTCCGACATACCGGACGTCCGACAACCTGGGAACATGCTCCGCTCACCGGGCTAAAGCCGTGCCCGAATAAAAAGCATCACTCTTCAATCCTGTCGGCATTTCCATCGTCCGGATCCGTATACGTCTCCGACGAACTCGCCGATGCAGCCCCCGGCGGGGGAACATCCGGTTCATCCTGATCCTCCTTCGCCAGGCGGGCCACCGCAACAACCGTGTCGCCTTCGTCCAGCCGGATCAGCCGCACCCCCTGCGTCGCCCGGCCGATCTCCCGCACCGCCTCCAGTCCCGTCCGAAGCATCATCCCCTTGCTGGTGATAATCATCATCTCGTCATCATCCCGGACGGCGTGAAGCGAGACGACGTCGCCGTTGCGGTCCGTCGTCTTGATGTTGATGACGCCTTTTGCGCCGCGGCGCGTCTTGCGGTATTCCTCGAGGCGGGTCCGCTTGCCGTATCCGTTCTCGCAGATCGTGAGCAGCGAAAGCCCCGCTTCTGCCGCGACAAGTCCGACGATGTAGTCGCCCTCTTCGAGCGTCGCGCCGATGACGCCGCGGGCGTTGCGGCCCATCGCGCGGACCTGATCCTCGTCGAAGCGGATCGCCATCCCCTTGCGCGTCCCCAGCACCACCTCGTTCGCGCCCGACGTCCGCACGACGTCCACCAGCGTATCATCTTCATCCAGCGTGATCGCCAGAATGCCCGAAGGCCGAGGCCGGCTGAACGCCTGAAGCGGCGTCTTCTTCACCACGCCCTTTTGCGTAGCGAAGAAGATGAACGCCTCCTCCCCGAAGCCCGCGACGGTCAGCACCGCGCAGTGCCTCTCCCCGTCCTTCATGCTCAGCAGGTTCGCCAGCGACCGTCCGCGCGCCGTCCGGCTCGCCGCCGGAACGTCGAACACACGCAACCAGTACACCCGCCCCCGGTTGGTGAAAAAGAGCATGTGATCGTGCGTGGATACGACAAAAAGATGCTCGACGAAGTCCTCGTCCGTCGCCGCTCCTCCTCGGATGCCTTTGCCGCCGCGCCCCTGCTTGCGGTAGGTGTCTGCGTCGACGCGCTTGATGTAGCCCTGGTGGCTGATCGTGACGACCACCTGCTCATTCGGAATCAGCTCCTCGAGCGTGTACTCGCCGGCTTCTTCGACGATCTCCGTCCGCCGCGGGTCGGGGAACTTGTCGCGGATCTCGTGAAGATCCTCGCGGATGATGTCGTATACGAGGCGATCGTCGCGCAGAATCGCCTCGTACCCCTCGATCTCCTCGACGAGCCCGACGTACTCCTTCGCCAGCTTCTCCATCTCCAGCCCGGTGAGGCGCTGAAGCTGCATCGACAGGATCGCCGCCGCCTGCACGCCGGTCAGCGTCGTCGCCTGCGCCCCGGTCCGCTTCACAAACGACTCCGGCAGCAGCTTGCGCAGCGTCGCGGCCTCGCTGAGACGCAGCGGGCGCGCCATCAGGCGCGCTTTCGCCGTCTCCGGATCCGCGGACTCCTTGATGAGCTGGATGATCGCGTCGATGTCGCCCAGTGCGAGGATCAACCCCTCGAGAAGGTGCGCGCGCTGACGCGCCCGCCGCAGCAGGAAGCGCGTCCGCCGCCGGATCACATCCATCCGGTGCTCGACATAAAGACGCAGCAGATCCTTCAGCGCCAGAATCTTCGGTTGCTTGCCGACGAGGGCGACGTTCAGCACGTGAAAGTTGGTCTGAAGCGGCGTGTATTGGAAAAGCTGTCGAATGATGACGCCTTCGTTGGCGTCCTTCTTGAGGTCGATCTCGATCCGCACGTCGTGGCGTCGGTCCGAGGCGTCGTTGACCGCCTGCACGTCCTTGATCGTCCCGTCGCGGACTTTCTCCGCGATCTTCTCCGTGATCGTGCTCCGCAGCACGCCGAAGGGAACCTGCGAGATGACCAGCGTCTTCCGCCCGCCCTTGCTCTCCTCGACCTCCACCTTGCCGCGCATCGTGATCGTGCCGCGACCGGTCGCATACGCTTCCACGACGCCGCGCCGCCCGCAGATCTGCCCCCCCGTCGGGAAGTCGGGCCCCGGCAGGATTTTCAAAAGCTCCGGCAGCGTAATCTCTGGGTTGTCGATGTACGCCAGCAGCGCGTCGCACACTTCGCAGACGTTGTGCGGCGCCATGGTCGTCGCCATCCCGACCGCGATCCCCGTCCCGCCGTTGACCAGCAGGTTCGGGAACTTGCCCGGAAGAACCGTCGGCTCCTCCCGGGTGTTGTCGAAGTTCGGAACGTAGTCCACCGTCTCGTGCTCGAGGTCGTCGAGCATCATCGCCGCCGCCGGAGCGAGGCGCGCCTCGGTATAACGCATCGCCGCCGGAGGATCGCCGTCGATCGACCCGAAGTTGCCCTGCGAGTCCACCAGCACCGTGCGGAAGTTCCACGGCTGCGCCATCCGCACCAGCGTCGGATACACCACCGACTCACCGTGCGGGTGATAATTGCCCGAGGTGTCGCCGCAGATCTTCGCGCACTTGCGCGTCTGCGCCCGAGGACCGAGGTTCAGGTCGTTCATCGCCACCAGAATGCGCCGCTGCGACGGTTTCAACCCGTCGCGGACGTCCGGCAGCGCCCGCGCCATGATGACGCTCATCGAGTACGTCAGGAACGAGTCCTGCATCTCCTCGACGATCGACTGCTCCACGATCTTCTCGACGTGTCCCTGAGGCCCTTCCGACATCGACGGCTCCCTGATCCCTCGGCGATCCTGCAAGGCGCGACGGGCCCGGTCGATTCCTGTCGCCGGACGCCCGACGCCCTCGTCGCCCGCCCTTCCGCTTCATATACTAACGCGGAAACGCGAGTGCGGCGAGTTGGCGGACGGCGACAAACGCCGCGGGACGGACCGTCGAAACCCTCATGATTCACATACCAATTCTGCGTCAGGGACAGCCTTATGAAAGCGTCGATCAGGTTCAGATCGTTCATCACGCCACCGGCGCGCCCGTCGCTCGTGTCAGTCAGGCGAACGCCGGATTGATCGCCCGCGACCTGTCCCGGCTGGACGACGCGGCGCTGGAGGGGATGACCGTCGCGGAGTTGATCGCCGCCTGCCGCGCCGCGGCTGACCTCTTCATGTCCGCGACGCTTCCCCTCGGCGACGGACAGCAATCCTTCGAGGATTATGTTCACCAGCTCTCCGCGACGACCGGCATGCCCGTCGGTTACTGCCGCGGAAACGCTGAGAAGATCGCCTTCGTGCTACGTGAGATCGAGGACGTGCTCGCGGGGTTGACGCGCGGACTGGATCTGTCGGTCCTCGATCGCGGGGTCGGCGACGCGGAGGGGCGGACCGTCAGCTTTTTCCGCGCCGGGCGCGTCTTCGGAGCGGTCCTGCCCAGCAACTCCCCCGGCGTTCACTCGTTGTGGATCCCGGCGATTCCGCTCAAGGCGCCCGTCGTGCTCAAGCCCGGACGCGAGGAGCCGTGGACGCCCTGGCGAATCCTTCAGGCCTTCCACGCCGCGGGCGTCCCGGGTGACGCCCTGAACTTCTACCCCTGCGATCACGCCGGCGCGGGCGAGATCCTGCGCCGTGCGGACCGCTCGATGCTCTTCGGCGACGTCTCGACGACGCGACCCTATCTCGGCAACCCGCACATCGAAATCCACGGCCCCGGCTTCAGCAAGGTGCTCCTCGGCGACGACGCGGCGGAGAACTGGGAGCGACACCTCGAGGTCATCGCCTCCTCGATCGAGGCCAACTGCGGACGCTCGTGCATCAACGCCTCCGGAGTCTGGACGCCGCGCCACGGTCGCGAGATTGCCGACGCGCTCGCCCGACGGTTCTCGGTGATCGAAGCGCTCCCCGCCGATCATCCCGACGCCCGCGTCGCCGCGTTCGCCAACCCCGAGATGGCCCGGCGAATCAGCGCGGGGATCGACGCCGACCTTCGCGTGCCCGGCGCGGAGGACGTGACCGAGCGCGTGCGCGGTGGGCCGCGCCTCGTGACGCGGGACCGCTGCGCCTGGCTGCTGCCGACCGTGGTTCGCTGCGACGACCGGGAACATCCGCTGGCCAACCGCGAGTTTCTCTTTCCGTATGCCTCGGTGGTGGAATGTCCGACGGCGGACATGCCCGAGGTGATCGGATCGACGCTGGTCGCGACGGCGATCACGTCCGATCCGCGATTTCGACGGCGGCTCATGTCCGCGGGGAACATCGACCGCCTGAACGTCGGCGCGATCCCGACATGGCGGATCAGTTGGAACCAGCCGCACGAGGGCAATCTGTTTGAGCATTTGTACCGCCAGCGCGCGTTTCAGGAGGCGCCGTCGGCGGCGTCCGTCGCATGAACGTGGTGTTTCTCTGACTTCGACGGATCCGTCATCGCCGTGCAATACGAATCTCCGGAATCACTCCTGAGCAGGTCCACCGTTCGCACGGTCTTCGGCGCGGGGTCGCTCGCGCGGCTGGGAGAGGTGGCGCGGCGCGAGCGCATGTCGCGCGTCCTGTTGGTGACGGATCCGGGGGTCGAGGCGGCGGGACACGCGGACCGCGCGACCTCCGTCCTGCGCGACGCGGGACTTCGCGTCGTCGTGTTCGACGGCGCGCGTGAGAACCCGACGGACCGGCACGCCCGCGCCGGCGTGGACGCCGCGCGGGCGGCGGACGCGGAAGGCATCATCGGACTCGGTGGCGGCAGCGCGATGGATTGCGCCAAGGGGATCAACCTGCTGCTGACCTGCGGTGGAGAAATGTCCGCTTTCCGCGGCGACCCGCCGCTGGAGAAACTCGCCCTGCGCCCCCCGCTGCTGCCGATGATCCTCATCCCGACCACCGCCGGTACCGGCAGCGAAGCGCAGTCCTTCGCCCTCATCAGCGACAGCGTCACGCATGAGAAGATGCCCTGCGGCGATCGTCGTCCGCCCGAAGCCGGCGGGTTGCGCCCGCGCTGGGCGATCCTCGATCCGGAGCTGACCCGAACGCAACCGGGATCCGTCGCGTCCGCCGTCGGCATCGACGCGATTGCGCACGCCGTCGAGACCGCCGGAAGCAAGGCCGCGACGAACGAATCACGGGAGCTTTCCGGAGCGGCCTGGCGTCTCCTCGAAGGCGCTTTCCCGTCGGCGGTGGCCGACGCCGCCGATGATGACGCCCGCCGCGACATGTTGCTCGGCGCACACCTCGCCGGCGCCGCCATCGAACGCTCGATGCTCGGCGCCGCGCACGCCTGCTCGAATCCGCTGACCACCCGGTTCGGCGTCGTCCACGGCCGGGCGGTGGGCCTGATGCTGCCGCACGTCATTCGCTTCAATGCAGCCGGCCGAGAGAACCCTTACCAGCGGCTGCTGCCCGACGCGGAAACGCTCGCCCGACGCATCGAGACGTTGCTCGAACTGGGCGGAATTCCCCGGCGGCTGCCGCACTACGGCGTCCGCGAGCAGGACATCCCGACGCTCGCCGATCATGCCGCCGCGCAGTGGACGGCTCGGTTCAACCCGCGCCCCCTGCCCCCCGAAGCCGCGATCGCTCTTTACCGCGCCGCGCTCTAGGAAAACAACCGAGCCGCGCCCGCAAGGAAGCGTCCCGTGTCCAGGTTGCGCCGTCGCTCGATGCCGGCGCTCCGGTCGGACCGCTTGCTTACGCGCGCGGCTCGGTTCAGCCACGTGACGCTCTTTCGCTACTTCTGCCGCGTGTGCGTCAGCACCATCATCAGGTATTCCTTGCCCGTCATGTCCGGAGCGAACATCGAGAGCGTGTACTTGTCCTCGCCCTCAATCTTGTACTCCATCTTCATCCACGTCTCCTTGTTCAGCATCGGATCCATGAATTTCGCGGTGAACGTGACCGTCTTGCCCGAGCTGTCGCACGTGCCCTCGGACATCATGATCATCGTTCCCATGTTGTCCACCCACGCGGACACGTACTTCTGCTTCTGATTGTCGTATCCGACGATGCCGTACCCCTCGAACGGCGTCGGATCGCCGGGCATCATCGGGTCGCCCTTGTAATGCTGGTGCAGGAAGCGACCTCCCAGGATCCACTCCGTCTTGGCCTTGCTGTTGCTCGGCGTCCACGGCGCCTCTTCCGCCATCCGCCACTTGCCTTCCACGTTCCAGTTTCCGGCCAGCGGTTTCAGATGCTCATGATGCGGTCCCGGCGACGCCAGCTTCGCCCATGCCTCCATCATCGCCTGCTCCTCAGGACTCGGAGCGGGTTGACCCTCCTGCCCGCCGGCCGGTTTCGCGCCTTCGGGCTTCTTGTCCTGCGCAATCACCGGCGCCAGCAGCCCGACGCTCAACAACCCCAGCAACGCAAGAATCATTTTCTTCGGCATTGTCTCTACCTCGTAAACGCGACGCGGCTGCAAAGGTCTTCCCGCGCCGACATGACGCGGAGCGCCACGCACCCGGCCCACCGGACGCAACCCCCGCCAAGTTCCTAACAAAAGTGTAACCTCGCACGAGGGTTCACACAAGGCGCGCGACCGTTCAACACAACTCCGGACGATCGGGCCGCGCCCTCGGCAGGAAAACCCTCCGGCCGGATACCGGAAACTCCCCGGGCATGTTTCATAACCCAAGCCGTGAAAAAAGCTTACACCGACATACCCTAGTCCCGCCGAAATGCCGCTTCAACCGCGGCATCCACCCGCACCCCCGCCAGAGTGTACGTCCC
>BOJX01000064.1 GCA_016860685.1 Planctomycetota bacterium
GTGACGGCAGTCTGCACGGGGGTGTTCTGGTTCGTGCTCTGCGGATCGGCGATTTTCCGGAAGTCCGTCGCGTCGTCCCCCCGCGAAGGCGGATACGATCCGCCGATCGCGGTGTCTCCGCGCAGCAACTCGATCCCGGCGTTCAAGGCGTTGAACGACGCCTGCACTCCCGCGACCTTCGCCCGCTGCCGCGCCGCCCCGATCGCCGGAATCAGAATCGCGATCAGGATGACGATGATCGCGATCACCACCAGCATCTCCACCAATGTAAACGCCGCTCGCTTTGCCCTTGTCATCGTCCTGTCCTCGCTTGCGTCATCGCACTCCACGTCCGCACGGCGCCGCTGCACCGTCCGCGACCGCACGCCCCGGCGTCAGAAATTCGTCACGTCGTCCGGCGTCCCGTAAAGCTGGTCCGCCCCGGGGCTGACCAGGATGAAAGAATCCGCGTTCTTCGCCCGCAACGGTTTCGGCGCGTTGCCCGACTGATTCTCCGTCGCCTCATGCGCGCCTTCATCGTGGACCCAGTGCGCAAACGTCTCCGGAAAGTCATGCAGGTCGTCCGCCGTCAGCAGGTGCCCGATCGCCGCGATCCGGTGATCCCCCCCCTTCCCGAAGTTCCATCCCTCACGAAGGTCGCTGCCCGACGGGTTCATCGCATAACCGGTGAACCCGCGGTTGTCCTGATGAAAATAAAACGGCGGACCGCCCTCGTCCGCGTAATTGTTGTCCAGCTTGTGCACGTCCTCGACGAGGTTCCGCGTCGACGCCCCGCGGTTCGAGGCGTAATACAGGATCGGCGTGTCGAAGGCGTCCAGCAGCACCGGGAGCTGCTTCATCTGGTCCCAGTTCGGGAACAGGCTGCTGTCCGTCGGGGCGAACCCGGGCAGGTTCTCCGTCGCCGTCATGCGCGTCTTGCTCGGATCCAGATAAAGCGTGCTGCGGTCCAGCAACTGCCCCGTCGTCGGATCCGGAAGGTACCACTCCCACGGCTTGTTCCGACGATCCTCGGGGACGCTGCCCGGACGGATATACCCGTTCAGGTCCGCCCCCATCAGCATCAGCGGCAGCAGATGCGCGCCGTATACCCGGGGTTTCTGCTGAATATAAGGATACCGCCCTTCCGCGCCGTCCTGCGCCGTGAACACCGGCACGCCGTTTCTGTCCAGCAGGATCGGGTGAACGAACGACGGCGGGTATCCGTTCGTCCGCTGGTGGTCCTTGTCGTGGTCGTTCTTGAACATCTCCAGTCCGGTCCCGATCGAACGCACAATCGCCGACGACGAAGCCGTCTTCGCCGACCGCCGCGCCGCATTCAGCGACGGAACCAGGATTGCGATCAGAACGCCGATGATGAAGATCACCGTCAGCAGCTCCACCAGCGTAAAACCGCCGCGACGACGACTTCGGTTCGTGTGCATGTTCATATACCTCGTGTCTCGAAGAGCGAATTCAGAATTGCGAATAACGATTGACCGTCCCGGCAGGCCCGCATTCGCCTTCAATTCGTCATTCGCAATCCCCCAACCCGCCTCCGCGCTTCGCATCAATTCGTTATCCGCTGTTCGTCATTCGCAATTCGCCCTTACCCCGCCACCGACTCGATCAGCTTCACCAGCGGGAGAAACAGCGCCACCACGATGAACCCGACGATGCCGCCGAGAACCACGACCATCACCGGCTCCAGCAGCGAGATCAGGCTCGCCACCGCCGTCTCCACCTCCTCGTCGTAGTTGTCCGCGACCTTGATGAGCATCTTGTCCAGCTCGCCCGTCTCTTCGCCCACGTCCACCATGTTGACCACGATCGCGTCGCACGTCTTCGTCGCCCGCAGCGGGTTGGCGAAGCTGTCCCCCTCGCGGATCGCGTCATGCACGGTCTCCATCGCCCGCGCGAACACCTCGTTGCCCGCCGTCTCCTTTGTGATGTTCAGCGCCTCCAGGATCGGCACGCCCGCGCTGATCAGCGTCCCCAGCGTCCGCGTGAACCGCGCGATCGCCGACTTCTCCAGCAGCGGTCCGATGATCGGGATGTGCATCACCAGCCAGTCGGTGACGTACCGCCCTCCCTTCGCCGACCGCACCAGCTTCAGCGTCATGAAGAACACGATCGGGATCAGCGGAACCAGCACCACGCCCGGCGGACGCCCGTTCGCGAACCAGTACGACACGCTGATCAGCGCCTCCGTCAGCGCCGGCAGCTCCACGTCGAAGTCCTCGAAGATGTCTCTGAACTTCGGGATGACCCAGTACATGATCCCGCCGACGATCGCGCATGCGAACGTGATCACCACCAGCGGGTAGATCATCGCCCCGATGACCTTCCGCTTCAGCTTCTGCGCCTTTTCAAGGAAGTCCGCCAGGCGGTTCAGAATCACGTCGAGCACGCCGCCCGTCTCGCCCGCCGCGATCATGTTCGTATACAACCGCGTGAACACCTTCGGGTGCTTCGCCATCGCCTCCGACAGCGTCGCCCCTCCCTCAATGTCCTCCACCACGATCCGCAGCGTGCTCTTGAGCTTCCCCGGACGAGCCTGCTCCTCCAGAATGTTCAGGCTCCGAAGGATCGGAAGACCCGCGTCCTGCAGCGTCGAAAGCTGACGCGTGAACTGCACCATCTGTTTGTTCGAGACACGACCGATCCCGCCGCCTGAACGCTTCTTCTTCGTCCCCGCCGCCGCGGCGCCTTTCTTCCCGCCCTTCTCTTTGATCCGCGTCGGGAAGTAGCCCATCTGACGGATCTTGGCGAGCGCGTCCTCCGTGGAAATTGCTTCCACTTCGTCCTTGACGTCCTCCCCCGACTGGCTCATCGCCTCGAATGCATACGTCGCCATGACCGAAAGACTCCAAATCAGCGAAAGGCTTCAGGCGAATCGTTCACTGGGCGCCGCCAGCCGGAACGCCCCGATCCCCTTGCCCGAACTCAAATCCTACGATGAACGAGCACCCTCGCGCTCCACCCGATCTCCCGAGCCCCTAGTCTCCGATGATCGTCTCACGCACTACCTCTTCGATCGTCGTGATCCCTTCGTAGATCGCGTTCAACCCCGACTCGCGCAGCGTACGCATCCCTCGCTTCACCGCTTCAACGCGCAACACGCCCGTTGACGCATGACGCATGATCAGCTCACGCATCACGTCATCGAGAACCATGATCTCGTAAATCCCGATCCGACCTTTGTAGCCCGTGTTGTTGCAGTAGTCGCAGCCCTTTCCGTAGAAGAACACCTTCCCCCCGATGTCGTCAGGACGAAGCTCCAGCTCATACAACTGCTCCTCCGTCGGCGTGTACTCAGTCTTGCAGTTCGTGCAGATCCGGCGGACAAGCCGCTGCGCCACCACAGCTTCAAGCGTGGCTGTAATCAGGAACGACTCCAGTCCCAAGTCCAGCAGACGTGCGATCGCCGACGGCGCGTCATTCGTGTGCAGAGTTGTAAAAACCAGGTGTCCCGTCAACGAGGCCTGGACCGCAATCTGGGCCGTCTCAAGGTCGCGGATCTCGCCCACCAGGATGATGTCCGGGTCTTGACGCAGGAAGCTGCGCAACGCCCGGGCGAACGTCAGCCCGATTTCAGGCCGGATCTGCACCTGCACCAGCCCGTCGATGTCGTACTCGACCGGATCCTCCGCCGTCAGCAGCTTCGAATCCGGATTATTCAACTCCGAAAGCGCCGCATACAGCGTCGTCGTCTTGCCGGATCCGGTCGGACCCGTGTTGATGATGATCCCGTTGGGTTTGTTAATGAGCTGGCGGAAGATCGCCATCTCTTCTTCGCGGAATCCGAGGCGATCCAGTTTCAACTGAACGTTGGACCGGTCCAGCACGCGCAGCACGACGCTCTCCCCGTGCATCGTCGGCAGCACGGCGACGCGCAGGTCCACCGGGTTGCCCGCCACGGTTAGCTCGATGCGCCCGTCCTGCGGAAGGCGCCGCTCCGCGATGTCCAGGTTCGCCATGACCTTGATGCGCGACGTGATCGCCATCGCTATGTACCGCGGCGGCGGAACCATCTCGTACAACACCCCGTCGATGCGGTAGCGCATCTTGAACTCGTCCTGGAACGGCTCGAAGTGGATGTCCGAGGCCTTGTCCTTGATCGCCTGAAGCAAAACGAGGTTGAGCAGCTTCTTGACCGGGTTGGCGTCCGCCAGGGTCCGCAGGTCGTCCAGGTCGATGCTCTCGCCGCGCCCCTCGAAGCGCGCCAGATCCTCATCCGACTGGACCTCTTCGATCAGCGACGCGATCGACTGCTGCTCCTGCTCAGGGTAGTACCGGTCCAGCGCCCGACCGATGTCGTCCGGGTTGGACAGCGCCGGACGGATCGTCATCCCCAGCAGCGTCCGCAGGTCGTCCACCGCGAGGAAGTTCTCCGGACTCCCGATCGCCACCGCCAGCTCATTGCGGTTCGGGTCGAACTCGTAAGGAATGACGCGATACGTGTGCGCCATCTGGTTCGGAATAAGCGCGAGCACCTCTTTCGGAACGTCGTACTTTCCGAGATCCACCACCTCCATCCCGACCTGCGCCGCCAGCGCCAGGTTCAGGTCTTCCTCGGTGATGAACCCCTGCTCCACCAGGATCATCCCCAGCGGAACGCGCTTCTCCTTCTGTATCTCCAGCGCCAACGTGATCTGCGTCCGGCGCACCTTCCCCATCTTGATGAGGATGCGCCCGAGCTGTCGGCCGCGAAGCTGCTCGATCGGCGGCATCTTCCCGTCGCGCCGGCGCCCCGGTCGGCCCCTGTCCTTGTCGTCGCTCATCGTCGCTGGTCTGGCCCCGCTCATCGCGCCTCGCCTCTTAACACCGAAGTTCCGTCGCCCCGACTACGTCCGAAGCTGGATGTCGTCGCCGTCGTCCTCGCCTTCGCCGCCCGGTTTTTCTCCCTCGGTCACCGCCAGACCGCGGCGGTGACGGTCGATCTTGTCCTGCATCTGTCCCGGATGACGTGAGCGGTCGATGCAGTCCTCCGCGTTGATGTCGCCCTTCAGGTACAGACTCCACAGGTGCTCGTCGAGGAGCTGCATGCCGTACTTCTTGCCGGTCTGGATCGACGAGTCGATGCGGTAGGTCTTGTTCTCGCGGATCAGGTTCGAAATCGCCGGCGTCGTCACCATGAACTCATACGCCGCCACCATCCCCTTCGGCTGTCGCGGAAGCAGCGCCTGCGACAGCACCGCGATCAGGTTCGTCGAAAGCTGAACGCGGATCTGCTCCTGCTGATCCACCGGAAACGCGTCGATGATCCGGTTCACCGTGCCCTGGCACCCGGTGGTGTGCACCGTGCTGAACACGAGGTGGCCCGTCTCCGCGGCGCGGATCGCCGACTCCATCGTCTCCAGATCGCGCAGCTCGCCAACGAGAATCACGTCCGGGTCCATGCGCAGCACGCGCCGCAGCGCCTCGGCAAAGCTCGGCACGTCGCTGCCCACCTCCCGCTGGTTGACCACCGACTCCTTGTGCGTGTGATAATACTCGATCGGATCCTCGACCGTGACGATGTGACGGTCGAAGTTCGTGTTGATGTAGTTGATCATCGACGCCAGCGTCGTCGTCTTCCCCGACCCCGTCGGTCCTGTCACCAGGAACAGCCCGCGGGGACGGCGGCACAGCGCCCGGCAGATGCGCGGCAGCCCGATCTCGTCGAATGAGAGCAGTTTGAAGGGAATCAGACGCAACACCATCGAGATGTTGCCCTTCTGCTTGAAGATCGACACGCGGAAGCGCCCGTGATCGCCGAACGCGAACCCGAAGTCCGTCCCGCCTTCTTCCTGCAACTCCTGCTGGTTGCGGTCCGGCGTGATCGACTTCATCAGGCTCGTTGTGTCCTCCGGCGCCAGCGTCTTCGTCTCCAGCCGGCGCAGGTGCCCGTGAAGCCGGATCACCGGCGGCTGACCCACCGATATGTGCAGGTCCGACGCCCCCTGTTTAATCACCGTCTCCAGCAGACGGTCAATATGTAATGTGGCCATCGATGCTCCCCTGGCTCAACCCCCGCTTCAGGGAGGGCATGAGCTCCCCCGCAGTCCCCGCCGATCTCTTCAATGCCGTCTGCAAAAGCGGAGGGTCAAGAAGTTCTTTCAACCCCCAAGGCGTTTGTCTGCTCCACCATCCCGACGCCCGCCCGGCGCGTCGCCGGGAAAGACCCTATCTGCTCCGCGTTTCCCCCGAATGACCCGACGTCCGGGGCCTTCCGCATTCCGCCTGGCTTGCCTTCCGCATTCCGCATTCTGAATGCATCCTTCTTACGCCGCCTCGACGACGCCCTCCACCTGCGTCGTCCGCAGCAGCTCCTCCGGCGTCGTCGTCCCGGCGAGAATCTTCCGCTTCCCGTCGTCCAGCAGCGTGCGCATGCCCAGCGCCTTCGCCGCCGCGCGGAGCTGGTTCGCCGGCGCCCGGTTGAACGCCAGCTCGCGCAACTGCGACGACATCACCATGATCTCAAAGATGCCACGCCGCCCGCGATACCCCGTCCCCGAACACCGCTTGCACCCGGTCCCCTTGTAAATCGTCTTGCCGATGAGATCCTCCGGTTTGAACCCCAGCAGCGCCAGGTGATGCGGATCCGGGTTCGGGTCCGGCGCCTTGCACTCGGAGCAGATGATGCGGATCAGACGCTGCGCCATGATCGCCTGGATCGAGCTGGCCACCAGGAACGGCTTGATCCCCATGTCGATCAGTCGCGTGATCGACGACGGCGCGTCGTTGGTGTGCAGCGTGCTGAACACCAGGTGCCCCGTCAGCGCCGCCTGGATCGCGATCTCGCCCACCTCCCGGTCGCGGATCTCGCCGATCAGGATGATGTTCGGCGCCTGACGCAGCATTGACCGCAGAATCCGCGAGAACGTCAGCCCGATATCGTCGCGAACCTGGCACTGGTTCATGCCCGTGAAGTTGTACTCCACCGGGTCCTCGGCCGTGATGATCTTCTTGTCCGGGCGGTTCAACTCCTGAAGCGCCGCGTAAAGCGTCGTCGTCTTCCCTGAACCCGTCGGACCGGTCACCAGGAAGATGCCGTTCGGACGCCGGATGATCTTCTGGAAGATCGCGTTGTCGTCCGCTTCGAACCCCAGCGCCGAAAGCCCGATCTGCGCCGACTCTGGACGCAGAATACGCAGCACGATGCTCTCCCCGTGGTACGCCGGACACGCGCTGACCCGGAAGTCCACGATGCTGTTCCCGAACTTCATCTTGATGCGACCGTCCTGCGGGACGCGCTTCTCCGCGATGTCCATCCCGGCCATGATCTTCAGACGCGTCGTCACCGAACTCTTCAGGTTCAGCGGAATGTCGTCCCGCACGACGCACACGCCGTCGATCCGGTAGCGCACGCGCACCCGGTTGCCCATCGGCTCGATGTGAATGTCGCTCGCCCGGTTATGCACCGCCTCGCTGATGATCTGGTTGATCAGCTTGATGATCGGACTGTCCGACTCGTCGGCCATCAGACCGCGGAACCCGTCCTCACTGATGTCCTCCGGGGCGTCCTGGTCGATGCTCGCCATCGTCTTGGACAGCTCGTCCCCGCCCGTATCCACGAACTTGTCGATGAACTGCTTGACGCGGGAAGGCGCCCCGAGCGCGGGTATCAGGTCACAGTTGAGCCGGAACCGCAGGAGGTCCAGCGTCTCCAGGTCGAGCGGATCCGTGATGACGACCTTCATCCGGCTTCCGTCCATCCCCATCGGAATGACCTGATACTTGACGATCAGGTTGTTCGAGATCAGCGAGAGCGATTCCTGGTCGATGTGCGTGTGCCCGAGATCGACAAACTCAAGCCCGAATTGACTCGCCAGCGCCGAGGTGACGTCCTCCTCGCTGCACAACTCCAACTCAACGAGTGCCTCGCCGGTGCGCTTCCCGCTGGCCTGGGCATGTTGGAGCGCGTCCGCGAGTTGGTTGGGCGTGAGCAGCCCTCGGTCAACCAGGATTTCTCCCAGCTTCTTGCGCTTCTTCGACATGACGGATGATGATAGTAACCCACCCCCCCGTCGGCAAACCACCGCTGCCGCCTCGCCCCGAAAACCGCACCTCGCCTGGCGGACCGAAGACGCGCTGTCGTTCGCATCCGGGAACGAACCTCACCGTCTCCCGCCTTTCTCCGGGGTCGGATCGCGCTGAGGAGGATCGAAGGCGCAAGCCCGACCGCGAGTTGACCGGACCTCGGGGTTTCGTCGATGCTCGGGAGGGAAGCCCGCATGCGCCGCAGGCGCCGGGGGAGGCGCAAGCGGCTCGGACGACGACGACGCCTTTTGAGCACAGGAATGACGCCGGACGGCCTTTTTGAGCACACGCCTGAGACGCTCGCGGCGTTGTTACGCGAGCGCGGCCAGCCGCCGTTCCGCGCCAAGCAGATTCTGGAGTGGGTCTACCAGAAAGGCGCCGAAACCTACGACGGAATGAGCAACCTGCCGCAGACGCTGCGCCAGGCGCTGGCGGAAACGCTGCCGGTTTACCGGTCCGCGGTGTCGGCACGACAGGCTTCCTCGGACGGAACCGTCAAGCTCCTTTTGACCTGGGATGACGGCGCGACCAGCGAGTGCGTGATGATCCCGGACGGCGACCGCCGGACGGCCTGCATCTCGACGCAGGTCGGCTGTCCGGTGAAGTGCGTCTTCTGCGCAAGCGGGATCGGCGGACTCCAACGCCAGTTGACCCGCGGTCAGATCGTCGAGCAGGCGATGCGCGTGCGGGCGGTTTGCGAACCCGACGCGAGGTTGTCGAACGTCGTTTTCATGGGGCTGGGCGAACCGCTGGCGAATTACGAAGCGACGGTCGCCGCGGTGCGGGCGATCAACGCCGCGTGGGGGATGGAGATCGGGGCCCGGAAGATCACGATCAGCACGGTGGGCGTACCGAAGGGCATTCGACGCCTCGCCGAGGAGCAGCTCCAGATCACGCTGGCGATTTCGCTGCACGCCCCGAACGATGAACTGCGCCGGCGGATCATCCCCTGGGCGGAGGCGATCGGAATCGACGAACTGGTGGACGCGGCCAACGTCTACTTCCGCTCGACCGGGCGGGAAGTCACGCTGGAGTACATCCTCCTCGGCGGGGTCAACGATCAGGCGGAACATGCGAAGGAGCTGGCCGTCGTCGCGCGGCGCATGCGCAGCAACGTGAACCTGATTCGTTACAACCCCGTGGAGGGGCTTCCCTATCAACGACCGGCGGCGGAGGATGCCGAGCGCTTTCAGGCGATCCTGCGCCGAGAGGGAGTGAACACACACATGCGCCGAAGCCGGGGGCTGGACATCGACGCGGCCTGCGGTCAGTTGCGGCGTCGGGAAGCGTCCTCCGGCACGGTCATGTTGACGGCGAGGTCCGAAGCGGGCGGATCCTGAGGTTCCGACGGGGGGCGAAGGGGGGAAACCCTTCGCCAGGGTCCGGTTCCGTGGTCGCCGCCGTCCTTTGCGGAATCTTTGCACGAGGGACTTGACACGGCTGGCGGAACCCACTAGGCTTGGCTGTCGATACGCGGCGAACGCCCTCCATCGCAGCGCAATTGTGTCCGACGCTCCTCAGCCGTTGGCCCGCAGTTCCCCGTGGATTGTCCGCGTGCCGATTCGCCTTGGCGGGTGCGGGAGGTTTGGGATCGCGATGGAGCCGAGGAGCGAGTGAAACACCGGAACGTCGCGGCGAAGGCTGGACCGGACGGGGTTGGACGCTGTCGCTGAAACGATCGAAACCCATCATTGGCATCGTCGGGACGATCGGCGCGGGCAAGTCCGCCGTCGCCGGTCTGCTGGCGGAGCTCGGCGCTGGCGTCATTGATTCGGATGCGGCGGCGCACGAAGTCCTTCAGGAGGAGGACGTTCGCGGAACGCTGGTGCACTGGTGGGGTCCGCGGGTGTGTCCGGACGGGCAGACGGTGGACCGGTCGGTCGTCGCTTCGATTGTCTTCGCGGACCCGGAGCAGTTGCGCCGGCTTGAGGGGCTTTTGTATCCGCGCATCGCCGAACGGCGCGATGCGCAGGCGGCGCGGTTCGAGCAGGACGCGGCGATCCGGGCGATTGTGCTGGACGCTCCGAAACTGATCGAGGCGGGCCTGGACAACCAGTGTGACGCCATCGTCCTGGTTGACGCCGACCGAAACAGGCGTCTTCAGCGGCTGGCGGCGTCGCGCGGCTGGACCGAGGCGGACCTGCTCGCTCGGGAGCGCTGGCAGATTTCGGTGGACGAAAAACGGGCGAAAGCCGATGAAGTCATAATCAACGACGCCGACGTAAGCGCGCTCCGTCCCGTGGTTCGCGCGGCGTTCGAGAGAATTCTGGGAACGTTCCATCGCGGACGTCCCGATCAAGTTCATGCATAAACCTGTCACTACGAACCCGAAGCGCGTCCCGGAGCGGGCGCCAGGGTCGATTCTCTGACGATTAGCAACAGGAGGTTTGTTCCAATGGCGAAAGCCGGAACCGATAGAGGTCGCAACAATGCCCGCCGGGGCCCGTCTCCCAACCGTGGGGGGCATCGTCCCCGACCCAAGACGCTCGCTCGTCATGACGACGACGGCGTACACACGATGCAGGACATCGACGAGCCGGCGCCCCCGCCGTCCGTGTCGGCTCCCGAGGGTCTCGCACCGCCGGCGGAAGGCGGAACGCCCGGCGTCGATGAAACGCACGCCAAGTACGAGGAAGTCAAACGCGGCAACATCCACATCACGCAGCTTCAGCAGATGCCGGTCAACGACCTGCATGAACTGGCGCGCCAGGAAGGCCTGGAAGACTACACCGGACTGAAAAAGCAGGATCTGATCTTCCGCATCATTCAGACCCGGGTGAACCGCAACGGCATGATGTACGGCGAAGGCGTCCTGGAGATCCTCCAGGACGGCTTCGGGTTCCTGCGGTCGCCCGAGTACAACTACCTTCCCGGTCCGGACGACATCTACATCAGCCCCTCGCAGATCCGCCGCTTCGGACTGAAGACCGGGCACATCGTCTCGGGGCAGATCCGTCCGCCGAAGGAGTCCGAGCGGTATTTCGCCCTGCTGAGAGTCGAGGCGATCAACTACGCCGACCCCGAGCTGGTGATGGAGAAGACCAACTTCGAGGATCTCACCCCGCTGCACCCCGAGGAGCGGATCATCCTTGAGACCACGACGCAGGAACTCAACATGCGCGTCGTCGACCTGGTGACGCCGATCGGCAAGGGGCAGCGCATGCTCATCGTCGCCCCGCCGCGCACCGGAAAGACCGTCCTGCTCCAGAAAATCGCCAACGCGATCTCGCACAATCACCCCGAGTGCCACGTCATCATTCTGCTGATCGACGAGCGCCCGGAGGAAGTCACGGAGATGAAGCGCCACACGCAGGCGCAGGTCATCAGCTCGACCTTCGACGAACCGGCTTCTCGCCACGTGCAGGTCGCGGAGATGGTGATCGAGAACGCCCGCCGCCTCGTCGAGTGGGGCAAGGATGTTGTGATTCTTCTGGACTCGATCACCCGACTCGCCCGGGCGCACAACACGGAGATGCCGCACTCGGGCAAGATCCTGTCGGGCGGCATCGACGCGAACGCCCTTCAGAAACCGAAGCGCTTCTTCGGCGCCGCACGAAACATCGAAGAGGGCGGAAGCCTCACGATCATCGGCACGGCCCTGGTGGACACGGGATCGAAGATGGACGAGGTCATCTTCGAGGAGTTCAAGGGCACCGGCAACAGCGAGCTGCACCTGGATCGCCGCCTCGTGGACAAGCGCGTCTGGCCGGCGATCGACATCCCGGCGTCGGGCACGCGCAAGGAGGAACTGCTGCTGGATCCGAAGGAGCTGGAGCTGGTCTTCCGCCTGCGCCGCGTGACGAGCGATATGAACCCGGTCGAAGCGATGGAGCTCCTGACGGCGCGCCTCAGCAAGGTCCGCACCAACCGCGAGTTCCTGATGACGATGAATCTGGCGTAGCGGGAGCCGTTGAGGGCGGCGCAGAACATACGAGCCTGATCGACGAGGCGCGGTTCGACCACACCCCGGGGTCCGTGCCCGTCCACGGAGATGACGTTTCGTCTGAAGTACGGCGGCATGAAGGCCGACGACGCCAAGCAGCTCAAGAACTCCAGGAAGAGAACAAGCGACTCAAGAAGCTGGTGGCCGACCTGAGTCTGGACAAGCCGATCCTCGAAGAGACGCTCAAGGGAAAAGGGTAAGCCCGGCGCGCCGCAGAGACGCGGAGAAGGATGCTCAGACGACGTGCAGCGTGTCGGAGCGTCGGGCCTGCGAAGTGATCGATCAGCCGCGTTCGCGGCCCGGCGGCGCGGTGGGACGGTTGAGGCAGGCATTCGGGCGGGCTCCGCTCCGTGGCCTGGAGAGTCCACTCCGCCCGCCCGAATGCCACACAACCAGGAAACCCTCATAGCGACTGGACCATAGATCGGGGGCAGGTCAGCGAGCGGATATCCGCGACGCGATGGACGATCGCTCCACGCCCCGCAGCGCCGGAAGTGCACAGCGAGAATCGGAGGAACGCCCCACCTCCGTCCGGGCGCTGGTCTGGTTTCATCGTTCAATATAGAGTGGGCTTGGCTGCGGCGCTCCGTGCGGAGCGGGGGCTGGGGACCGCGAGGCGGGTCAGATCGGGTTCGGGGTCGGTGCGAGGATGAGTCTGGACCACGGGGACATACGGGAGCAGATCTGCGAGATCGGGCGGCGGATTTATGCCCGGGGGTTCGCCGCAGGAAACGACGGCAACATCTCCTGCCGCCTGTCCGACGAGGTCGTCCTCTGCACGCCGACCTTGATCTGCAAGGGCTTCATGACCCCCGACGACCTTTGCACGGTAGACCTGTCGGGCCGGCAACTCTCCGGCAAAAGGCCTCGAACCAGCGAAATCTTCCTCCATCTTGAGGTCTACAAGGGCGACCCGGCGGTGAAATCCGTCGTGCATTGCCACCCGCCCCACGCGGTCGCCTTCGCCGTCGCCCATGAGGACATCCCGACGGGGATCCTTCCGGAGGTGGAGGTCTTTCTCGGTCCGGTCCCGCGGGCGCCGTATGAGACGCCCGGGAACGACCGCTTCGCCGCGACCATCCGCCCGTTCGTCGGCCGGGCGAACACCGTCGTGCTCAGCAACCACGGCACGGTCAGTTGGGGACCGACCGTCGAACGGGCGTACTGGAACACGGAGATCCTCGACGCCTACTGCCGCATCCTCATCCTCGCCCGTCAGATCGGCCGTGTCGAACGCCTCTCCGTCGAGAAAGTCAACGAACTCCTCGACCTCAAACAGCAGTTCGGCGAAGCCCCGGACGCCCGCCGCCGCTTCGGCGGCGACCTCATCATCAATCCCGACTTCGGCCGACCGGGCCAAGCCCCGGGATAAGGAGAAGGATGAAGCGAAACCCACGACCTGGGGCAACAAGCAATCCCTCTACCGAACCGCGCCGGCCCGATGCACCCCATATGGCAAAGGGATCGCAGATTCGGATGCCGGCCGGCCGAACGTGCGGGCGCGCCTGCCGGTCAAGTGGCTTCAAGCAACAGCGCTCTGAAACCGGCCTGAATGAAGTGGACGTCCGAGCTGAGCGCCTCCGTGCAACCCCGTTCCTGCATGACGGTGAACGACAAGCAGTCCGTCAGCGACCATGCCTTGTCCGCTCGCGATCGGTAGAGTTCCAGCCCGCTGACGAACCGCTCGGGCGACTGCGCGACAATCTGGACATCGGCGCTTTTTCGCAGCGCCTCGTGAATCCGCAGGAACGTGGGCCGCCACGCCGGCCTGGCGAGGCCATCCGCCAGTTCAATCAGAACGTACTCCGTCGTCACGAAAGGAGGGCGAGCGCGCCGCGCCCATTCCTGGGCGCGCTCATGCCACTGGTCGTTCTTCATGAAGAGCGCGGCCAAGAACGAGGTGTCCAGGAAGATCATGTTCCGTGAGCGCCGCGGATGTAATCGTCATGGCGCTGCGACCAGTCGGCGGGCGAGTCCCCAATCGGATGCTCCCGGGCCAGGTCCGATAGCAGATCGAGCACGGTTGAACCGTTGAGCGGAGTGAAGGTCAGTCGGACCGCCGTCCCTTCGCGCAAGTCCACCGGCTCGTCGGGAACGAAGGCCTTGCCGTCAAAATGAGCGTGCAGCGTGCTCATGGCGCCTTCATTTTACGCTTCGCGTGCACGGTAGCAAGCGGGAGCGGGCCGAACAGCCCCGGGGGTAGTTCGTGGCTCCGCCGCGAACGCTCGTCGTGGAGCGACGAACGACCCCCGCCGAACCCCGAACCCTGAACCCCAAACCCCAAACCCCGAACCCCAAACCCCGAACCCTCAACCCTCACCCACGGCCCCGTCGCCCCCGCCTCGAAAACAACAGACCCGCCCCCCGAAAGGGAAGCGGGTCCGATCCTCATGCCCGGCCCCTCATTGGCGTGAGGGGTTCTGATGACCGCCATCCGTTACGCCTGCATTCGCAGGCCGCGTCGGTCGGTGGCTGATAGCGAACGGCCGACAGGTCCACGCCTCACGGGCATTCCGTCGCGCGCTCGATGACCGTCCCGCAAGAGAGCGCGGCCGACACGGTATGTGGACCGAACAGTGTCCGCAGCGTACCCGCTGCATCATCCGCCTCGCTGCCACCGCCTCAAAGCTCGTTTCAGCTCTCGCCCGTCTCGCCTTCCGTTCCCATCCGTATCGCCGACAAAGGGATCAAATCCAAACAGCACCTCGTCGTGGTTGATAAGCCCGTCGCCATCAGAGTCAGCCACGGTGTCACTCGAATTGGTGGGGTCCAAACCAACGGCGATTTCCAGTTCATCGGGAATGCCGTCACCATCGGCGTCCGTATAGGGGGGTTGCATTCCACTGGCGGGACCGAACTCGGCGCTTGGCGCCGGAGCCGCGTCGGGCTTTCCAGAGGTTTCGGAACAGGACGCGCTGATGGGCATCCTGCGCAACGGCGCGCAGCGGCTGCTGATCGAACCGACAAACATCCTACAGATACCTTGACCGACCCCGGTCCAAGTTCGGGTAGACCCACTCTCCCCAATCAGAAAAAGTAATCCAGTGACTCCCTCTGATGAACCAATTCAGCCATGAACCGAATCCCCACATTTGTGAATCCTCCGTTCAATGTCAAAAAACCAAACCAACGCTTTAGTACGCTTCTCATCCTCTCTTCGTGACTGTCCTTGGTTTCGTACCACCATGCTCCAACTATTCGCGCCTTACACCTCGCTCATGCAATCGGTCGTGCTTCTTGATCCAACGCATCATCTCTGCACGATCGTTTCGCCCATCATTATTCGAATCTTTCATGAACGGGTGTATCCCTAAAAGCACTTCCATAGCACTGGGAATTCCGTCCTGATCAGGGTCTGCTATCGCATCGGTAGCATCGGTGGGATCCATGCCAACCAAGACTTCAAATTGATCGGGAACTCCGTCCTGATCCTCGTCCAAAGCTGGGTTGTCATAGCTTTCATCGGTATTTTCAATAAAGCTCTCTGCGTGAGTGTTGATCGCCAGTCCAAGTCTCTCCATTGTTGGGCGACTTCCGCCATCCCCGGTCGGCGGACACCCTACACGACATTCACAATTGACATACGGTAACCCTTTGGCAGAAACAGCCACAAAGAAAATAGATGCAACTATATTACATTCGTCTCTCTGAATACCATAAAACCCACGACAGGCACGAAGCATGTCGCCGTAGAACTTTAGATCACAATACATCTGCCGAATCTTCTTGCATCTGATGTCAGAAGGATTGCAGCAACACTCCGCGTAACACACATCATGAGCGTTGCAGGCGGTTTGAAAGATTTTCCTGTAGCGTTGGCATGTCTCATACCTATATCCCTCACCCCAACGAGGTTTTACCCAGGTTTCGCAGAAGTCCTCGCCACCGGGTCCGCAACCGTTGCCCACGTTGCAGTCGGCAAGAGGATCGTTCTCGGTGTTGCTGGGATTGAACTCCGTGGTCGGCGCATGAGCCAATGACGACGCGCTACAGAGGGCATTCCCGACCACAAGGATCACGACGCGGATACTATAATAATTGATGCTACCATGAATCATACTCTCTACCTCCACTGTAAATCGCCTGGAAGCACACCCGGCGCATTTCCGGAAGTTGGCGTTCCTGGGCTTTTTTGATGTTCTGCGAAGGAACTTTGCCTGTGAGTCAGGCCCCAAACATGAACGCCAGCGCCCACAATGCGAAAATCGCGATGCCAAGAATTTGAAAGAATCCCATGCTATTCTCCTTTGATTTCTAAAATTGAACTGATCTGCATTCACCCACAACAAGGTACGATGATCCAACGAAAAATCGTACCTTGATCATCGATCACAACGCAACGCCTGTCATCCCGCCACGCCCGCTTCAAGCTGAACGTCGTAATGATCCTGATAGTAGGCGCCGAAGCTTCCCGTGGCGGCATCGATGATCCACCCCGGGATGCCTCCAAAGATGAAGTTGCCGAGCAGCGCCCACATGCTGATACCATTATTGACCACGATTTGCTTGTCGGGATACCCTTCCTTGCGCACAGTTATAATGGTTTTGAGCGGACGTCTACTCAAATCGACGTCACAAGGCGTCATCCCTTTGACCGCGCCGTTATAGAGCACCAGCGCCCCCGGCGGGCTGGAGGTCACCGTGACCTTCTGACTGTTGCCGTGGACGATGGTCGCACAGCCGGCGACAGGGACGATGAAAGCCATTGTTACAACATACAGAACATAGCGGCTCATTGAATAGCTCCAAAATGGGATGACAGGACTCCAGACGACCGGAGTCAGGGAACACGTTTGAACAGCGGCGAACCTGTGGTTCAACGATGGCTGAAGCGCCACGGCCCTTCACTCTCGTCGCGCCGTGAGCGTGTGTGAAAACTCCAGCGACAGGTCGCCCGTCACGAAACCTTCGCGGATTCCGGTGATCGTGCGACCGTCTCCGGAGACTGATCCAGAGAAACTGACGGAGCCGTCAGCGCTCATATAGACCTGCGAGCCTACAATCAGTCTTATGCGGATGTCGTAGGTGAAGGACAGGGACGCCCCGTCGCTCGACGACGAAGTGTCCAGCGCACTGAGCTGATAGTGCTGACCTTCCCAGTACACGTCGCTGACTTCGCCAGGCCGGTGGTCCACCCAGACTTCAAGGTCGCTGCCCAGCCCCAGCAGCGAAGCGTCAACAAAGATGTAGCGAGATACCAGTTGGCCTTGGTCAAAGGCGAACTTCTCAATCTGCCCTTCGGGAACAGCACCCCCGTTATATTCGGTAATGCGATAGACTCCGCTCAGGTCGTTGCTTGTCGCGTCAGACAGCACTTGCTTCCGCAGCAATACAGTCGCCGGGCGGTCGTCGAAGATATTGACGCACTCAAGTGCATAGGTTCCGTTTCGGTCCAGGTCGTGACGAATATTGTCCGGCAGACCGCCGAGACGGTTCGAGGATGCTACGGTTGAGCCGGACGGATCATAAAGGAAGAGGTCCACGTCGGTCTCGTCATCCGGCATCGTGGCGTCGAATATGACGGTGTCCCCCTCCGCCCCGTAGAACTCGAAGCGCTTCGCCTCCGCCGCTGCGAGAGTCGTCTCGCTTGGAATGCTGCTGACGTCGGAGTCCATGGGCGGTGAATCGAAGCAACCGGGAAAGCAGATTAGCAGAGCTAACAGGAATAGGATTCGAAGTTTCATAACCAACCTCTCTTTCAGAATCCGCCAGTACCGATGGCGTTCACTCTTTCATGCGTGAGGTCAGTTCCGGAGGCGCAACCAAGTGGCTCGCCATTTTTTCGGCGTGCCGGATTGTCAATCGCTCCTCCTCCAGGGTGACGATGGAAGAGGTCAAGATGGCTAATCTTGAGGGTGTCGGAGTGGCGTTCCAGAGCCGTTACGCGACGTTCCCTTCCCCTCCCCCAGCAGCCGCGCCCAGCGGTAGGGCGAGCCTCGGAGCGGGTCGTCCTTGCGTAGGTTATCTCCGGGGTCTTGAGATTCCTTCAGGAGCGTCGGGAGGTCGACAAGCTCGAACCCATCATAGTCCTTCCTGGACGCCCTGCCTTCCCGGATGGCGAGGTTCAGGGAATCATCGAACTTCGGGCCCTCGACCTTCTCTCCCTCGGCGTTGAGTTCGAAATCGAGATGCCACTTTTCCACTCCCTCATGGAAATAGGCCTCAACATGGACGTGTTCGTCCTGATTCAGGAGCTGTGACGCGCTGACGCGAAGCTCGACATCGGCCGCGCGCCCTTCCGCGTCCACAAGCGTCTTGCACCAGACAGCGCGAGGGAAATCCGGCACCGGGTCAACGAATAGCGGCTCATCGCGGATAAAGCCGATTTCCGGCCTAATGGCGAAGACGACACCCGGATGGATGCACTCGCCCTTTCCTCCGAATCCCCGCTCAGCGCTCGGAACCGCACCGCTCAAGCCCGAAAGCACAAGCAAATCACCCTCAGGGAGGTAAGCACAGTGATTGAGGTTGCCATCAAACCAGACCTGGTACAGCAATCTTCCTGCGAGGTCGTAGATGCGAAAGATGCCTTGGGTAAACGCCTGGTGTTGGAAATAAACGATGATCTCGTCTCCCTTCGGCTCGGCGAAGACGTCTATGAGCCAGCCATGCACGCATCGAAACATTGATGGCGTGAACCTACGCTCGAACGGGTCTGGCACTGGCCGGTCGTCTTCGATGAAGCTGCGCCACGCCGGGGTTCCAGTCAGTCGCGGCCATTCAAAGGCACACACCGACCTGGAAAGCTCACCATATTCTTCGGCTCCCGAAAAACCGATGATGACTAGCGGCCTGAGGTTTTGCTCCGGTTTGAACGAGACGACATCCCCGAAAGCAATTCCATTTTCTCGGCGCGTCGTCCAGCGATGCAGATCCTCCCCGTTGATCGATTTCAAGATGGCTAGTCGCTTCTCAGCAGATATGAAAACCTCGCCCGGTTCCGCGAGGGCGCCTCGCTGAAATGCCAGATCGTAGGCGAACTTCGCTGGAATCAGGCCAAGCAATCCGGCGCAGAATGCGAGAGTTCCCGTGGTCAGCTTGGGGTGATTCGCTGCCCAGCGGGACATCTTTCGCCACCGCGTTGTCGGACGCGCGAACGTCGGCTCGCCCGACAGGTACCTCCGCACGTCGTCTTCGAGGTGCGCAGCGGAGGCGTAGCGGTGGGCGCGGTTTTTTTCGAGGGCTTTGAGGATGATGGCGTCGAGGTCGCCGCGCAGGCGGCGGTCGAAGTGCGACGGGGGGGTGGGCGCGGC
>BOJX01000065.1 GCA_016860685.1 Planctomycetota bacterium
GGCGCGCAGCTCGGGCTGTTCACGGACAGTGTTCACACGCGGGCGCGGATTCAGCGGATCAGCCGGGAGCGGATCGATCGGGAGCTGGCGGCGGGACGGATCGTCATCGTCGCGGGGTTTCAGGGAATTGACGCGGGCGGGGAGATCACGACGCTGGGGCGCGGCGCCTCGGACACGACGGCTACGGCGCTGGCGAGCGTCCTCGGGGCGGAGATCTGCGAGATTTACACCGACGTGGACGGGGTGTACACGACGGACCCTCGCCTCGTGCCGCAGGCGCGGAAGATCGACCGCATCAGCTACGACACGATGCTGGAGATGGCCGCGGCGGGCGCGGCGGTCATGCATTCGCGGGCGATCGAGTTCGGAAAGAAGTATCGCGTGCCGATCCACGTCCGCAGTTCGCTGACGGACGCGCCGGGAACCTTGATTATGACGGAAACAAAGGGGATGGAGGACGCCGCCGTTCAAGGCGTCACGCTCAAGCAGGATCTGGCATCGATCACGCTGGCGGGCGTGCCGAACCGACCCGGGATGGCCGCGCGAATCTTCGGCGCGATCGCGGCCAAGAACGTCCTCGTGGACGACATTGTGCAGAACGTGTACGACGACGGGCGACAGGCGAACCTGACGTTCTCGGTCAGCGCCGCGGATCTCGCCGAGGCGAAGCGTATCTGTGCGGACCTTGTGCGTGAGATGAACCTGTCCGGGATGAACGTGGATGACGGCGTGGCGAAGGTCAGCGCGATCGGCGTAGGCATGAGGACGGCGTCCGGCGTGGCGTCAACGATGTTTTCGGCGCTCGCCGAGGGCGGCGTCAACATTCACAACATTTCGACGAGCGAGATCGTATTAAGCTGCCTTGTGCGCCGCGAGGACGGACCGCGGGCGCTGCAGCTCGTGCATGACGCCTTCGGGCTTCATGTCGCGCCGTAGCAGGCACGAGTCGGGCGGAAGGACGGTTCGAGAGGCGGGAAAGGGTTCTTATGCTGGTGCGTTTTGATTGCCCGGCGTGCGATCGGTCGCATTCCTTCGATATGCCGGAGACGACGGTTTACATGACCTGCGGCGGTACGGGCGCGACGCTCCGCCTTCGCCTCACCAGCGGCGGCGACGTGCGCGCGGCCGTCGTCGACCCGGACCGCCTTGACGCCGACGAAGAGTCCGAAGGAAGCTGAGGCGGCTCGTTCAGGACGCTCGGGCGATCAACACGCCCGGAATGAAAAAGAGGCGCCGCAGCGCCTCTCCGTCTCCTACCCTTTGAACTTCGTCGAGGAATCAGGGCCACGGCCGCGGGTACGTGATCCGCGCCGTCCGTTCCGGACGGTCGGACATCGTGCCGCGCGCCGGCGCCGCCTCTGCGCCCGGTTCCGCAAGCATCAGAATCGAGCCGAAACGGAAGTCGTCTGACGACCAGTGCTCAATAAGCTCACCGTCATCGCAACGCTCGTCGCCGTCCGAGGCTTCATCAGGCGACCACGTTGATGCCTCCGCGGCGGGATCCGCCAGTTCGACCGAGCCCAGCAGGGAGCTGGGCCAGGCCGCCGGCTCGTCCGCCAGTCCGTGCTCTTCCGAGATCCTGATCCACCCGAATCCGAGTTCCGACCAGAAGACGACGGGTTCGGTCGTCGGAAGCGCGAGCGGGAACGGCTCGGCGTCGATCGACGGCTGGACCGTCACGATCGGTTCATTCAAAGTCGCCTCCGGGTTCAGCGGCGTTCCGAACATCGGCGGTGCGGACGGGGGAGTCTTTTCCGTCGCCGGCTCAGCGTCCTCAAAGAGAGCCGCTTCCGGATCCGTCATAAAGAACGCGGTTTCGTCATCGTCGGCGGGCAGCACGGGATCCGGGTCCGTGAAGAAGGGCGTCTCATCCGCGCAGGGCGTGCTCCCGGCGGTCGCTTCGGTCCACCAGGTCGGCTCGCGGGCGACGAACGTTTCAACCTCGACCGGTACGTACTCCGCCCGCGCCTCGACGGTTCGGACCCACGTTTCGACGGGCTGCTCCATCACCGGGACCGAGAAAGCGAACGCCGGCGCACGGAGGGCATCCTGATAAGGCATCGACGGCGTCAGGTCGTCGTCGACGGGAAAGACGTCTTCAAAGCGCACGTGCGGCTCGCCGTCGTCCTCACAATCCTCATCCGCGGGCGGGATCGGGTCTGAGATCTCGGGCACGTCCGATGTCGCATCCGCCTCGGTGTGCTGCGCGCC
Organism: Planctomycetota bacterium; assembly: GCA_016860685.1. Taxonomy (GTDB): domain Bacteria; phylum Planctomycetota; class Phycisphaerae; order UBA1845; family UBA1845; genus JABWBH01. Next base: position 2,212 of record BOJX01000065.1, read on the forward strand.
GGAAGGGTCGTCATGGTCGCGCTGACCTTCGCCGGTCTCCGTCGAGGCGTGTGAGCCTGAGTCCGTCTCTGACGACGCAAAACCGCCAGTATCGTCTGACGCGTCGGCGACGGAGTCGTCGCAAGCGTCGTCGCTTTCGTCAACTATCGGCGACGAGATAAGCTCCAAGTCGTCGGCGACGTACTCCGCCGTCTCGTCCGAAGGAGCCGGGTTCACGTCGTCGTCCAGTTTTTGCAGCGGTTCCAGCCGGCTGGGGGAGTCCTGCGTCTGCGCCTCCGGCGCTCCGGTGAGCGTTTGAATCTCCCACGGCGACGGGTTCGAGTCATCGTCGGACGCCGGCTGCGGCGTCTCGAAGGAGGACACATCCACGTAAGCCTCGATCGAAGCGAGCTGGGTGCGCGCGGCGGTCAGCGCCGGGTCGAGTTGGAGAGCGCGATGAAACGCCAGCCCCGCGTCGCGGTAGCGCTTCGCGCCGCAGAACATCATGCCGAGGTTGTACTGGGCGTGCGACTCCGGCAGGACGGCGCGGAACGCCTCGAGAGCTTCGTCAAACCGTCCGACCTTGCTGAGCGCCATCCCGAGGTTGACCTGCGCCCGCTCGAACTGCGGGTCGATCGCCACGGCGGCCTGAAGGTGGGTGACGGCGCGGTCGAAGTCGTTGATCCGACAATACTCGAAGCCCAGATTGTTGCGGAGGATCGGCTCGTGGGGTCGGAGGGCGACGGCCTTTTCAAGGTTGTCGATCGCCTCGCGATGCCGTCCCTGCCGCGCAAGCACCATCCCGAGGCGATGATACGCGGCGACGAAGTTGTGATTGAGCAGGACCGCCCGCTGATACTGAGCGATGGCGCGGTTGAAGTCCCCCTGCGCCTCAAGCAACTGTCCCGCGGCGAAGTGCGTCTGCGGGAGAATCTTCGGCGGCGGGCTTTCCACGGCGTCCGCCAGAGCGGCTGGATCCAGCCGCTGCCACCCGCCCTTTTTCTGCGTGGCGATCGAGTCGTCCGTCTGCGAGCAGCCCGTCAGCGTCGCCAGCGCCGCCAGGAGCGGAATCGTCCTTCGTGTCATCACCGTCGTGCCTCCTTGCCGTGCCCCTCTTACGCTCAGCCGCCCGCCGAGGCGGATGCGCCGCCCGTCATGCCCGCGCCGCCCTGTCCGTCCGCCGGGGGCGCCGTGCCCTTCTCCATCTGGCGGATCGCATCCGACGCGCGAATGCCGCGACCCCCGGAGATCATCGCCTTCACCTCGACGCGGCTCATGTCGCACCCGGCGTCGACGAGGAACTCCCGAACGTGTTCGAGGCGCATGTCCACCAGCGCCTGATCTTTCTCGAAGGTCTCGTAGCGCACGATGCCGCCGTAGTGATTCAGGTGCGGCGTCAGACGCGTCAGGCGCACCACGCCTGTCCCTGAGATTTCACTGCTGTGCGGGATGAAGTGCAGATCCGCCACCGACATGTCGTGCGTCATCGCGTTGTCCGACATGCTCGTGAAAGTGTCCGCCAGCGCCGGCGGATCGCCCGCCACGCCTTGCGGCGGAGCGTTCAGGCGCGCGGCGGGTGGCGCGCTGGTGCATCCGATCAGCGCCAATGCGGCGACTCCCGCGGCGCGGGACAAACCTCTTGCGTTCATGCGCGAACTCCTTTTCACCTGTATCATCGTTCAAAGCCGGTGTCCGACTTGGGGATTATCGGTCACCCGAGGGACGGTCTTGGGGATCGGGTTTATCCCGGGTCCGTCCTATAATGACCTGCACTGGACCTGCGGATTCGCCACAAGAGAGGGGCGGCGTCACAAAATCGATGAAAGAACCTCGGCTGTCCGCTCAACAAACCGCTCCAGGCATCGTTTCCGGTCCGTCTTGGTTCCGCGATCTGGCGGTCCTTACCGCCTTCGCCTGCCTCGTATATCTGCCCGGGATCGGCTGGGGGTTGCCTGCATTCAATTCGTGGAGTCAGGACACGATCGCCGGTCCGAACCGCACGTTCGTAGTGGACGGCTGGCCTCAAGACTGGCGCGGACGCTACCCGCCGCTGCACTACCTGCTGAACGCGGGGTTGTACCGGACGATCGAGGCCGTCTGGACGTGGCGCGGGCTGATGACGATCGACCCCGCGACCGGTGCGAAAGTGCTGGCGCCCCCCCAGGCGGACCGGATCGGGCTGCTGATTCTGGCGTCCCGCGTGCTGACCTTTCTGATGGCGGTCGGGACGGGGTGGGCGCTGCGATGTGCCGCGCTGCGGACGACGGGTGACAGATTCACGGCACTTGTCGCGGCGCTGACGTTCTGCGCCGGCGTGGATTTCGCCTACTTCGCCCGTCTCGGTAACGTCGACGTCCCGTCGATGTTCTGGTTCGCGTGGAGCGTGGTCGCCTATCTGCGGGCGATCGAGCGTCTCAGCGCCGGACGATGCGCGGCGCTCGGGCTGCTGACTGCGGCGGCCGTGGGTACCAAGGACGGCGTCGCGGGCGCCTACCCCGGGATGGCGCTCATGCTCCTGATCGAGACGGCGCGGACCGCGCGGAGCACCTCGCCGCTTAGCCGCTCCGGCTGGGGCACCGTCATCGCATCCGTCCTGATGAGGCCGGTCTGGCTCGCCGGGCTGGCGTCGTTTGTGCTACCCTGGCTTTTCATCAACGGCGCCTTTCACAACTGGGAGCGCTTCGTCGCGCGCCTCGAATACTGGTTCGACGCTTCGGCGGACACGCTTCATGCGCAGCAGACGCGCTACGACAATCCGCTCACGCTGGCGCTGGTCAGCCTGCGTTACGCCGGCGGCGCTGTCGGCTGGCCGCTGCTGGCGACGATGCTCGCCACCGTCGTCGCCGCTCTGTGTCGCGGTCCACGCCGCGCCGCGATCCTGCTGGTCCCGGCGTGTTCGTATTACCTTCTGACGATCCAGGGAGCGCTGGGCTTTTCTTACAGCCGGTTCCTTTTCCCGATGCTTGCCCTGGCGGCGGTCGCCGGCGCGGGCGAGATCGTTGCGGCTTTGCGACATCCGCGGCGAGACAGGGCGCTGACCGCTGTGGCTGCGTTGCTCGTCGTGATCCCGACCGCCGTGTTGCTGACGGCGCTGAATCTCGAGATGCGCGGCGACAGCCGGTATGCGGCGGAGACCTGGCTGGCGCAGCACGTCCCCGCGTCGGCCCGGGTCGGCGTCTTCGGCAAGCCGCAGTACCTGCCCCGCGCGGTCGAGCTGGGTTACCGCGTTGACGAGATCGAGATGACCCCGAAGTCGATCGCGGCCTCGGATTGTGACGTGCTGATTCTCTCGAGCTTCGAGACGCAGGGATACGACGGACCTCAGCGCGACGTGCTGGCGTCCCTTTCGGAAGGGATGCTGGGCTACCGTGAGGTCGCTCGATTTGAGGGTCGCGGCTATCTTGCACCACGCTCGTGGTGGCGCGTCGCGGCGTGGGGGACGGAACCGACCGGCAAGATCAGCCCGACGATCCGGTTCCTGATCCGAAACCGCAATCCTTGAAGTCAGGTCCGCAGCGGAATCTCCCCACCGGAACCCATCAATCCGGTCCGCCGCTGACTTTCCGCTTCAGGGGATTCAGGGCGTGGACCAGCTCTCGCGCCGCGAGCTGGTGCCCGACCGGGGACAAATGCCACATGTCAACGAACGCTTCCGAACACCCGCCCTCGTCGAACCCGGCCTCGTCGCGCAACACGGGGAGAAGATCCACGAGCGCATAACCGCGCGCCTCGGCATGCGCCGCGAGCCGTCGTTGCGGCAGATCTTTTGTCTGAGCGTCCGGGCGAACGTGGGATGCACTGGGAACCAGCAGAATCACGAACTCGGCCTTGCTCGCGAGGACGAATTCCGCCAAGGCGTCTACATCATTGAAGTACTGCTGCCACGCCTGCGCCAGCCACGGCGAATCCGCATCGCCGATCAGGTGTCGATCAGCAAGAGACTCGTACCAGACCCGGGCGTTGAGCGGCGCAAGTCGGGCGGACAGCGAGCGCCCGAGCCGGAACAGACCCGAGCTTTCGAGCCGCTTCTGCCAGATCGTCCGGGGCGCGTCCCGCAGCGCCTCGCACCGCAGGCGATCCGTCACATCATTCAGACAGAACACGTAGACCACCACGTCGGGCGCATACTTCATCCCCTCCTCTTTCAGGATGTCCAGCTCCTGCCACGGTGCGTACCCCGGCACACTGAGATTGACCACCGTCCAGGTCGCTTCAGGGGCAAGCCCTCGCGATGGCGTGAAGATCTCCGCCGCAAAGGTTTGAGGCCAGGGCACCTCCGATCCGAACGCGACGGAGTCGCCGACAAGAATCACGCGCCGCTCACCCGGTCCCGGCGCAAACGGCACAAGCGGCCCGCGCAGTCCGCGCTCGTTGATCGTGTCCCCGCCCCACTTCGGTGGAAGCGTGTATCCGGGCGCCAGCGTCCACAACCGACGCGGATGAGGTTGAATCAGCGGATCCTCTCGCTCCGGAATCGGCGCGAAGAACACCAGCATCCACCGGTCGCAGGATGCAACGGCCAGTAACGGGAGGATCATGAACATCAGGCGTCCCGGCCACGCGGACCTGATGAACGCGCGCCGCGCCCGCGCCCACGCCGCTCCCGTCAGGAGCCCTGCACCGGCGTGAAAAACCAGCACATGCACCAGCCCCGTCCCCTGAAAGGGATCGGTCAAGGCGACGTGATTGACATGCAAGGTGAGCAGCCACGCCGACAGCATCCCTCCGCCCAACGCGAACATCGTCGCGATTCCGACTGCGGCGCGCAGCCGTCGCGCAGACAGACTCGAATCCCCCGGTTGGCTCCTGAAAAACGAAATCACATCCCGTCCTCGGCCTGCCGATGCTAACGCTTCGCAACCGGCGCGCCACTACTACGCGGGCCGGAGCGTGTTGGTGCGGGGAAAACGAGGCGTGGCGGGAAAATGCATCAGCCGCCGACGGCGGAACCTCCGGCCGCGGACGCCGAAAGCTCCGCCTGCTCAAATCTGCGCGGACGAAGTCGGATCCTCATGCATATGCGCCGCGCGAAAGCAACGATCGTGAGCCCCCCCGCCGCAGCCGTGATCTGGATCGCCGGTTGAACCGGCACGGCGTAACGCGGGATCGTCCCCTGGGTGAGCGCGGCTGGAAAAAGGTGGACCAGGACGAACGTTATCAGTAGCAAGGCGCCGGCGCGGCGCCCGCGCTGAAGGAAGACGACGCCCCCCGCCAACGCAAAGAGCATCCACGCCTCGTAAAGCGAATCCGCAACCGGAATCGGCAGCCGGGTCGGCCGCTCGACGAAGGCGTGATACCGGCGAGCCAGCGCCGACCAGGCTTCGCCGGCTGGGCCGCCTTCCGCCGCGCGAACGAATCTGCCTGCGAACACCGGATCGCGGACCCGCTCCAGCACCGACGCGGCGTAGGTTTCCGTCGAAAGCAAGACGTTCGACGACGGATCCGGATCCGCAACGAGAGGCGCGTCCGGACGGTAGCGGTATACCGGGTCAGGAATCAGAAGCGTCCGCGCCATGTGACGCGGTGTTGTCAGCAGCAGTTTCCGCAGGTGCGCCCGGAAGATCGGCTCAGCCGCGTCGCCGAGCTGGCGTACCCCTTCCGTCAACCCCACGCCGTGCCTCCGACGGTAGCAGGTCACGGCGTCCCAGGGATATTCAACGCGAAAGCGCCGCTCGTCGTCAGGAAGGCCAGCGTTGACCTCATCCACGCAACGTTGAAGCTCGAGGAACGCGGGGGAGGCAGGCGCCTTCAGTCCCTCAACCTGCACGGCTCGGACATAAAGCTGCGCCCGCATCCACGTCCGGGACGCGCCGTCGGGAAAAACCGCGCGAATGTGCAGCCCCCACGCCGCAAGCATGACGGCGCCCGGCACGACCGCGACGGTAAGACGTGACGCCAGCGAACGCGCCCTGCGCCCCGGGGGCCGAGTGTTCTCGTCAGCGCACGATCGCGCCTTGAACCACCGAACTCCGGCCGTGACCGCACAAAGCGTCAGCAGGGGCATCCCGAGAGGACGGATCAGACCGGCGGCTCCGGCGGCGACAGAGGCGCACGCGAGCGCGCTGCGCGACCCGCCGTGCAGGTGATGCGCCAGCAAACACAGCGTCGTCATGGCCGCGAACGTGTAAGGTATTTCGGTCAGGATGACGGCCGCGTACGCCGTCAGCGGCCAGGTCAGCGCCGTCAGAACCCCCGCCAGCGCCGCAACGCCGCGCTGCCGCGTCAGCGCGAACGCCGTCAGCGTGGTCAACGCGACGATCGCCACGACCATCGCCCGCTGGATCACAAGCAGCGCGACGGCGGCGCCACCTCCTGCGATCTGCGCTGTCACCGCAATCAGCAGCGGGTACCCGGGCGGCCGCATCAGAACAAGCTCGTCGGCGAAGTCGCCGCGGGACAGTGCAGCCGCCAGATCGAGGTAGGCGACGCTGTCCGGTTGAACCCAGAGCGGCGTGTCCCGCAGCGCTGCCGCCGCTACCCCGACAGCGACCGCTGTCGGCAGCGCCAGCACTCGACCGGCTTGGAGCGCGTCGGACACCGCGCGGGAGCAAGCACGAGGGATTCCACGGCGTTCGGGTTGCATTGTTCCGTCGAAAACCGGTATTCCTTTCAGCAGGCTTGAGCGATATCGGACTGATTCCGGGACGCGCTGTAATGCAGCGCCGCCGGACGGGTCGCCCGGCTGGGCTGGCGACTGCGGATTCAGCCCTTCCGGCCGGTTTTTTTCGTTGTCGCGGTTTGAGCAACGCGGTAATCTTGCGTCATGTCGCTTCAGACTCATCCCCCGGCTTCCGACTCTCGCGCCCGGGTGCTGGTCGTCGATGACGACCCGCTCGTCCGTCGCCTCGTGGTCGAGGGGTTGAATCACGACGAGTTCACGGTCAGCGCCGCGGAGACGCTCGCGGAAGCCCGGCGCGTCCTTCAGCATCAGGCGCTGGAACTCATTGTGTTGGACGTCCGCCTGCCCGACGGAAGTGGGCTGGAATTCGCCTCCGAACTGCGCCGCGCCGGCAGCACGCTCCCCGTGCTTATGCTGACGGTGCAGGATCGGATCGAGGACCGCGTGGCGGGCCTGGAGCGCGGAGCGGATGACTACCTGTGCAAGCCTTTTGCGATCGCGGAGCTGACGGCGCGGGTCGCCGCCCTGCTGCGCCGGTCGCGCGGGTCGCATCCGCACCTGCTGCGCTTTCTCGATGTCGAGCTGGATCTGGTCCGGCGCGCGGTGCGGCGTGGAAAACTGGCGCATGAGTTGTCGACGCGCGAATGCGCCCTGCTGGCGCACTTGATGAATCACCCGCGCGAAATCCTCGATCGCCGCTTCATCCTTCAGCAGGTCTGGGGTGAAGTCTCGGATGAGGGCGGCAATGTGCTGAACGTCTACATCAATTATCTGCGCAACAAGCTCGAGGGCGGGCTTTACCCGCGCCTGATACATACGATCCGCGGCGTCGGCTACATCCTCAGCGACACGCCACCGGACGAGTTCCCGTCCGCCTGACCGCCTGCGTCAGACGCCTTCGCGCCGGCATCGATCCAGCGCCGCCGCGAGCGCTTCCAGCGGAAACGGCTTCTCCAGCCACGCCGCGAGACGATCCGTCAGCACTTCCGAGTCCGGCTGGCGCGCATACCCCGACATCATGATGATCGCCAGTCGGGAATCCTCTCGCAGCCACGCTTCGGCAAGGTCTGTCCCGGCGCCGTCCGGCAGCGCCGCATCAATCAGGGCAAGCGTCGGTCGTTCCCCGAATGCATCGGCGAAGCACTGCCTCGCTTCAGCAATGCTCGCCGCCGTCCGCACCTTGAAACCCCAGGATTGCAGGGCGTCCGCGCACGCCCCGCGCACGTCGACGTCGTCATCAACGAGCAGCACCAGACCGCCGGGTTTGAAGTCGAAGCGTCCCGTCCGGCGCTGCGGCGTCGCTTCCGGGCGCTCCTCCTGACAGAGCGGGAGCCGAATCAGGAACTCAGCGCCCTGCCCGGGTTCGCTCTCCACGTCGATCCGCCCGCCGGCGCTGGTGACGGCGGCGTAAACGATCGACAGCCCGAGACCGGTCCCGCGCCGTCCGGGCTGGTGCTTTGTGGTGTAAAACGGCTCGAAGATGCGGCGGCGCGCTTCGGGAGCGATCCCGGTGCCGCTGTCCCGGACGCGGATGCAGGCCCAGTCCCGCGCGTCCCCCCCGGCCTCGTCGACTTCCCGCTCGCGATCCACAACGATCGCGAGTCTTCCGCCGCCGGGCATCGCCTCCTTCGCGTTCGTAAGGAGATTGAGGATGACTTGCGTCAGTTCGTCGGGGTCCATCCGGATAGCGACGGCGGGGTCGAGGCGCTTTTCGACCGACACGCCGGAGAAAAAGGCCTCCTCCTGCGACGCAAGGATCGTCTCGACCAGTTCCGCGGGGCGCAGCACCTGCGCATGCCCCCGGCCGCCGCGCGCCAGATGAAGCAAGCGCCGCGACAGGCCCGCCGCCTGCCAGCACGCGGCGAGCGCCGCGTTCAGACGCTCGGTCTGCTTGTTCGCCTCGTCCCCGGTCTGTATCAGACCCAGCGATGCGACCGCCCCGGTCAGCAGGTTGTTGAAGTCGTGGGCGATGCCTCCGGCGAAGCGCCCCAGCGCCTCCATCGTTTCCGCCCGACGCACCCGCTCCTCCAGCGCACGCCGCTCCCGCGCATCGCGCAGCACCAGCGCCGCGCAGCGGCGCCCGCCGATCTCGATCGGAAACGCCACGACGTCGACCACGCAGGGGGCGCCGTCTTCTCCCCGCAGCAGCACCGCGTCCGACCGCCGCCGTCGGATGCCGTCGTGCGTTACGTCGCGGACCAGCCGCTCGGCGTTCAAGTCGCCGGAGACCCACGCCGGGAACGCCTCCGTCAACGCCCGACCGCGCGCCGTCGCCGCGTCTGCGGACAGAAGAAGAGTGTCAGAATCATGACACTCAATGACCCGCCCGTCCGCGTCGCAGAGGACCAGCGCGTCGCGCAGGTTCTCAAACAGCGCCCGGTATTTCCGCTCAGACGCCTGAAGCACGCGATCGGCCTCCGCCAGCGACCCGGCCATCGTGTTCAGCGCGGCGGCGAGTTGTCCGAGTTCGTCTCCGCTGCGCGGGCGGACCCGGTAGTCGAGGCGCCCGGACCGGAACTGCTCCGTCGCGTGATGCAGGTCCGCGATCGGCAGGATCAACCAGCGCCCGATGAGGTGCGCCCCCAGCAGGAGCATCACTGCCGCCGTCACCGCCACCCCCGCCGCCAGCAGCAGCACACGCTCGCCGGTACGCACCAGTTGCATCGCCGACTCCTGCCGCCACGTCTCCAGTTGGGGACGAAACCGCATCAGCTCGCGCCGCACCAGCGGAACCGTCTGCGCGTGAATTCGGTCGTCGAGAAAGCGCCGCGCCGCCTCCGGTCCGTCCGACGCGATCAACGTCAGATACTCGCGCGTCTCTTCCCGCAGTCGCCGCCCCAGCACCCGCAGATCCTCGCGGGAACGCGCGTCCCCCGCGGCCTCGGGAATCAGCGCGGATTCTAGCTGATCCAGAAGAACGGATTGACTCGCCGCAAGGCGCGCCTCGGCCCCCGGCGAGGTCAGCCGGTCCTGAAGCGCCGCGACGAACTCGTTCAACGACGTCATCAGCCGATCGGTCCGGCTTGCCTCCGTCGTCCAGCGCTCGAAGCGCTGCGTTGCGTCGCTGATGTAAAGATGGATCGCGTAGATCGTCGCCCCGGTGACCCCGACGACAAACACGGCGAACGCCGCCAGCAGCAGGATGAGCTTGCGACGCAGGGTCATCACGGAACCGCTCGGGCCGGCTAGCGGACCTCAGCCTGATAGGCCCAGTCCCAGGGCTCCCGCTCCGGAGTCGCGCTGCGGAGCACATGACCGCCCACGAACCCCACCACCGTCTGCCCGTGATGACGGTGCGCCGGCGACCAGTATGCGCCGGACGTGTAATCATCTTCCGGAACGTTCGGAATCGGCGGGGCAATGTAAAACGGGTTCCCCACCTTCCGTGTCGCCGCAGCACCGTCGACGTCGATCGCCAGCGGCGCATAAGGATGTTCCAGCACGCGGGCGCTCAGTGAACACGAAGCGACAGGCGCCAGTCGCATCTGACCTTGATACTCCACGACGGCTTGCAGCAGACGCATATTCAACGCAACCGAGACGTTTTCCGCCGGCGTGATTGCGTCACGCAGGTCAAGCTGACGGCCTACGCGGGTCAGGTCCGACCCCGACGCAGGGCAATGCATCGCATGATCCGGCGCGAGCGGAACCGTCGACGTCTCCCCGAGATCCCAGAACTCGGCCACGCCGTAAAGACTCTCCTGAAAATCATCGATCTGGAACCGCCCGGAGGTCGAACCGTAACGTTCATCGCTGTCGCCGCGTCCGTCTTCCCGCTCCCCCTCGACGAACAATCGAAACTGAAACGTCGTGTTCCGAAGGTTTGACGAACAACCCAGGGTGTGCATCCGGGCTCGTGCCGAGCGCAACCCCGGCGCCAGCAGCGACAGCAGAAGCGCGATGATCGCCACGACGACGAGCGTCTCTATCAGGGTGAAGGCGCCAGCCGCGCCCGACCGGTCCGCGCGCGCTCCACGCCTCGCCTTACCTCGAGGCGGACGGATCGGATTCGACTTGTCCCGGACCGCGACGACCACGATCCATCTCCGGACCCCGAAAGATGAAACATCAAGCCACGATCACGATTATTCTATCCGAGTTGAAGTGTCCGGCCAACCCGGGGCGATCGGATCAACCCAGCAGGGCCAGCCCAAACCCAGCCCGAGCCACACCCCGACAAGGAAACCCGACATTACCCGGGTGCTCATTCGGAACCCGCCGAGATTACTCGTCATCAAGGACTTCCAGGGCCGCGAAGGACTTGCCCTCGAGAAACTCGAGCGACGCCCCCCCGCCGGTCGAAACATGCGTCATCATCGGCGCCAGCCCAGCCTGCGTTACGGCCGCCGCGCTGTCGCCCCCTCCGACGATCGTGATCGCGTCCCGCTGTGTCGCCTGTGACATCGCGCGGGCCACGGCGCGCGTGCCGCGGTCGAAAGGCGGGGTCTCGAACACGCCCATCGGACCGTTCCAGACAATTGTCGCCGCCGTGGACAACACGCTTTCAAAGGTCGCGATCGTCGCCGGACCGATGTCCAGCCCCATCAGAGGCGCCGGCACCCCGCGCCCGCCTTCTCCCGCTGCACCCGAAGCTCCCTCGATGGCGCAGACCGTCGTCGCCGCATCCGACGCGATCCGATCCGCCGCGACGCAATCAGCCGGCACGCGCAGCTTCGGTCCGGCCTCGGCACGGAGCCGCCGCGCGAGGTCGAAGGCGTCCGGTTCAACCCGGCTTTTTCCCACCGGATGACCCTCCGCGCCCCAGAACGTGAACATCATCGCCCCGCCGATGAGGAGAGCGTCGCAGCGCTCCAGCAGGCGCTCGATGACGCGGATCTTGTCAGACACCTTCGCTCCCCCGAGCACGCAGACAAAAGGTCGCTTCGGGGCGTGGATCGCCGCGCCGAGATACTCCAGCTCTTTCCGCACAAGGTAACCGACGACCTTCGGCTTTCCCGTCATCATTTGGGGGACGGTCAACATGCTGGCGTTGTCGCGGTGACAGGTTCCGAATGCGTCGTTGACGTAAACGTCCGCGAGCCCTGCAAGCTGGCGGGCGAAGACGTCCTTCGCCTCCCGCAACGCCGGCGCCTTCGCCGCGTTCTTGTCCTTGATGACTTCAGCCTCGTGAAACCTGAGGTTCTCGAGCAGCAACACACTCCCGTCCCGCATTTCGGCGACGGCGTGACGTACGTCCGGACCGACGCAGTCATGCACGAACCGGACGGGACGGGCGATCAAGTCGCTCAGTCGGCCCGCGACGGGCGCGAGCGAGTACTTCGCTTTCGCCTCCGGTTCTTCGTCCGGGCGCCCGAGGTGGCTGATCAGAATAACGCGCCCCCCTTCCTCCAGAATGCGGCGGATCGTCGGCAGCGCGGCGCGAATCCGCGTGTCATCCGTGACGTGTTGCGCGGCGTCGAGCGGCACATTGAAATCCACCCGCACCAGGACACGCTTACCCCTCAGCGCAACGCCGTCGATCGACTTCTTCATCATTATTCCTGCTCCCTCACGGGCCTGAGCGATTACGCTAGGCGCGCGTCCCCCCACCGTCCAACCCGACGCCTCCGCCGTCGATCAAAATCCGAAAAGCGTTCCGTCCTGACGGAGGATCACCCGGTAACCGGCCGGATCCGCCACTGCGATCGACCGGTCGGACGACAGCATTCCGGTGAAAACCTCATATGTGATCCCCCGCTCATCAAGCTCCTTCCTGACGGTCGCCAACGATCGGACCAGCACCGTCAGCCGCACCGGGATCGGATCAATGACCGCAGCCTCCGCCAACCGGATCGTCAATACAATCCTGCCCGACCGAAAGCGGAGGTCGTCGCCAGCCGCCCCGGATGACGCCGGCTCCAGCCCGACCAGATCCCCGTAAAACCAGCGCAGCGCCTCCGCACGATCGCGCGGTGCGTCCAACGTGACGCTCTCGACCGCCTGAATGTTGCTGGGATTCATGCCCCCCACGCCGAACTCCCTCGCCGCGGATTTCCGGAACGTCCACCGGCCTTCCCCGCGACATGCACACGGGCTTCCGCAAAGATCGTTGGTTTCCGGTTGTTGCGCCCGACGCTAGGATGTCGCCTCCCTGTCGGGCGCAAGGTCTCGCGGAAGGATATGAGAGCAAGATGGAGTGGATCAAACAATTCTGGCATCTGATCTCGACGCCCGAGGGGTTGCAGACGCTGATCGGCTGGGGCGGGCTTCCGGTTCTCGCGCTCATTGTCTTCGCGGAGACAGGACTGCTGATCGGCTTCTTCCTCCCGGGCGACAGCCTGCTTTTCGTCGCTGGTTTCCTCGCCAGCCCGGCGGGAGAGAAAATCATGGGCGATCACCAGTTCTCGATCTTCTGGCTGAACGTGGTGCTCATCCTCGCGGCGATCGTCGGCGACACCGTCGGGTACTGGATCGGACACAAAGCCGGTCCGCCGATCTTCAACCGTCCTCAGAGCCGCTTCTTCCGCCGAGACTACCTGCTGCGGGCGCATGAGTTTTACGAGCGTCACGGCGGTAAGACGATCGTGCTCGCCCGCTTTATTCCCATCATCCGCACCTTCGCGCCCGTCGTCGCCGGCGCGGCTTCAATGAACTACCGGCACTTCGTCGCCTACAACGTCTTCGGCGGCATCGGGTGGGTCGTGAGCATGACGCTCCTGGGATACTACCTCGGGCAGATCCCCTGGGTGCAGAAGAACCTCGAAAAGGCCGTGCTGATCGTCATCCTGCTGAGCGTTTCCCCGATGTTCATTCACGCCTGGCAGGAGTGGCGGCGCAAGCGCTCCGCCAACAAGTCCTCATAAAGATCGATCAGCGCCTCGCGCCACCGGTCCAGACTGAACCGATTGCCGATGACGCACCGCCCGGCGTCACCGAGCATGCGACGCAACGCCGGGTCATGCGCCAACCGCAACATTGCCCGGGCGAGCGCAGCGGGATCCTGCGGCGGAACGAGAACCCCGGTCCGCCCCTCCTCGACCACCTCCGGAAGCGCCCCGACCCGCGACGCCACGACCGCCTTCCCGAACGACATCGCCTCCAGCACCGACATCGGCATCCCCTCATGATGACTCGGCTGCACGAGAACGTCCGCATGACGCAGCGCTTCCGTCCGCGCCGCTCCGCAAAGCGGCCCAACGCAGCACACCCGCCTCGACAGCCCCCGCGCCGCGATCTGCGCACCGACCGCCTCGACGGAACCCGCCGACCCTCCCGGCCCCGCCAGCACGAGTTCGAAAGGAGTGCCCGAGCGCTCAAGGATGACGGCGGCTTCGATCAGATCCGCCACGCCCTTCCACGCATCCAGCTTCGCCAGCAGCAGAAAGCGGCACGCCGCGCCGGCTTCGCGACCGGTCACGCCGACATCCGACATCGGTGGCGCCTCCACCGCATTCGGAACCACGCGGATGTTCGCACGCGGCGCGCACGCCCGGATCGATCGCGCCCAGTACTCGCCCAGCGCGATCACGGCGTCCGCCCGCTCAAGGACAAGTCGAACCAGCCGCCGGGTGGATCGCCCACCCGCCGCAACAAACTGATCGAACTTCGCCCCGTGAACGTGGAGCACCGTCGCGCACCCGGTTCCTCGCGCAGCCGTCATGTCCGCCGCCGACCGCCAGAACGACGCCCCGCTGCACGTGTGCAGGTGCAGGACACGGATGCCTTCCCGCCGGATGCGCCTCCGCAGCGTCCGCGTCTGCAAGACGTGGCGCCGCAGCTTCCCGAGAAACGTTTCCCGCGCACGACCGCCGGTGGTGATCCGCTGGAACCGGACTTCTCCGCGCGGGCCCCAGTCCAGCTCCAGCATCTGCGCGACGACCGTGGACATGCCGCCGATCTCCCGCGGATCCGGTCCGACGGTAAGCACACGAAAGCGCGGCGGGCGCGCGACGCCTCCTGCCGCGAGAAGCGCGGCCGTTGCGGGAGCGCAGTTTGTTTCAGGGAGGCAGATCACGGCATCCGTCCTTCCGGCAATCCGGATATCGGACGGACCGGTGGGTCGATGCAGCGGAAGGCCCGAGGCACAATGAAGGTTCGGTCGAAGCTTACCCCTTAACCTCAGCGTTGGCTTTGCCGCAGCACGAGGCGCTCCCACTCCCGGCGGCAGTACCCGTCGGTCATCCCCGCGATGTAGTCGCACACCGTGCGGAAAACGCCAAGTTCGACGACCCGGGACCGGAACCGCGGCGGCAACTCGTCTTCACGGCAAACAAACGCCTCAAAAAGCTCCGTCACAATGCGCCGTGCTTCTTCGTCGAGACGCTGCACGCGGGGCGTCAGGTACACATCCCGACGCAGAAGTTCCTCAACCTCGCGCAGTCCGCACTGCACGTCTTCCGAAAGTTTCAGCGCCGGCGTCGGCAGGCGCCGAACCTCATCAGGGCTTTCAACCCCGGCCAGCATCGGCATACTTTGCGCGGCAGCGTCCAGAACCACCCGGTCCAGCATCGCGTCGAGGACAGGGCGGCGGATCGCAAAAACGCTGACCGCATCCGGCAGGTCCGCCCGGGCGGAGCGGGCATCACGCCACAAGGAGAGCGACTCAAGGTGCGCCGGCGTCAACAATCCCGCCCCGATCGCATCCTCCAGATCATGCAAGTCGTACGCCAGCCGGTCTGCAAGATCTACGATCTGAGCTTCGACGGTGGCCCACCTTCCGGCTTCCAGCAACGGCGCCACGACGGGATCTCCCGCCAACTTCGCGGGTTGATCATACAAACTGGCATGTTTGATGACGCCCTCCCGCACCTCGAACGTCAGGTTCAGTCCGCGGAACGCCGGATACGGATGTTCGAGATAATCTACCACGCGGAGAGTCTGCGCATTATGCTCGAAACCGCCGTGGTCCTTCATGCACGCGTTCAGCGCCGCCTCTCCCGCGTGCCCGAAGGGCGGGTGACCCAGATCGTGCGCTAGCGCGATCACCTGCGCCAGCGCTTCGTTGACGCGCAAAGCCCGCGCCAGCAGCCGGGCGACTTCCACGACCTCCAGCGTGTGCGTCATCCGGGTGCGGAAATGATCGTCCTCCGCGCCGCCGAAAACCTGCGTCTTTGCCCGGACCCGCCGGAACGCGGCGCAACTGAGCACACGATGACGGTCCACCTCGAACGCATCGCGCAGCGGGTCCGGCGGCTCCGCGTGCGCACGTCCTCGGGTCTGCGCCGCCTTCACGGCATAACGCGACAGCGCAGGCGATTCCGGATGATGTTCCGTCGTCGACATCGAACGTGGATCGTAGACGTCCGCGTCATCCCGGCAACAAACGCGACCGCCGCGCCGAAGCAAAGCTCGGCTCGGCGGCCGCGGTTATGAAGGATCGATGACGGTTCAATCCCGCGGTCCGGTGTGCGCGGGCGGCGGCGGCGGCGCAGGAGCGCCCGGCGGCGGCGGAGCGTCAGGGGGACGCGGAGCATCCGGCGGCGACGGAGGCCCCGGCGGCGGAGGCGCGTGAGGAGACCCGGACGCACTGGGGGGGGACGACGCTCGGCCGGAAACGAGGAACTTCCGATCGGCTCGCGCCGACGGCGCTGGGGCGGGCCGCTGACGCGGAGGCGGATTGTCCGAACCCCGCGGCGCGATATCGAACGCAGACGCCTCGGGACGCGGAACACCTCGCGGGGGCGCCCCGCTCTCCGGACCCGGAGGCGGATTCGGCCCGTCGAACGAACGCGAAGGTCCGGGAGGCGCCGGTGGAGTGTGCGGAGCAGAGCCCGGGGGAGGCGCCGGCGTCGCTCCAGGTGCGCCCGACGGATCCGGTCGGAACGCGGGCGCCGGATCCGCGGGGGCGCCGCCCCGTCCGTCGCCGCGCGGCGCACGTCCCGGCGACAAAGCCGCCGAATTCGCCCGGGCCGCCAGAATCATCTGCTCCGCGGCACGCTCGGGTTTGTTCTGCGCCAGGTAGACATCCTTAAGCGCAAACCGGATCGCCGTCTGACCCCCCACATCGTTCGTCTCCGCCAGAAGGTCCAGGAGAGCCTTTTCGGCTTCGTCCAGGCGCCCGCCGCGCGACGCCAGGTCCACGATCGCCTGCACCGACATGACCAGCGCCTGACGCGGGTCGAACGCCACCTCGTGCCACCCCGACACATAATTCAGGCGGTGCTGCTGCATCTGAAGCTCGCGCTCCTCCATCACGCGACGCCGCTCCGACAACAACCGGTTCAGGTCGCTTTCGCGCATCACGATCTG
>BOJX01000066.1 GCA_016860685.1 Planctomycetota bacterium
CCCGAAGCTCGTCGAGGGCCTCAAGCATCGCGGCGAGGATTCCGTGGGTGTCGCAGGCGCCGCGGCCGTAAATGCGCTGGGGCGTTTCTTTCGGTCCGTACTGCGGGGGGACGGTGTCAATATGCGTGTTGAAAAGGATCGGGATCGGGTCAGCATCGCCGGCCACGAGATTCCAGCGATCCGCAGCGACGGGGCATCGTCGCGTCCGCCAGCCTCGGGCGTCGAGCACGCTCTCGAGGAACAGGAGCTTGTCTTTTTCCCTCGGGGTGACCGAGTCCAGGGCGATGAGATCGCGGGTCAAAGCGAACATCCGGTCAGGATTCATGCATCACCGCCAGCAAGCACCGCCTGATAACCCGTATCCGGGGTCGGGTCGGCCCTGGAATCGGACGACATTGCAATGATGACCTGCATTACGGGCGTTCACAAGGGACTCAGAGACGCCGCTTGTTGCCCGGAATGCCCATCTTGCCACCTCCCGGGCGAGTGCCCGGCGGATGTCAAGCGAATCGTTGAAAAGGCGATGCGTCGCCCCTAAGATTCTGGCGACCTGCGGCCGTAAGGAGACGGAGGCGAGAGAGAGCGGGAGGAATCCCCGGTTATGTTGGTACTTGCACGATCAAGAGACCAGAGCATCATCATCGGCGACGACATCAAGATCACGGTCGTGGAAGTCCGGGGCAACAAGGTGCGTCTCGGGATCGACGCTCCGCAGGGCATCTCCGTCCACCGTGAGGAAATCTACCGCCAGATCAAAGAGGCGGAGAAGAACGGCGCCGACGCCGCCGCACCCGCGTCGGGGGCCGCGCCGAACGTGCCCGGGTAAGGGTGGGTTTGTGTGCGCCGATCGCCTCACCGTTGCCTGACGCGGCGGGGAGTGCCGCGTTTTCGTCACTTTTTTCGCGTCGAAGACTTGCCGCGTTCGACCTTCTCCGACCCGTCTTCATCTCGTCCGGTGCGTCATCCGCGGTCTCGCCGCTGATTCCTCCTCGTCGCTGGATATCAGACCGCCTTCACCGCGCCAGCCGCGGGATCGCTCGAGCGAAACAGCCTCTTAGCGAGCGGACCGGGGCGGAAACGTTGAAACGTTGACGAATCTTGTCGTCGGGGGCTGACCCGAGCCTGATTGCCGCCGATAATCAGATAACGTCGATCGCAGGGGCGGTGCGCGCCGCGGCGGCGGTCGGCGACGAGGAGCAACGACGATGGATGAGGTGCGGCCGAAGTCTGAGGCGTCCGCGGTGGCGGACGACGTGGCGATGGTGGCGAAGCTCAGCGACGCGTACGCGCAGATCCGGGAGCAGGTGCGGCAGGTGATCGTCGGGCAGGACGACGTCATCGAGCTGCTGCTGCTGACGTTGTTCTGCGAGGGTCACGCGATCCTCGAGGGCGTTCCCGGTCTGGCGAAGACGCTGCTGGTGAGCACGCTGGCGCAGACGATGTCGCTGTCGTTCTCGCGGATTCAGTTCACGCCGGACCTGATGCCGTCGGACATCACCGGGACGGAGGTGATCGAGGAGGACAAGGGGACGGGGACGCGGAGTCTGCGCTTCGTGAAGGGGCCGGTGTTCGCGAACGTGGTTCTGGCGGACGAGATCAACCGGACCCCGCCGAAGACGCAGTCGGCGCTGCTGGAGGCGATGCAGGAGCGCCAGGTGACGGCGGCGGGGTTTCCGCACAAGCTGCCGCGGCCTTTCTTCGTGCTGGCGACGCAGAACCCGATCGAGCAGGAGGGGACGTACCCGCTTCCGGAGGCGCAGCTCGACCGGTTCATGATGAAGATTCAGGTGGATTACCCGTCGGAGGAGGAAGAGCTGCGGATCGTGCGGATGACGACGGCGCCGGCGGAGGCGTCGTTGCGCCGAACGCTGGGCGGACGTGACATCATTGAGTTGCAGCAGGTGGTGCGGCGTGTGCCGTGTGCGGAGCACGTGATCCGGTTTGCGATGGCGCTGGTGCGCCAGACGCGGGTGGGCAAGGGAGAAGTCCCCTCGATCGTGCGGAATTACGTGGCGTGGGGCGCCGGCCCGCGGGCGTCGCAGTTCCTGATTCTGGCGGGCAAGGCGCGGGCGGTGCTCAACGGGCGGTTCTACGTTTCGACGGACGACATCCGCTGGGCGGCGAAACCGGTGCTGCGTCACCGGATTCTGACGAACTTCAACGCAGAAGCGGACGGCGTCCGGGCGGACGACATCATCGAGGCGCTGGTGAAGCACACGCCGTCGGAGGCGGTTCACCTCGATGAAAAGATGGCGGGGCGCGTCTTCGCGTCGCCGCCGCAATCCTGACGGGAGCACGCATGACCGAGGCCGGCGCTGGTTACCGGAAGTTTCTTGATCCGACCGTGCTGTCGCGGATCGGGGGGCTGGAGCTGCGCGCGCGATTGATCGTCGAGGGGTATTTCACGGGTCTGCATCACAGTCCTTACCGGGGATTGTCCGTGGAGTACGCGGATCATCGTCAGTACGTGCAGGGCGACGACATCCGGCACATTGACTGGAAGGTCTTCGGTCGGACGGACAAGTACTACATCAAGGAGTACGAGCAGGAGACGAACCTGACGTGCCTGCTGGTGGTGGATACGAGCGAGTCGATGAGTTTCCGATCGGCGGTGTCGCCGTGGTCGAAGCACGAGTATGCGATCTCGCTGGCGGCGTCGCTGGCCTACCTGTCGTTGCAGCAGGGGGACGCGGTGGGGCTGGCGCTGTTTGACGCAGCGCTGGGTGAATTTGTGCGTCCGTCGAACGCCTCGACACAGTGGAAGACGGTGATTCAGGAGCTTGAAGGGAAAGCGAAGGGCGCGAAGACCTCGCTGTCGACGGTGTTTGACGATCTGGCGGAGCGTTTGCCGCGTCGGACGCTGGTCTTCGTCATCAGCGATTTTCTTGACGACGTGGCGTCGACGCTGCGGGGTCTGCGTCACCTGCGGTACCGGCGTCACGAGGTGGCGGCGTGCCACCTCTGGGACCGGGCGGAGCTGACGTTTGACCTTTCGGGTCCGACGATGTTCGAGGGGCTGGAGGGGACGGGGCGCCTCCTGACCGAGCCGCGCGCGCTGCGAGAGCGTTATCTTGCGGAGGTGGAGCGGTTCCGGTCGCAGCTTCAGAACGGATGCAGTCGGATGATGATCGACTACGTGTCGTTCGACACCTCGACGGCGATGGACGTAGCGCTGAGCGCGTACCTGGCTTCGCGAGCGACGCGGATGCGCCGCCGGACAGCGCGCGGGATGACGGGGGGGTGATCGCGGTGCCGGTCCTCGCGCAGAGTTTCGGGTTTGTGAATCCGGCGATCGCGGCGGCGGCGGGCGCTGCGGCGCTCGTGCCGATTGTGGTTCACCTTCTGAACCGTCGTCGTCATAAGCGTGTCGTCTGGGCGGCGATGGTGTTCCTGCTGGCGGCGACGCGTCAGAGCCGGCGAAGGCTCTTTGTCGAGCAGTGGCTGCTGCTGGCGCTGAGGGTGGTGCTGATCGGGCTGGGGGTGGCGGCCGCGGGTCGGCCCTTTCTGTCGTCGGCGGGCGGGGTTGCGGGGGAGCGGGAGCGGGCGCGTCGCGTGTTCGTTCTGGATGACAGCCTGTCGATGCAGATGCGGGGGGCGGGAGGCAAAACGCGCTTCGAAGCGGCGCTGGAGCGGATACGTCAATTGCTTCCGGGGTTCGGCGAAGATGACGTGTTCAACCTCGTGATGACGTCGGCAGGGACGGGAACGTCGTCACGGGAAGCGTTCGGGGCGTCGGCGTTCGAGGACCACCTGCGACAGGCTCACCCGACGCATCTGGCGGCGGACTGGGAGGCGGCGTTGTCGGCGGCGCGGGAACTGACGGCGGAAGCGTCGATTCTGAAGGCGAACACGACCGTGTACGTGGTGAGCGACTTCGCCCGAGCGGACTGGGAGACCGCCGAGTTCGGCGGGCGGGGGATGAACGAGGCGCGGCGGCTGGCGGCGGAGGTGGATCTGGCGCTGATCGAAGCAGCGGAACCCGGAACGTCGAACGTGGCGGTGCGGCGGCTGACGGTGCTGACGCCGCTGACGGCGACGGGGTTTCCGACACGGATTGAGGTGGAGGTTGTGAATCACGGGGTTCGCGCGGTGCGTGATGTGAGCGTGCATGTGACCGATCGTGAGCGACGCCTCCTGACGTTCGAGTTCGAGTCCGTTCCCGCCGGCGGATCTGCCTCGCAGGACGGTTTCATCACGTTTCGCGAGGCGGGCACGCACGGTTTGCGCGCGGAACTGGCCGGGGCGCTGGACGCAGCGCTGGCGGCGGATGATCGCGCGTATGTGTCGGTCGAGGTGCTCCAACGGGCGCCGGTGCTGCTGGTCGAGGGGGAGCCGGGCGCGAATCCGATGGACGGGCACGCGGGGTACGTGCAAAAGGCGCTTTCGCCGGTGGACGAGTCAAGCGTGGGATCGGGCGTGTTCGAAGCGAAGGTCATCGGCGACAGCGAACTTTCGGCGGAGTCGTTGCGGGATTACGCGGTCGTCGTGTTATGCAACGTCGGGCGCCTGCCGGAGCGGGAGTGGCGGCGGCTGGGGGAATACGTCGGGGAGGGCGGTGGGCTGCTCGTCTTCGGCGGAGATCAGGTTTCAGTTGAGCATTACAACCGGCAAGGGGCGGGGTCAGAATCCGCGCTCCTCCCCGGAACGCTGGGGGAGGCGGTCCGCCCGTCGGGCGGCGAGGAGGGGTGGACGACGATGACGCTGGCGGAGCCGGTGCATCCGCTGGTCGCGGAGTTCGCGTCGTTGAGGGACAGCGGTCTTTTCAGTGCGCGGGTTGAGCGTTACCTGCCGATCACGCCAACGACGCCCGAGTCGCGGGTCGTCCTGAAGTACATGACCGGGGATCCGGCGCTGGTCGTTCGGTCGGTGGGCCGCGGAACCTCGGCGATGTTTACGACATCGGCCAACATGGAGTGGACGAATTTCCCCGCAAAGGGCGACTTTGTCTCGGTGGTGGTGGAGGCGGTGTCGATGCTGTGCGGACGCCCCGGGAGTCACCGCACGGTTGAAACCGGATCGCCGATCGTCGAGCCGATCAGGCCGCAGGACGTGGACCTTCCGGTCCGGTTGACCTCGCCGTCGGGGGGAACCTTGTCGGGATCCGTGGCGCAGGGGTCGGACGGGTCGTTGACGTTTCGCGCGGGACCGGCGGCGGACCCGGGCATCTACCGGTTTCAGTCGGGCGAACGAACGTTGGATTTTGTGGTGAATGTTCCGGCGCGGGAGTCGGATCCGGGAGTGACGGAGACCGCCGTGGTGGCGGGGCGGGCGGGTGGATCAGCGCGCGTGCTTAAAGATGAAGCGGAATCAGGGGCTGAACCGGGGCGGATGACGCAGGCGACGGAGTTGAATCTGACGGTGTTGCTGATCGTGCTGGGGCTGCTGCTGGTGGAGCCGATCCTCGCGGGGGCGGCGAGCGGCAGCCGCGACGGGGCTGCGAGCGAGTAAGCGGCACGTGGGATGATCGAAGCGTCACCGGGGAGCTGACGGTGGTAGTCGAGTAACGATGGTGGAACGCGCGCTGGAGTGGTTGCTGGATCTGGAGCGGATACGGCTCGGTCGGGACGCGCCCCTGCGGTTGACGTGGGACGTTCCGGTGGAGGCGTGGGTGCTGTCTGCGCTGGGACTGGCGGCGGCGGCGTGTGTGGCGCTGGTCTACCGTCGTGAGCGTGGCTCCGTGCTGCGCCGGACGCTGCTCGGAGGGTTGCGGCTGGGGCTGGTGGCGCTGGTCGGGGCGTTGCTTTGCCGTCCGATGCTGAAGCTTCAGCGGAATCGGGTCGAACCGTCGGAAGTGATCCTGCTGGTGGATGAGTCTCGCAGCATGTCGCGCGTGGACCGGCGGCGCGAGGCTGAGTCAAGCGATCGCGCGGCGGAAGCCGAGACGGGCAGCCCGACGGCGTCGGCAGGTGAGCCGGCATTGTCGCGGCTGGATCGGGCGCGAGCGGCGCTCCTGAAGGATGACGCGGCTGTGTTGCGAAGCTCCCTGCCGCCCGGAAACCGGTTGCGACTTTATGCCTTTGCATCGGACTTGCGGGAGGCAAGCCCGCCGGGATCACCGGAGTCGCCGACGGAGGTTGCGGCGGGGCTGAGCGCGTTGACGCCGGAGGGCGGTAATTCGGACGTGGTGGGGGCGCTTCAGGCGGTGTTGGCGGCGGATCCGGATCGGCGCATTGCGGGGATCGTCCTGATCAGCGACGGGCGGGCGACGACGCCGGTGGACGTGTTCGAGCTGCTTCAATCTGCGCAGGCGCGACAGGCGCCGGTGTATCCGTTGCGGGTCGGGTCGCCGGATCCGGTGGCGGACGTGGGGCTGGACGCCATCCGGGCGCCGCAGACGGTGTTCGCGGATGACGTGCTCGCGGCGGACATCAGCCTGCGGTGGAGCGGGCTGGTTGGGACGGAGACTGCCCGCGTGCGACTTCTTGATGACGCGACCGACGCAGTGCTGGCGGAGACGTCGGTCGCTCTCTCCGCAGATGCGGCCGGATCGGGGGCGCAGCAGGTCGAGTTGAGCACACGTCTCCGTGATCGCGGGGTGCGTCGATTCCGGGTGGAAGTGACGGGTCCGGCGGCGGAGCAGGAGTTGTCGAACAACGCGGAGCGCTTCGACGTGACGGTGCTGGATGAGCAGCTCAACGTGCTCTACGTGGATACGTATCCGCGCTACGAATACCGGTATCTGAAGACGGCGCTGGTCCGAGAGCGGACCGTGAAGGTCAGCGTGCTGCTGCTGGAAGCCGACGAGGGGTTCGTTCAGGAGGGGACGCTGCCGATCCAGAGATTCCCCGAGACGCCGGAGGAGCTGAACCCTTATGACGTGGTGATCTTCGGTGACGTGGACGTGCGCGGGAATTGGCTGAGCCTGGCGCAGATGCGGATGCTGCTGGACTTCGTGGGGAACCAGGGCGGCGGGTTCGGTCTGATCGCGGGGGAGCGGTATACACCGGGACGTTTTCTGGGGACGCCGCTTGAGCGGCTCGTGCCGGTGCGGATCGACGCGGAGGCGTCGGGGGGTCCGGGGGGGACGATCACCACCGGGTACCGCGGGCGGCTGACGCCGGAGGGACGCGCGAGCCGCCTGTTCCGGTTCGTGCCTGATCTCGAGGAGAACGTGAAGCTGATCGGGGAGCTTCCGTCGTGGTACTGGTACGCGCGATCGCTGGGTCCGAAACCGGGAGCGACGGTGTTGCTGGAGCATCCGACGGCGACGGCAGGTTCGAGGGCGATGCCGCTGGTGGTGTCGGGGCGTTACGGGGCTGGGAAACTCTTCTTCCAGGCGACAGATGACACGTGGTTGTGGCGTCGTCACACGGGGGAGTTCCTTCACGACGCGTACTGGATCCAAGTGGCGCGCTCGCTGATGCCGGACCGTCGCCTCGGGCAGGATCGTCGGATGACGGTGACGACGGATCGTCGGCGTTACAACCTGGGGGAGCGTGTTGGGGTCGAAGCGCGTGTGCTGGATCCCGAATTGTCCTCCGCGCTGGGGGATGCGCTGACGGTGCGGGGGGTGGACGGAGAGGGGCGCGCGGCGATGCGGTTCGAGCTGCGGCGGGTTGACGAGCGGTCCAACGTGTTTCTCGGATCGCGCATCGCGGACCGTCCGGGAAGCATGCTGCTGGAGGTGGAGGCGACGGGTTTCGTACCGGAGCGGGCGATCTCGACGACGTTTCAGGTGCAGGCGCTGGATCTGGAGTCGAGGCGGGCGGAGGCGGATCACGAATTGCTGGAGCAACTGGCGGCGGGCACGGGCGGGAGCATGATCGAGCTGGACGATGTGGCGGGTGGGTTGTCGAAGATCCGCGACCGAAGCGTGCAGATTCCGGATGACGTGGTGGAGCCGCTGTGGGATTCGCGGCTGGCGGCGCTGCTTTTTGTGCTGCTGATTACGGCGGAGTGGGTGACACGGAAGGGGTTCGGGCTGGTGTAGGTGAGGATCAGGGATCGGGGACGAGGCGTCGGGGGGGGCTTGACGAGCGCTTCCTGACGGGCACGGCTCGGAGGGTGGAGAAGGTGGACGGGGCGCAGGCGCGTGCGGTGAACCAGGGGACGCGAATGTCGGCGCTGGAAAGCGAGCAGAGTCGAGAATTGATCGCGCGGCTGGAGCGCATCCGGCGGATCGCATACCGGCGGTGGATCCTTTACGGCGTTGCGGCGGTGGGGTCGGGGGGAGTGTACGCGCTGCTGGCGATCCTGCTGGTGGACTGGAGCCTTGATCTTCCGGCGATTCCGCGGCTGGTGATCGGGGCGGCGTTTCTGGTCGGGTTTGCGCTGGCGTGGACGTACTGGATTTACCGTCCGGTGCGGGCGGGTTTGAGCGTCGGTCAGATTGCAGCGCGGATCGAGCGTTATTTCGGGGATTTCAATGACCGGTTGTCGAGCCTGGTGAACTTCGCCCAGAACGCGGAGGCGGGGTCGGCGCCGATGGTGCGTCAGTTTCTGGTGAATACGGAGCGGGCGATCGCACAGCGAGACCTTGAGCGCGTGCTGACGACGCGTCCGCTGCTGACCGGGACGTTGTTCTTCATTCTCAGCGTTGTGCTGCTGGCGGCGCTGAGCCTCGGATCGCCGGCGTGGATGTGGACGGGGTTGTCACGCTATCTGGATCCGTTCGGGGCGGTGGAGTGGCCGACGACGGTGCAGATTTCGCCTCTGACGCGGGTGATCCGCGCGCCGCTGGCGGAGTCGGCGCGGGTCCGCATGAAAGTGACGAAGGGACTGTCGGACACGTTGCGCGGCGTCGTTCATTTGCGGGATGCGGAAGGGCGGACGATGACGCTGGCGATGCAGCGGGAAGGCGACGTGTTCGAGGCGGTGATCCAGCCGGTGCTGTGTGATGTGCGTTATCACTTCGAGGCGGGCGACGCGAGCACGCGACGCGAGCCGGGTCGGATTGTCGCGGTCGCACGCCCGGTGATCGAGGAGGTGGTTCTGACGGTGTATCCGCCGGCGTATGCGGACGGGGCGGCGCCGGAGATTCTGACGCTGACGACGGAAGCGGTGGACGTGATCCGGGGGAGCCGGGTCGAGGCGGTCGTGACCAGCAGCAAGGACGCGGCGCGCGGCGCGGGGGCGGAGCGGATGCAGCTTCACTCCCCGGACGGTTGGACAACACCGCTGACCCCGGACCCGGATGACCGGCGTCGGCTGCGGGCGGCGTTTGAACCGAAAGCGGACGTTCAGTTTCGCGTGACGGTGGTGGATGAGGACGGGTTCGAGAACCGGGCAGCGGCGCTTTACGCACTGAAGATGAAAGACGACATGCCGCCGCAAGTGACGTTGACGCACCCGGCGGGCTCGGTCGAGGCGACGCCTGAGGCGATCATCCGGCTCGTGGGGGAGGCGGTGGACGATTTCGGCGTGAGCGCGGCGGCGCTGGAGACGACGCGCGAAGGCCGCGCGACGTTGTCGGAGCCGGTGGCGCTGGAGGGGGGAGCGGTCGGAGGCGTTCGAGCCAGCGCGATGTTCCGTCATGACTGGGAGCTGACGCGCCTGGCGCTGGAGCCGGGCGACGTGACGACGTTCTGCGTGGCGGCGTGGGACACGTTTCCGGGCGAGGCGGGTCTGGAACGTCCGGGGCGCTCCGCGCCGCTGACGCTGCGGATCATCAGTGCCGCGGAGTATGAGCGCCGCGTGCGCGATCAGTTGCACGGGATCGAGCGTCAGTTGCGCCAGGTTCTTGCGGAACAGGACGGCGTGGTGGAGTCGGCGGAGGCGCTGGCGGAGATTGAGGTGGACTGGTCGGAGTCGCAGCGCGACGCGGCGGCTTCGACGGCGTCGCGCGAGGCGCGGTTGGCGCGGTCGGTGCGGGATCTGGTGCGCCGGTCGCGCGACCTGGCCGGTCAGATGAGCGACAACCGGGTGGAGGATGAGGGTTGGGCGCAACGGGTGCGGGGCGTCGCGGATCGGCTGGCGGGCGAGGTGGCGGATCGGATGAGCGGAGCCTCCGGGGCGCTTCAGCGGGCTCGGGACGCGGAACCGGCGGAGGAAGCGAGACGGCTGGCGGCGGAGGCGGGACGAGGAGCGGCGGAAGCGTCGGCGAACCTGCGGGCGGTGCTGGAAGAGCTTTCGCGGTGGGGTGATGTTCAGGAGCTGGCATCGCGGCTGACGGATCTCGTTGAGCGGCAGGAGGCGCTTCGGGAGGCGACGGCGGCGGCGGGGAAGGAGACGCTCGGGCGCGCGGTGGAGTCGCTGTCGGCGGATGAGCAGGCGGCGTTGGAGCGTCTCGCAAGGCAGCAGGAGCAGCTCAACGACGACGTGAACAAAGCGTTGGCGCAGATGCGCGAGCAAAGCGTCGGAAACGCCGAGGCGGCGGCACGGGAGTCGCTGGAGCAGGCGCTGCGCGAGGCGGCGGCGCAGGATCTTCCGAGACATCTGAAGACCGCGGTGGAGGCGGTGCGCGGGAACCGGACGGCGGCGGCGGGCGTGAGTCAGTCGGCGGCGAAGGACGCGATGTCGAAGATGGTCGCGGGACTGCGCGAAGCGCGGAAGCGCGAGTTGGACGAGTTGCGGAAGGAGCTGGAGCGAGCGGAGGAGCAGGTGGCGGCGCTTTTGCGGCGTCAGGAGGAGTTGACCGTGGCGTCGGCGGAAGCGGCGGCGGTCGGCGCGCCTGCGGACGTCTTGGTGGCGCTGGCAGAGCCGCAAGGTCAGCTTCGGACGAACGCGCGGTGGCTGGGCGAAGATCTCGGGGTGACGCCGAGATCCGCGTCTGCGGGGGAACTTGTCAGCGCGGCGGCGACGTCGATGAGCGAGGCGTATCGCGTTCTGAGCGAAGCCCGCGCTGCGGACGCGAAGGCACCGCAGCAGACCGCGGAGGATTTCCTGCATCAGGCGCTCGACGCTCTGGCGGAAGCGGCGGAGCAGGTTCAGGACGACATCGAGAGGCAGACGCTGGAGGAGATTCAGGGTCGGCTGGAGGCGCTGGTCGCGGCGCAGCGGGGGATCGACGCCGGGATCCGCGATCTGACGGTCCGGTTGTCTGGGGGGCAGCGGATCGGGCGCCTTGAGTCGAAAGCAGCGTCGGACCTTGCGCGGAACCAGGGGGAACTGGTGAAGGTGACTCAGGAAGCGCAAGCCCAGGTGGAAAGAGCGCCGGTTTTTGCGTGGGCGTTGCAGCGGGTCGTGGGTTGGATGGAGGAGTCGCAGGATCGTCTGACGCGCCGGGCGATCGACGGGGAACTGGAGCGCATCTCGGGACGGATTGTGCGGGAGCTGGAGACGTTGATCGCGGGGCTGGCCGGCACGCAAGACGCGATCAAGGATCCCGAGTTTGCAGAGGGCGACGGGGGCGGCGGAGGCGACGGCGCCTCGCAGCAGCAGGGGGGTAAACCTGTCCCGACGGTGACCGAGTTGCTCGTGCTGAAAGCGATTCAGCTTGAGATTAACGAGCGGACGGCCGTTCTGGCGGCGGAACTGGCGGGTCGCGAGCCGGGTGAAGCCGAGTTGCGCCGGTTGCGGGAGCTGGGAGAAGATCAGGCGCAGGTGCGTGATCTGACGCGGCGCGTGACGGAGGCGGCGCGTGAGGAGCAGGACGGCGCGGGCGGATGAGGATTGCTTTCCGGGCGACCTAGAATCCGGTGGAGCGATGGCGGCCGTCGGGGACAGCGCGTTGCGGCGAGGAAAGCGGAGTATGACGTTGGCGGGTGAGATTATGAAGTCGAGTGTCCTGGCGTTTTTCCGGAACCGGAGCAGGCCGAGTTCGGCGGGACCGCATCCTTGCGGGCGCGGTTGGGCTGG
This sequence comes from Planctomycetota bacterium, assembly GCA_016860685.1. Lineage (GTDB taxonomy): Bacteria > Planctomycetota > Phycisphaerae > UBA1845 > UBA1845 > JABWBH01. The sequence continues at coordinate 11,737 of BOJX01000066.1, forward strand.
GTGCGGCGTGGCGTTGGCGGCAGCCGCCGCGGCGCTGGTTGTCGCCGCGCCGGTCGGCGGCGCGGTGCAGGCGCAAGAGGAGGAAGACCTCGCGCGCAAGCTCGTGCGGCAGACGACGGGCGAAGGCGAAGACGACCTGATGACGAAGATCATGCGCATGATGTCGGAGGGCGCGCGCCGGCTGGAGGTGACGTTTGACGCCGGTGCGGAGACGCAGGCGCTTCAGAAAGAAATCATCAAGGAGCTGGACAACGCGATCGCGGCGGCGGCGCAGAATACGAAGCGCAAGCCGCAGTCGAACGCCTCTCGTTCAGATCGTCGGACGGCGTCACGTCCGCGGTCTGACGGATCGCGTCAACCTGGGGCGGAGCAGCGTTCGGCGGAGGCTTCGAGCGAACCTGGGCAGGACGCGACGACGGCGCCCGGGGGCGACGGCGTGGAACGGGACCGCGACGTGGAATTGAAGGAGCGCCGGCGAGCGTGGGGAAATCTTCCGCAGCGCGACCGGGATGAGGTGATTGAAGGGATGGACGAGGCGGTGCTGCCGAGGTTCCGGGAGTGGGTGGAGCGTTATTACCGGTCACTGCAGGGCGGTCCGGAGGATCAAAGCCGATGATCCGTGTGTTGATGGCTTGTGCGGCGATCACAGGGGCGACGGTCGCAGCGCTCAACGCGGCCACCGCCGGCTGGCAGGAGGCGGGGCCGCCCGCGACGGTCGCGACGTCGCCGCCGGACGCGAGGCGCGGCGCGCCCTCAGCGGAGTGGGAACTGACGCCGGCGTGGCGTACATCGGTGGAGCGGGGGCTGCGGTGGTTGGCGGACAATCAGGCGACGGACGGGAGTTTCGGGAGTCTGTCGCATTACGGACCTCATGTGGCGATCACGGGACTGGCGGGACTGGCGTTCATCATGGACGGGAACGTTCCGGGGCGCGGTCGTTACGCGCCGCAGGTCGATCGCTGCGTGGATTTCATCCTGAAACACGGGTCAGAAAGCGGGCTGCTGGCGGCGGACACATCGCACGGGCCGATGTACGGTCACGGCTTCGCGACGTTGTTTCTGGCGGAAGTTTACGGCATGTCGCCGCGGCCGGAGGTGCGCGAGGCGCTGCGCCGGGCGGTGCGCCTGATCGTGGCGACGCAGAACGACGAGGGGGGCTGGCGGTATCAGCCGGTTCGGAATGACGCGGACATTTCGGTGACGATCTGTCAGGTGATGGCGCTGCGGGCGGCGCGGAACGCGGGGATCCACGTTGAGAAGTCGGTGATCGACCGCGCGATCCAGTATGTACGCGACAGTCAGAACGACGACGGCGGGTTCCGATATATGCTGAATTCGGGGGGGTCGGCGTTCGCGCGGTCGGCGGCGGGAGTGTGCGCGCTGCAGTACGCGGGGATTTATGAGGGAGACGAGATCGAGCGAGGATTGCGCTATCTTGAACGTTTCACGCCGCCGAAGAGCGAGTCCGTCGGTCATTATTTTTACGGGCATTATTATGCGGCGCAGGCGATGTATCTGGCGGGCGACGAACACTGGTCGCGCTGGTTCCCGGCGATCCGGGACGAACTGATTGCCACCCAGACCGAGGAAGGGTACTGGCGTGGGCAGGCGGGGACGGAATACGGGACGGCGATGGGTCTGATTGTGCTTCAGATGCCGAACCGCCTTCTGCCGATCCTTCAGAAATGAACATTATGAGAGACATACGCCGGGGTCCGACCGGGGGTTCGCGAGGAATGCGCATCGCCGCGGCGAGCGCGGCCTGCGCGGCGTGGATGTTCAGTTCGAGGGGGGCGGTGATCGCGCAGTCGGCGGACGTTTCCGGCTCGACGCCGGTTGTCGTCCGGACGGTTGAAGGGGAGTTGTCGGCGGCGCGCGTGGTTTCGTTCGATCCCCGCTCGGGTGCGACTGTGGCGCTGGGCGACGGAACAAGGCGGTCGATCGCGACGTCTGATGTCGTCTCAATTGAGTTCGGCGCCGGCGGAGGGAGAGAACACGCTCGCGGGTGGCGGATTCGGCTGCAAAACGGGGATGAGGTCTGCGGCTGGCTAACCGAGGCGGTCGAGCAGTCGATCCTGCTGGATACGCGGGATCTGGGTCCGATCCGGATTCCGGTGGAGGCGATCGGGCTGATCCTGACGCCGGCGGCGACGGAAGGGGCGATGTCAGAGCGTGTTGCGGCGCTGGAGCGATCGGAGGCGACGGACGACGTGGTGCTGCTGTCTAACGGGGACTGGGTGAGCGGGTTCATGTCGCGGCTGGATCATGAGGCGCTTGTGCTGGACGGACCGGCGGGTCCGCAGCGCATTGCGAAGGACGTTTTTCTGGCGATCCGGCTGGCGGGGGAGCGCCCTTCGCCTGTGCCGCGGCCGCATTTCCGGGCGGAACTTCGCGCGTCCGGGAGGCTGACGCTGGAGACGTTTCTGCTCGAGCAGGGGGCGGCGCGAGGGTTAACGACGTTCGGGGAGGAAGTTCGTTTTGACGCGGGGCGGATCGCGTCGGTGAGCGTTGTGGGGGGGCGCTGGCAGCCGCTGGACGAACTGGAGCCGATCAGCGCCACGCACGTGCCGATGCTGAATCTGGATCGGCCTTACCGTCGCGGGAGCAACGTGGTCGGTGGCGCACTGCGCGTCGGGGGGCGGGAGTACGCGCAGGGGATCGGGGTGCAGAGCCGGTCTGTGCTGACGTTCGACCTTGGAGGCGACGTCTACGAGAGTTTCGTGGCGTCGTTCGGAATTGACGACAGCGCCGCCCCAGAGGGGGACGTGTCCGTCCGGATCGTCGTGGATGGCGCGGTGCGGTACTCTCAGGATCATGTTCGCCCGGGGCGCCTTTACGGACCGGTCCGGGTCGAGTTGCGAGGGGGGCGCAAAGCGGGCGGCGCGGAAGGCGTGTCTTCCGAGTCCTCCCCCGCCGCTCAGCTTCAACTCATCGTGGACTTCGGCGACAACGGCGACATCGGCGACCGGTTGAACTGGATCGAGCCCGCGCTGATCCGCCGCTGACGTCGGCGCGGCGCGTCGGACGTCGGCAGAGCGCAACCGCGTTCCGTCCCGAGTTGGAATGCCTCCGGCGGGACGTTAAAACCTCATGTGTGCAATCGGTCCTCCGTCACTGTGTTGATGCGTTCCGGTCCGTCCGGCGGGGGCGGCTTCCTTTCTCGTCTGCGAGGCGTGCGCGGACGCGATGTCTTCTGCTGATCGCGGCGGTCGGTGCGTCCGGCTGCATCGCGCCGGCGTATCACAACTCTCGTCTTGAACTCGCCGATCCGACGGCGGGTTACCGCTTCGACGCCCTTTTTCCGGGGACGGAAGGAGACGGCGACGAGCTTTTCGTTTGTCTGACGTTTTCAGGTGGGGGGCTGCGGGCGGCGGCGTTGTCTTACGGTGTGATGCAGGAGCTGGCGGCGACGCTGGTGCGGGTCGGCGACGACGCCTCGGCGCCGCGCCGCCTGCTGGACGAAACCGACGTCATCTCCAGCGTTTCGGGAGGGTCATTCACCTCGGCGGCTTTCGGGACGTGGGGCGACGCGATGTTCGACGGGCGTTACGAGCAGCGCGTTCTACGGCGCGACCTTGAAGGCGGATTGATCGGGCACATGCTGGCGCCGCGCAACTTTTTTCTTCTGCCTTTTATTCTGCTGGACACCGTGGACGTGGCGGCGGATTACTACGACCGCCGTGTGTTTGACGAGGTCCGCTACCGGGATCTGCTGGAACGAGGTTTGCGGCCTTACCTGGTGATCAACGCGACGAACCTGGCGCTGGGGCGCGGGTTTGAGTTTACGCAGGCGGATTTCGACGTGCTGGGTTCGGACCTGGGCGGGTTGCCGCTGGGCTACGCGGTGGCGGCGTCCTCGGCGTTTCCGATCGTGTTCAGTCCGATGCGGCTGCGGTACTTTCCGCAGGCGGAAGGGTGCGACGTGCTGTCGGAGCTGGTGAACTCGCCGGAAGCCCGCCTCGCGGACGCGAGACGGCAGGCGTGGGCGAAGTCGATCACTCGGTTTCGGGCGACGCCGGACGGCGTGCGTTGCGAACTGGAGGAGTTCGATCACCGTTTCTGCTACGTCGTGGACGGCGGGTTGTGCGACAACCTCGGTCTGACGCATGTGATTCAGGAGTATCAACACGGTTACATCCGGCGGCGCCTTCAGGAGGGGCGGATCCGTCGCCTGCTGATCATCGTGGTGGACGCCGGGCATCGTCCGAAGGAGGCGATCGAGCGTCAGGCGGCGTCGCCGGGACTGCTGACGATCGGGTACAAGACGGCGGTCACCGGCATCGAGAATCATAACGAGACGCTGGTGCGGATGACGCGCCTTCTGGTGTCCGGATCGGCGGAGGTCCGCGAGGCGTACGCGCGGTGTCTCGAGGAGTTTCAGGGAGCGTGTCCGGACGTGGCGCCGCCGGCGCAGTTTCTGCTGCCGCCGACAGACGCCTACGTGGCGCACGTGCATTTTCAGGCGATCGAGGACGATCTGCAGCGCGAGCGGTGCTTGAACATGCCGACGCGACTGAGCCTGCCGCCCTGGGACGTCGAGGAACTGATCCGCGTGGGGCGCGAGGTGCTGGTGCGGGATCCCGAGTTTCAGCGGTTTCTGAAGGACGCCGGGGTTTGATCTGATCGGCGCGGGTGGAGCCGCGGCGCCGGGTCCGGGGATGCGATGTGGTTCGGGATGACGTTGAAATCGTGGTGCTGGGGACCGGGACGTCGCACGGCGTTCCGATGATCGGGTGCGAGTGCGCGGTGTGTACTTCGGACGACCCGCGCGACCGGCGCACGCGGTGCAGCATTGTAGTGCGATGGCGCGGGGCGCGCTTTCTGATCGACACCAGTCCGGAGCTGCGGCTGCAATGCCTGGCGAACCGGATCAACGCGGTGGACGCCGTGTTGTTCACGCATCATCACGCGGATCACGTCGTCGGGCTGGACGACCTTCGGCGGTTCAACTGGCTGATGAAGCGCGAGCTGCCCTGCTTCGGCATGCCGCGGACGCTGGAGCGGATCGAGCGGATGTTCCCTTATGCGTTCGATCCTCACCTTCAGACGCAGTCGAGCAAGCCGGAGCTTTCCCTGCGGCCGATCGAAGCCTCGACGTTCGCGCTCGGGGACGTTGAAGTGACGACGGTTCCGCTCTATCACGGGGAGATGCCGGTGCTGGGGTTCCGGTTCGGAGCGTTCGCGTACTGCACGGATTGCAATCGCATCCCGCCGGAAGGCTTTGACCGGCTGCGCGGCGTACGCGTGCTGATTCTGGATGCGCTGCGCCGCAGGCCGCATCCGACGCATTTCACGTTGGAGCAGGCGCTGGAGACGGCGGACCGGATCGGCGCCGAGCAGACGTTTTTTACGCACATGGCGCACGATCTGCCTCATGCGGAGACGAACGCCTCGCTGCCGGCGCACCGGCAGCTTGCGTATGACGGACAGGTCATCCGGGGGTGAGGGTTTGCGTTGGGGCGCGCCGCGTCTGGGGACGAGTTGTTGAACGAGGCGGCACAGACGCGCGGGCAGGGGGGTTCGGGCGTGAAAAAGACGGCAGGTTGCATCGTGTTCGAGGGCGCGGGGGCGGAGGGGCTGTCGCCGCTGACGCGCGCCCGCGCCGTTTACGAAATCCGCGTCGGACCGGAGACGATTCTTGAGCGACTTGAGCGTCTGCTTCGGCACCGGGCGACGGGCTTGTGCGCCCGGCCGGCGCTGGCGGCTGCGACGGCGACGCGCGATCCCCGGCCGATCAATCCACCGGTGCGCGCCGGGGATCGGGTCATCAACGCCGGGTGGCGGCCTGACGGGCGCGTCGTCCTGCCGCGCGATGTGCACGCCGCGCACTGCGACGGTGAGCTGGCGCATGCCCGGCTGGATGACCGCGCCGCGTCAGAGTTCAACAAGATCATTGCGGAAGGGCGGGTAGAGGCGTTGATGCACGCCGTCGCGCATCTTCCCCGGACCGAAGCCGCCGGGCGCATGATCCGACACCCGTGGGATATGACCGCCCGGCTGAAGCGCGACCTGATCGAGGCGATGTCATCCGGTCGACGCAGGCCGCCCGCGCGTTCGCGCCGCGGCGTGACGATCGTGAAGCCGGCGCGGGCGCACGTCGCGGCGGACTGTGCGTTTCAGGGGCCGTGTACGCTCGACGCGACGGACGGACCGATCCTGATCGAGCGTGGCGTCCGCATCGGCGCGTACGCCGTGATCGAAGGCCCCGCGTACATTGGGAGAGATACGCGCATCAATCCGCATACGTGGCTTCACGGGGCGAACGCGGTCGGACCGGTGTGCAAGCTGGGCGGCGAGATCGACGGATGCATCTTTGAGGGGTTCTCGAACAAGCAGCATGCGGGCTTTCTCGGACATTCCTGGATCGGGAGCTGGGTCAATCTCGGTGCGGGGACGACCAACTCGGACCTGAAGAACACTTACGGCACGGTGCGCGTCCGGCGCGGCGGCGACGAGATCGACACCGGTCAGATGTTCTTCGGCGCGTTGATCGCCGATCACGTGAAGACCGGGATCGGCACACTGCTGCCGACCGGCGCCGTGCTGGATTTCGCGGCGGTTGCGGCGATCGGAGGTGTGCTGCCGTCGTACGTGCCGCCTTTCTCGTGGCTGACGGGCGACGGCGTGCGCGCGGGAGACCCTCAGAAGCTGCTCGACGTCGCGCGGAAGATGATGTCGCGGCGCGGGATCGAGATGTCAGAGGCGGATGCGACGGTGTTTCTGCGCGTCGCGGGCGAATGTGCTGCGCGCCGCTGAAAACTACCGGCCGATCACGCCTTCCCAGGGCGAAGACGCCGTTGCGTAGGCCTTCTTCGGGATACGGCCCGCGAGGCAGGCGAGGCGCCCGGACTCGCACGCCAGCGCCATCGCCCGCGCCATCCGCACCGGGTCTTTCGCACCGGCGATCCCTGTGTTCAGCAGGACGCCGTCCGCGCCCAGCTCCATCGCCACCGTCACATCGCTCGCCGTCCCGACCCCGGCGTCCACGATGACCGGATACGACGGGTCGCCCGACTTCAGGTATTC
>BOJX01000067.1 GCA_016860685.1 Planctomycetota bacterium
CGGGCGGCGATCGCGGACGTTCGTCGCAAGCAGGAGGCGCGGACGGGTGCCGAGGCGGGCGCGCGGTAGTACGAGGCGGCGACGGGGCGGCGTTGGGGGGGATCAAGCCCTGGCGGCGCAACGGATCGGTGTTCTTTCAGCGACTTGGCGGAGTACGGGCGAAACATGGTCAGATTGACGGAACGTGCGGCGAAAGAAGTCACGACGATCATCCAGCAGCAGAAGGAGCTGGCGGAGAAGAACGGAGAGGAGTTCAAGCCGCTCTTTCTGCGTGTCGGCGTCAAGGGAGGCGGGTGCAGCGGTTTTTCGTACTCGCTGGATCTGACGGAGAACGTCGGAGAGTTGGACGAGCAGTGGGAGCAGGAAGGCGTGCAGATCGTCTGCGACCCGAAGAGCAATTTGTACCTTGAGGGGACGGTGATCGACTTCAAGGACGAAATGATGGGACGGGGCTTCGTGTTCACGAACCCGAACGCGACGAGCACCTGCGGATGCGGCAGCAGCTTCGCCGTCTGAGCCGGATCGACGCTGAGTGCGGCAAGTGAGGGGCGTCGCGTCGGAGTCGGCCGGAGTCACGCGTGATGACAGCGACCCGTGAGTTGCGGGGGCGGGCGATGCGATCATGAGCCAGTGTGTCGAGTGCGGCGCCGTCCTGAGCGTTCCGATCTGCTGCGATCATTGCGGAGCGATCTTCGATCCTCAGCCCGGAACGGATCATTTTTCGCTGCTGGGGTTTCCGCGCGCTTACGCGCTGGATGAGGAACGCCTTGCGCAGAATTTCAGACGGCTGACGGCGAAAGTCCACCCGGATCGTCACTCGCAACGCTCGGAAGAGGTTCAGGCTCGTGCGACGCGCCTGACGGCGGATCTCAATCGTGCTTACGCGGTCCTTTCCGACGGCGTGCGGCGGGCGGATTACCTGCTTGAGCTGACCGGCGGGCCGACGGCTGCGGAAGAGCGCGGCGTTCCCGGCGATCTCCTCGCGGAAGTGATGGAAGTCCGTGAGGCGCTGGAGCAGGCGCGCGGCGTGGGGGACCGACGGACGATCGAGCGGCTGCGGCAGGCGAACGAGTCGAAGCGGCGTCAGACGCTGGACGAGATTGCGGCGCTGGCGTCAGGCGTCGAGACGGCGTCGGTACGACAGCGGCGACGGTTGCGCCTGCTGCTGAACGCGTTGCGGTATTTTGAGAACCTGACGACGGAGCTGGTGTAAGATCGAAGATCCGGGATTCGGGATATGAGGATCAGGATTCCGGATATGCGTCATTAAGCGGCAAGTTGGGGCGGAGTGGCGAGAGCGGCGGGACGGCGGGACGGCGGGGGGCCGCTTCTTGCGGGGCGGACCGGAGGTCTGCGGTCCGAGATCTCATGTCGGCGGTCGGATGTCGGCGGTCCGGGTTGAAACAAGGAACCTGCAACGCAGGACGCCGAGGCTTTCCGTCCGCTTCTTATCCGAGTGTTCTGAGTGCGATGAAACGGGACGGAGACATCATCGTCGGGATCGACCTGGGGACGACGAACTCCCTCGTGGCGTTCGCGGACGCGGCCGGACCGCGCCTGATCGCGGGCGGGGGCGGAGAGGACGATGTGATCGTGCCGTCGTTCGTCAGGTTTGAAGCGGATGGGCGAACGATCGTGGGAAAGGGCGCGCGCGATCATGCGGTCGAGTATCCGCTTGAGACGGTGTACTCGATCAAGCGTCTGATGGGGCGCGGGACGGCTGAGCTGGCGGAAGAGGCGCGTCGGCTCCCTTACCGGGTGGAGAAGCTTTCGGAGGCCGAGGAGCGCGACGTTGCGGCGATTGTGGCGGGCGGGCGGATGTGGACGCCGCCGCAGGTCAGCGCGCTGATCCTGGCGGAGTTGAAACGGCGGGCGGAGGCGCATTTCGGGTGTGAGGTGACGAAGGCGGTCATCACGGTTCCCGCGCATTTCGACGACGCCCAGCGGCAGGCGACGCGGGACGCAGGGGAGATCGCCGGGCTGGAAGTCGTGCGGATCGTAAACGAGCCGACGGCGGCGGCGCTCGCTTACGGACTGGATCGGTCGGCGTCGGCGACGATCGCGGTGTACGACTTCGGCGGGGGCACGTTTGACATCTCGTTGCTGCGCGTTGAAGGCGGTGTGTTCGAGGTGCTCGCGGTGGACGGCGACACGCACCTTGGCGGGGACGACCTGGATCGGACGCTGATCGATCTTTTCAGCCGTGAAATCCGGGAGCAATCAGGGCAAGACATCGACTCTCCGGTGATCCGGCAGCAGCTTCGCTCGCTGGCGGAAGCAGTCAAGGTGCGCCTCAGCGAGGAGGACCGGACGAGCGTGGAGATCGCGGTCGGGGGGTCGTTCACGTACCGACGCCAAGTGACGAAGGCCGAGCTGGAGGCGCTGATCGCGCCTTTCGTGGACCGGACGCTGGAGGCCTGTCGGCGGGCGTTGAAGGCGGCGAGGCGTTCGGCGTCGGAGGTGGCGGAAGTCGTGCTGGTGGGCGGATCGACTCGGATTCCGCTGGTGCGGCGGGCGGTGGGCGAATTATTCGGGCGCCGGCCTTACACGGCGCTGAACCCTGAGCACGTCGTGGCGCTGGGGGCGGCGGTGCAGGCGTCGATCCTGGCGGGGCGTCGTCAGGATCTGCTGCTGCTGGATGTGACGCCGCTGTCGCTAGGCATCGAGACGCTCGGGGGCGCGGTGGGCAAGCTGATCGGGGCGAACACGCGCGTGCCGTGTAAGGCCGTGGAGACGTTCACGACGTTTCAGGACGGTCAGACAGCGGTGAAGATCAACGTGCTTCAGGGAGAGCGGGAGCTTGCGGCGGACTGCCGGTCGCTGGGGAGGTTCGAGCTTCGGGGGATACCGCCGATGCCGGCGGGGATTCCGAAGGTGGAGGTGACGTTTCTGATTGACGCCAACGGGATCCTGAACGTGTCGGCGCGGGAGGTTCGCAGCGGGGTGGAGGCGAGCATCCAGATCGTTCCCTCGCACGGGTTGACGCGCGAGGAAGTTCGGCGGATGCAGCACGAGGCGATCGAGCATGCGCGGGAGGACATGTCGGCGCATCATCTGATCGACGTTCGGGCGACCGTGGAGTTTGACCTGAACAAGGCGGAGCGGATGATCCGGGAGTACGGGGTGTTGTTGGCGCCGGCGGATCGGGCGTCGCTTTCAGAAGCGGCGGCGGCGCTTCGGGCGCTGGCGCGGGAGTCAAGCGATGCGAGGCTCATCAATGAGCATCGGGAGGCGTTCAATCGGAGGCTGACTCCGCTGGCGGAGAAGGCGTTGACGGCGGCGCTGAAGGCCTGACGGTGAGAATTATGAAGCGTCGTTGCGTGAGTTTCGGACTTTCGCGTTCGTCAATCGACCTGGATGACGGGCGGGTGTGAGACGGTTCTGGCGCAGCGACCGGTATCTGGAGCATGAGGCATGGGCGGCGTGAATCCTTACATCAGGGAACCCGAGGTTCGACTTCCGACGAAGAAGTACAAGATCACCTTCCTGCCGATGAACGTGGTCGTCGAGGTCGATCCGGCGAAAATTCCGTATGAGCACAACGGACTTCCCGGGAGCCTTCTGGACATTGCGCTGGGCAGCGGGATTGAGATCGACCACGCCTGCGGCGGCGTCTGCGCGTGCTCGACGTGTCACTGCATCGTGCGCGAGGGGCTGGAATCCACGAACGAGGCGCAGGACGCGGAGCTGGATCAGCTTGACAACGCCCCGGGATTGAAGGCGAACAGCCGGCTGTCGTGTCAGACCGTCCCGGACGGAAGCATGGACGTGATCGTGGAGATTCCGGAGTGGAACCGGAACCTTGTTTCCGAGGGGCATTGACGGCGGGCGTCCGCGGCGCCGTTCGAGGGGAGCTTGAGTGTGAGTTGTACGTTTTTCCCTTTGAACTGGAGCGAGGCGTTCTGCTGAATACGTTCGGACCGGAGGTCCGTGATCCGTATTGATGCAACGAATCTGCAACCGGGGACACCAGGTCATGGCGCGAGGGTTGAAGTGGACGGATTCGGAGGATCTGGCGCTGGCGCTTCAAGAGCGCTTTCCCGACGTGGATCCGCTGACGGTGCGCTTCACCGACCTGCATCAGTGGGTGCTCGAAATCGAGGGGTTCGCGGACGACCCGAAGGCGTCGAATGAGGCGAAACTTGAGGCGGTCCAGATGGCGTGGCTGGAGGAGTACCGGGACGCGCGCGGCGATCGTTGAGGAATCGCGGCGCGGCGGTCATTGTGGAAGGGTCGTCGAGGTCGGAGTGTCCTGCGATGGCGCAACAGGGGGAGGAATCGATCCCGCATCCCGGCTGCGTCGAAGCGGACCCTCCCGGAGGGTGGGCTCCGTGTCCTTACCTTCCCGATCGGGCGTCCCGCCTGGTTGGGCAGCAGCTTGCACCGGAGCTGACGCTGCTGCCTTCGGCGTACGATCAGCTGCTGAGTCTGAATCATCGGCGGTCGGGGCGCTTGATCTACCGTCCGCACTGTCCCGGATGTCAGGCCTGCCGGTCGCTGCGTGTGCCGACGGCGACGTTTCTGCCGAGCCGGTCGCAGCGCCGGGTATTGCGTCGGAACGCGGACGTAAAGGTGGATGTCCGTCCACCGCAGCCGACGCGGGAGGCGTACGCGCTTTATGAGCGATATCTTGCGCACCAGCACGACGGGCGCATGAGCGACGGACCGGAGGCGTTCATCGCGTTTCTTTATGATTCGCCGACGGACACGGTGGAGATTCAGTACCGGGTGGGATCGAATCTCGTAGCGGTCAGCCTTGCGGACCGCGTGCCGTCCGGTTTGAGCAGCGTGTATGTTTTCTTCGATCCGGGGCATGCCCGGCGCAGTCCAGGGACGTTCACAGCGCTGTGGGAAATCGAGCATTGCCGACGGGTGGGGCTGGCGTATTACTACCTCGGGTATTATGTCGCCGGGTCTGCGAAGATGACGTACAAAGCGGCGTTCCGTCCGTGCGAGATTCTCGATGCGGAGGGAGTGTGGAGGTCTTTTGATCCCGCCGTGCCACCGGTCGCCGGTTTGCGACCGGCCGCGCCCTCTCAGAACCAACCTTCGCGAGTATGACCCACGATGACCTACGATCGGACGCTGAACGATCGCGGCTGATGTCGTGGGCGTCCGGTTATTCCGGTCGCGTGTTCCTCTTCTGCGCCATCATCATGACCGTGACGGGGGTCGTGTATCCTGGGGCGTTGCTTTCCCTGATGGAGCACCTGCCGGCGGCGCTGGGCGTCGTCGGTGCTGCGGGGTTGTTCGGTGTTTGCCTGATTCCGCGGCGCATGCGGGCGCGGAACGAGATGTCCTGGATCCTGCTTCCGGCGTTCGGGTTGGGGATCGGAAGCGTCTGCCTGCTGACGCTGGGTCTGGGGGCGGCGGGGTTGCTGCATCGGGCGTTGTGGGCGGCGCTCCTTTCCGGGATGGCGCTGGCGGGGATCGTCGCGGTTCGTCGGACGCTCAGGGATCGCGCGACCGCATCGGGTCAGACCGGAGCGTCTCCGGGGGACAAGCGTGACCACCGGGGATCGTGGGTCTGGTTGCTTGTAACGCCTTTTGCGGTCGCCGCGATCGTGGCGGCAGCGCACGCGCCGGGTTTTCTGTGGAGCGAGGAGGGCTGGGGGTACGACGCGCTCGAGTATCACCTTCAGATGCCGAGGGAGTACGCGGAATCCGGGCGGATCGCGTATGCGCCGCACAACGTGTACGCGAACTTCCCGGCGAATGTGGAGATGCTCTACCTGCTCGGGTTCGTGCTCCGCGCCGACGTTTTAAGGGCCGCGGAGCTGGCACCTTATGTACACCTTCTGCTTGCGGTGTTGACGGTCGGGGCGGCGTGGCTGGCGGGGCGGGAGTTCGGAAGCGGCGGAGGCGCGGGGTGCGGCGTGGTGACGGCGTCGGCGGGCTGGCTGGCGTACTTCTGCGGACTGGCGTACGTCGAGAACGGATTGCTTTTCTTCGGGTTTCTGGCGCTGGCGTGCCTGCTGCGGGCGCGGCGATGTGCGGAGGTGAGCGAGGCGGGGAACGAGGGGCGAGCGTTGGTGATCGGCGGCGGTGCGTTCGCGGGGCTGGCGTGCGGGTGCAAGTACCCCGGCGTGCCGATGATCCTGGTTCCGCTGGCGACGCTGATCCTGCTGGCGCCGAATTCGTCGTGGGGACTTCGTATGCGGCGTTGCGCTTTGTACTTCGGCGTGGCGGGCGCAACGTTCTCACCGTGGTTGATCAAAAACGCGGTCATGACCGGGAACCCGGTGTTCCCGCTGGCGAACGCGATCTTCGAGGCGTACCCGCCGGGTTGGACCGCGGACAGTCAGCGGCGCTGGGACACAGGTCATGCGCCGGCGCCGGAAGAGCGGGCGGTCCTGGCGAGGGCGGGGATGTTCGTGCGGCGCGTCCTGCTGGATCCCGACCAGCGGATCGGGCCGGGAGCGTGGATTCTCGCCGGACTGGGGCTTTGGCGCGGCTGGACGCGGCGGCGCGAGGCGGGACGTATACATGCCCTGGGGCTGGGGCTGGTGTTGCTGATGCAGCTTGCGGTCTGGGGGGGGGCGACGCACTTGTATGCGCGGTTCGCGGTGGTGTTTTTGATTCCGCTGGCGGGGTTGGCGGCGTCGGCGGTTTCGGACGTGAAAGCGGGCAGGCTGGCGGGGTTCGGCGTCATCGCCTTTCTGGCGGGGTCGTGTCTTTTCAATGCGGTTTTTCTCTTTGATCTCGGGCGGCGCGAGTTCGCACCAGGGGGCGGCGGAGCGCGAGCGGCGTGGTTCGCGGAAGGGACGGTGCCGGGGTTCGAGTACGTCGGCCGCGTCAACGCGCTGCCCGACTCGGCGTCGGTGCTCCTCGTCGGCGAAGCGCGCGGGATGTATTTCCGCTGCGCGGACTACGATGTCGTCTTCAACGAAAACAGGCTCGGACGCGCCGTCCGCGAAACGAAGTCGGATTCAGAGGCGCTGAACGCACTGCGCCGCAAAGGGTGGACGCACGTTCTCGTGCATTGGCGGGAGATCACCCGTCTTCGCCGGAGCCGCTACGGGTTCGATCCGGACGTGACGCCCGAGCTTCTCGCGCGGCTCGTGCAGGCCGGGCTGGTTCACGCGGAGTCGTTCCGCCTGCCCGGCGACGAGCGCCCGTATGTGGACCTTTACGAGTTGCCGAGGTGATCGGCGGCGCAACGGAAAGGGCGCGGGCCGTCCGCCCGCGCCCCTTGCTGGTTTCAAGCCTCTTGCGTCACCGTCACGGACACTGCGAGGCGACGGGGTCGCCGCACGAGCCGCCGCCGCTGGAGACGGTCACGGTCTGCTCGCCGGCGCGTCCCTGAAGGCGAAGTTTGGCGCGGTTGCCGCGGACGACGACCGGGATCGGGTCGGTGCCGTATACGCCATCGTTCACTTCGAGGATCAGGATGTCGCCGTCGCGGCTGGCGTCCGTCATCTTGACCACGACGCGCAACGAACCGTTCTCGTCGCACGACGCGCGGACATTGCGGACGCCCTCGCACGAATCCGAAGCCGTTTCGAACAAGGCGTTCACGGCGCAGATGTAGGTGAAGGGGATGCCGCCGAGGCTGCCTTCGCCGCTCCAGTTCATGCTGACCCGTCCGCTGCGGCCGTCCTCGTTGTACTTGACAAATCCCGTCGAGACGCCGGGCAGGACGAAGGGCGACTCGATGCCGAACTGGCTGAGGTCGCCGGTGAAGTGGACGGCGTAGGTCTCCTCGGTGCGGAAGCGGCCTTCGAGCGTCTCGCCGCCGCTGAGTTTCTCGCTGTAAGCGCCGTGTGAGTCGCCGTCGAGGGCGACGGTGATATCGCCGGTGCTCTGTCCGCCGATGATCAGCGGGTTGACGTGCTGATACCAGGCGAGGATCGACGCGGTTTCGCCGGTTTCATCGACGGCGAAGGCGAAGTGCGTGCTGACGATGTCCGCGGTGGTGACGCCGCCGAACTCCGGCGGAAACTCGACGGAGAAGAAGTTGGGTGAATTCGGATCATTGCGGGCGATCAGGACGCGCTGATCCGCCTGAACGGCGATCGGCGCGGCCAGCGCCGCGATCGCGAGCATAACCGTGGAGACACAAATCGTACGCTGCATGAGAGTTCTCCCTAAGATTCCCGAGAGGATCCTGATCCAACATCCAAACGCCGCCGGCCCCAAGCAGGCGCGGGCATCCTACCGACGAAGCAAGCCTCGCGGCAAGGCGGTGGGAAACTTCTTACAAATGAATCACGCGCGGTTTCAAATCCCGCTTGCAAAACCCGGAAGGCACGTTTCCTTTCGGGCGCCGCTCGGTTCTGAGCCGGCGTGGAATTTTAGAACATGCTCCACAGGAACTGGTTCGTGACCTCGTGATGGAACATGACTTCCTCGCGTTTGATGAGGTTGCCCAGTTCCTTCGGGCAGCGGTCGGCGGCGGCCTGCTTGAGGTCCACGAATTTGCCCGCGGTGCGCTCGCCGAACAGGTCGGTCATGAACTTGCTGCCCTTGAACACGCGGATGGCGTCGTGAATGTTGCCGGGGAGGAAGCGCGTGCGCGTGCGCTTGCCCTCCGCGTCCGCGGGGTCGGAGGGCGGTCCCTCCAGGCCGGTCTTCAGCAGGGTGTAAATGAGCATGTACGGATTGGCGTCCGGGCCGACGGAGCGGACTTCGATCCGCGCCGAGCGTTCGTTCGCCAGCGGGACGCGGATCATCGCGCCGCGGTTAACCGCCGAGGCCTTGATCTGGTTCGGCGCCTCAAAGTGCGGATCGAGACGGCGGTAGGCGTTGACGCTCGAGTTGAGCACCAGGCAGATGTCGGTTCCGTTATTGAGGATGCGGTCCACGACGTCCCACGCCATCGGCGACAGTCCGTGCTCGCCACGCGGATCGTAGAAAAGATTCCGCCCGTCGCGCGAGAACGAGATGTTGGTGTGCATGCCGTTGCCGTTGATGCCCACCACCGGTTTCGGGAGGAAGCTCGCGGTCACGCCGAGCTGGTTGGCGACCTGGCGGCAGATCAGCTTGTACAACAGCATCTGATCCGCGGCGATCATCGCCTCCGCGTAGCCGAAGTTCATCTCAAACTGCGACGGGGCGACCTCCGGGTGATCCTTCTCGTTGTTGAAGCCCAAGGCGCGCTGCGCCTCGGCGGCGCGGTCGATGAACTGACGGAGCGGATCCTGCGGGAGGGAGTGATAGTACCCGCCGGTGGAGAGGAACTCGAACTGCCCGGCCTTGTAGTAGTGGCGCTCGGCGTCCAGCCCCTTGAAGAGGAAGCCTTCGATCTCGGCGGAGACGTGCGCGACCGTCCGGTCTTTCTTGTACAGATCGTCGGTGTAGCGTTTGAGCGTCGAGCGGAAATCCGCGTGAAACGGTGCGCCGTCCTTGTCGTGGACGAATCCGAACACGATCACCTTCCCCGGCCCGAAGATGTCGGCCGGCAACCAGTAGAACGACGTCCAGTCGAGGACGAGCATCAGGTCGGACTCGGCCTGCTCGGTAAAGCCCCTGACCGAGGATCCATCGAAGGTCAGGTGTCCCCCGGATTTGAGGAGGAACTTTTTGTCGTAGTCGAGCATGTGCAGTCGGCCTTCAAGGTCCGAGAAACAAACCGTGACGGCCTTGATTCGGCGTTCGCCGCTGAGGTATCTGACGCGCTCTTCCTCCAGCGCCTTGGGATCAGTGCGCTGGATGCGGGCGGTCTTGGCCTGGACGTTCATCTCCTCGAGCTGGTCGTAGGGGATCTCCAGAAAGTCCCGCAAAGGTGATGCTGACGTCATCGTTTGCTCCTTTAAACACAATATATGCCGTCTTTAGGCGATCGCTTGATTCTTTTATTATAAAATTAGCTACTGTCAAGCATATTTATTTCGTTTTTTAAAATAAAACAAAGATCATGAAGTTGGCATCATTAAGGGCCGATAACTGAAGATTGAATTTCGGGACACTCGCGTCGTCCGATTATTAAAGGTCATTCATCGTAGTCCGGTCGAGCGTCGCGGTGTGCGCGACCGGCGAGGGGTGAAGGGCGGTCGAGTTCAGTTGTCATCCTTGAACCCGTGGAGGGAACACCTGATGCGTTTTATGCTGGGTCTGGGCGTCGCAGGTTGCTTGTTTCTCGGCGTCGGCGGGTGCGGGAACTTCGGGAACGCGCTGCCGGAGTCGCTGGACCTGACGCTTCCGGACGAGACGACGCACAAGGCGGTGCGCGGGGGCGGCGCGGCGACGCTGGAGAACTCGCGGTGGCAACTCTTTAACGCCGAAACGGGCCGGTACATCGGGGAGTTTGTGTTTGTCGAGGACGGCGCCTTGGACTCGGTGATTGAGAACAACGTCATCGGCGCGGAAGTCTTCGGCGACACGATCCTCGCGGACGGCGCGGTTCATGCGACCGAGGTGGACGGGCTTTCGTACCGCGCCGCGACTTACGGGGTCGAAAACGAATCCGGATTCGCGTACGAGGCGCGGGCGATCGTGACGTTTGCGGGCGTCCGGGTGGCGACCGGACGGGCAACCGCCGTCGGAACCCACGACGGGGATCAGATGGAGGGGACATTCTCGTACCGGATCCGCGTGGAGGAATCCGCGGCGTCGGCGCTGCCGGCGAACCTGCGGACGGAAGACGAATTCCCCGTCTACGGCGTTCGCGTCGCCGCTGAATGACAGGCATTGGCGGCTTCGGCGACGAGGTGGACGGCGGCGCGAATCTCCTGCGGCGTGGTCAGCCGTCCCAGGCTGAAGCGGATCGCGCCTCGCGCGCTGTCCGGATCGACCTTCATCGCCGCGAGGACCGGCGAAATCGCGGATGACCCTGCGTGACAGGCCGCCGCCGCCGTCACGCAGACCCCGGGCATGCGCTCAAGCAGTTCTCCGCTCAGGCAGCCGCGGAAGCCGACGTTGAGCGTGTTGGGCAGGCGGTGTTCGCGGCAGCCGTGGAAGATCAGTTCGCCCTTGAACGCGCGACGCAGCCCCTCGTGCAGTTCGTCGCGCAACGCGGGCGTCGCGGGGTCGCCCAGCAGCGGCCGGGCCACTTCGCACGCCACGCCGAGGGCGACGATGAGCGGGACAGCTTCCGTGCCCGCGCGGCGGCCAGACTCGTGACCCGCGCCCAGCAGGAGCGGATCCAACTCGCACCCCTTGCGGATGTACAACGCGCCGACCCCCTGGGGCGCATAAAGTTTGTGTCCGGCGATCGAGAGGAAATCGACGCCCAGCGCCTGCACATCCGTCGGGATCTTGCCGGCGGACTGGGCCGCGTCGGTGTGCAGGAACACCCCGCGCACCCGGGTGATTCCGGCGATCTCGGCGACCGGCTGGATCGTGCCCACCTCGTTGTTGGCGTGCATGATCGTGACCAGCAGCGTGTCGTCACGCAGCGCGCGGCGGATGTCCTCCGGGTCGACGCGTCCGGTCGAGTCCACCGGAACTTCCGTCACCTCGAACCCCTGCGCCCGAAGTGCGGCGCACGGTTTGAGCACGGCCGGATGTTCGACGGCGGAGGTCACGAGGTGGCGTCTGTGATCGCCGTGTTTCTGCGCCAGACCCCGGATGACCGTGTTGTTGGATTCGGTTCCGCCGGAGGTGAAGACAATTTCCTCCGGCGAGGCGTTCAGGAGCGCGGCGACCTGACGGCGGGCGCGGTCGATCCCGGCGCGCATTGTTCGCCCGAGCGCATGCGGCGCGGAAGGGTTGCCGAACCACTCATTGAGGTAGGGGAGCATCGCCTCGCGGGCGCGGGGATCCAGCGGCGTCGATGCATTGTAATCGAGGTAGATCATGGCGCGGCCAGCGAGAGCGCGTTGCGGTCGTCCAGAGCGAACCAGCCTTCCAGCTCGTTACGCCAGCGCGTCACGCGCCTCGGATCGCGGAGCGCCGTGAACCGCCCCGAAAGCTCCGCTCGTTCGAAGATCGCCCGGCCTTCGTTGAGGCGCGCCTTGGGCGACAGGCACACCAGCCCGAGTTCCCCCACGAGCGTCCGTCCGTCGCGCTTGTCGCGGAAAAAGGCGGACCCCGCCCCTTCAAAGCAGGCTCCCGACCGCCCGTCGTACACCGCATAACGGACCACGGCGTTGATCTGACGGTCGTGGGCGACAGTCACGCCGGGGATCGGCTTCCAGAAACTGCGGACATGAACGATTTGGAGCAGCGTCCGACCTGGATCGTCAGGGAACGGCTGCTCCTGCCGCAGGACGACATTCACGTTGCCCTCCGCGTCGACGTCGAAGCACGCTTCGTTGAAGGTTTCACGGTAACGTTCAGCAACGCCCGACGGCAGATGATCGACGACAAACAGTTCATTCTTCGGAGCCGCACAGGAAGCAAGCATCCCCGCGAGACCTGGCGCTATCGCCCAGCGTCGCAAACCCAGTGCGATGTGGCGCCTCCCGGTGGTGTCCGTCGTCCGCGGCAGCATTTATGTTCCCCGGGGTTTCAGCGTAGTCGATCGGTCGGGAGGGTCAACGTCGGGCGCTGCGCCGGCGTTCGCCCGCACGTTGGAGGCGTCACTAGAATGATGCGGGGCGTCAGGAGGCCTGAAGATGGCGGATCGCGTGGTGATCGTGACGGGCGGGGGACGGGGTATCGGGAGGGCGGTCTGCGTGCGTTTCGCGGGCGCCGGGATCTGCGTGGTTCCGGTGGCGCGGACCTCCGTGGAGCTGGAGGAGACGGCGCGGCAGGTTCGCGCTGCGGGGGGGAACTGTCGTCCGATCGAGGCGGACGTGACGGAACGGGACGACATGGACGGGGTGATCGCGCGAATACACGATGAGCGCCTTGGGCGAGTGGAGGTGCTGGTCAATGCGGCGGGGGTAGCGCCGCTGGCGCCGATGGAGCGTCTTGATTCCGCGGTTTTCGACACGATCCTCGCGGTGAACGTGCGCGGCGTGTATCATGCGTGCCGGGCGGCATGGGCGGAGTTGTGCCGTGAAGGCGGCGTCATCGTGAATGTCTCCTCGGTGGCGGCGGACGACCCGTTTCCCGGGTTTTCGGCTTACGGCGCGTCGAAGGCGTGGGTGAATGCGTGGTCGCGGTCGCTCGCCGGGGAAGGGCGTGCGGCGGGAATCCGGGTGTTCAGCGTCGCGCCGGGCGCGGTGGAGACGAAGATGCTGCGCGACGCCTTTCCGAACTACCCGAGGGAGCAGACGCTGTCGCCGTCGGATGTGGCGGACGTGATCTACGTCCTGGCGTCGCCGGCGTGCCGTTTCGCCAGCGGATCCGTAGTTCATGTGCGCCCTTAGCGCATCCACGGCCGCGGAGAACGCCGTCCCGGCGGCGCAAAGAACGACAGGGACGATTTTGCAGGCTTTTCATTTCAGTAAGGCAGGGTGACCTGATGAGCGACGAACGCATCCGACAATTCGAGAAGATGGCCAACGACGATCCGAACAACGAGCTGGGGCACATGAGCCTGGGCAAAGCGTATCTTGAGGCGGGGCGGTTCGTCGAAGCCGCGACGTCGCTGAAGCGGGCGCTGGATCTGAACCCGACGCTGTCGAAGGCTTACGAAATGCTGGGGACGTCGCTGCTGCGTGCGGGACAGAGGGACATGGCCGTCGAGGTGCTGACGCGCGGCGTCCACGTGGCGGATGAGCGCGGGGATCGCAAACCGCGCGACGCGATGGCGGCGCTGCTGCGCGAGGCCGGTGCAGTCGTGCCGGCGTTCCGCGAGGAGAAGGCGCGACCGGTTTCTCCGACGGGCAGCGAGGGCGCGGCCGTGACCGGGTTCTCATGCTCGCGCTGCGGTCGCCCGAGCGGAAAGATGGATCGTCCGCCCTTCAAGGGTCCGCTGGGGCAGAAGATTCTCGATCATGTGTGTCTGACCTGCTGGCGGGAGTGGATCCCGATGGGCACGAAAGTGATCAACGAGATGGGTCTGCAACTGGCGAGCCGTCAGCATCAGGACACGTACGATCAGTTCATGATCGAGTTCCTTCAGCTCGAGGTTTGAGTCGGCCGGCGTTGCCGCGGATGAAATCCCTCCCGGAACGGGCGCTGCGGCGTGAAGTGTCACGTTCTTGTCACTTTCCCAGCATCGCGCTCCGAGGAACGGGCCGCGCGGACCGCGATGGGACGCCCCGTCGTGCGGCGGACGGCGGCTGTCGGGGGTGGAAAACCGCCCGGTTTCTCGTCTGTCGAGGTGAAATGCGAATTCTCGTCCTTGTGAGACGCCCTACATATTGTGGTTCGTCGGGGGGCGTCTGCCTATCAGTTGGCACCGGATAATGATTCATTCATAATTCGCGTATCTTTTTATTTTGCGGAAGTTTCCCTATGGAAATGGTCTGTGAAATGTGGTAGATTAACGGGCGAAGAGCAGGGGGGTTGGGTTTCGCGTTCACACCAGAAATCGTCGGGTGATCCAGGAGTCCGCGAGTTCGCGGGCGAGAGTTGTCGTTCGTCCTTGACGGACGTTGCGACGGGATCAGATCACCGGACAAAGCCGGAATCACGAGCAGGATCCGTCTGATCGCCGGTGTCTGCGTCCCGAAGGGGGCGCAAGCGCCGCCGCGATCCGCCGGAGGAATGTCGTGCAAGGAGGCCGACGATGGAGGATGTGACGCAGACGTTATCGCCGGTTGGGGATCAGGGGACATTCGAGCCGGCACGGACGCCGAACGAGGAGGCAGGAGCGCTTCGCGAATGCTGAGAAGACGGACGAGGACACGGTTTCCGAGGTAGTCGATCGTGTGAACGACGAAATACCTTGACGACCCCCTCGCTCTTCGCGTCGTGCCGTGAAACTCGACGTTTCCCGCTCCCCCCCTCAACCGGCGATGGTTTTGCGTCCCCCGACGCCGCCGGACTCTGGAACGCCTTCCTTCAGGACCGGTCCACCGCACACCGCAACGCGCTGGTTCAGCATTATTACCCTCTTGCCCGCCGCCAGGCGTCCCAGTTCCGGAAACGATGCACCGCGAGGTTCGACCCCGACGACGTGCTGTGTGCCGCGGGCGAGGGATTGCTCGCGGCGGTGATGACGTATGAACCGGCGTTTCAGACGCGCTTTGAGACCTACGCGGCGCATCGCATTCGCGGGGCGATCCTGGACTGGTGGCGCAGCGAGGACACGCAGCCGCGGATGTTACGATGCTTCGAGCGCCGGCGTCGATCTGCGTGGACGCAGATCAGTTGCGAGGAGGGCCGCCCCGCGCAAGACGAGGAACTGGCGGCGAGGCTGGGGTTGACCCGGCTGGAGTTCGCTCGGCTTTCCGCCCGGAAGCGCGCCCACGAGCGCGTTTCGATGGATCAACGTGGGTACGGCGAACTGGCGGGTTCCGAGGAAGAGAGGCCGCGGTGGGATGTGGCGCATCCGGTCGATCATGCTCCCAGTGAATCCGTCGAGCGTCAGTGGGTGCGGGAGTTTCTGTGCCGCGGGTTGTCGGCGATCGAGCGGCAGGTTCTGGTTCTCTACTACTACGAAGATATGACGATGGTGGAGATCGGACGAGTCCTGGGACGGTCCGAGTCTCGAGTTTGTCAGCTTCATCGGCAGGTGCTTGAAGCGTTAAGACTTCGCCTGCGGCAATCTCACAACCGCCAGGCCGTCTGAATCCGCGAACATCGGTCCGCTCCCGGAGCCTCGGACAATGATGATTCACGAGCGCGACGCTGCGGTGCTTGAGTATGCCCGGCGGCAGGGGCTGCCGTGGTACTACGTCGAGGACGCCGACGCCCTGGGCGGACGCCTGACGGTGCATCACGGGTGCGTCACGGCGACGTTCCGACGAGGCCGGATGGTGGAGGTCAAGGCCGCCGCCGACCGGGAGCTTTTCGACGTCATGTTTGAGAGCCTCACACGTCTTTTCGCCCTGTCCGCAGCGGCGACAGGAGAAGGTTCAGCCTCTCCGAAAGCCCCATCGGACGATCGCAACACATTTAACGACAATATATTATGATTTTTCCGGCCTCTGCGCCTCTTGCGATATGCGCGGAGCTTGTCCGATGAGAGATTTATGCGAGGGCCGGGTATTGCAGCCCGATCGGGCTGGCGTGATCCGGAAGCATGAATATAATCGCGCCCCCCTCTTGGGGGGATCGGGCTTTGTCCGAGAGAGGTCAGCCGGAGCGGGTGGACGTTTATCGCTGAGGGAGCGGAACATGACGACGAATGTGCGAAGGAGCAATGCGTGATCAAGATCAAGCCGCGCGGGAATGAGACGATTCACCAGGTATTGAAGCGGTTCAAGCGCCTCTGCCAGCGCGAGGGTCTGGTTCGCGAGATCAAGCGGAACAGTTACTACGAGAAGCCCTCCGAGCGCCGGCGCCGCAAGACGCGCAAGGCCGCGCGACGCGCGCAGCTTGAGACGATGGCCGCCCAGAACATGTGACGCCCGTGCGACCGCCGCAGTCGGCGCGGAGGCGCCGGCCGCAATCCTACGCCGCGAGGGACGCGGCACGACCTCGCGACACGCATCAGAACCGGAGGGAGACGTGCAGGATTCGAGAGTCGCCTTGGTCACCGGCGGTTCCCGAGGCATCGGGCGCGGCGTCTGCATCGAGCTGGCGCGGCTGGGGTACGCCGTGGTCATCAACTTCCGCAAGGACTTCACCGCCGCGGAGGAAGCCCGGGCCGAATGCGAGCGCTGCGGATCTCCGGCGGTCGAACTGTGTCAGGGAGATGTCACGACGCGCAGCCACCGCGACCTCATCGTCGAGTTCGTGATGGAGCGGTTCGGGCGGATCGACCTGCTGGTCAACAACGCGGGGGTCGCGCCGGAGTCGCGTTACGACATTCTGTCCACGCCGGAGGACAGCTTTGACCGCGTGATGAAGGCGAACCTCAAGGCCCCGTATTTCCTCACCCAGCGCGTCGCCAACGAGATGGTGCAGCTTCGCGAGCAGGGCCTGATCGACTGGGCGGCGATCGTCAACGTCTCGTCGATCCGCTCCTACACCGCGGCGGCCAACTACGGCGAATACTGCCTCAGCAAGGCCGGCGTGAGCATGATGACAAAACTCTTCGCGGTGCGTCTTGCGCCGCTGGGCATCTACGTGTACGAGGTCTGTCCCGGGCTTATTCAGACGGACATGACCTCCGCGGAGTCGACGCGGGAGTTCTACAATAAAAAGCTCGCCGCCGGGCTGACGCCGATCAACCGCTGGGGGACGCCCGAGGAGGTCGGACGCGCCGTCGCCGCGATTGCCCGTCAGGATTATCCCTTCAGCACCGGGCAGGTCTTTCACGTTGACGGCGGGTGGCACGTCCGTGAACTCTAGCGGCCCGTTGAAGAACCGGGATCGGTCTTTGTGACGCCGGTTTTTCCCGATGAAATTCGCCTCCCGGAGGGAGGCGCACCCCTTTTCAACGGGCTGCGAGGATGAAGCGCTCAGCGAGGCGCGGGCTTCTCCCGTCCGCGCGGACGTCCGCGAGTTCCCCACGCCAGCCTCGCGGCTTCAGGTTTCGCATGAGCGGATGCCTTGCCCGAGGGCATTCACGCCGCGCCTCAAGTGGACGGCGCGGGAGGCGGCGCGAGAATGATCCGCAGGGTCATCTCCTCGGTTCCCCGGAGAATGCGCACTTCCAGCTCGTCGCCCGCGCGCTTGCCCTCGATGGCGCGGACGAGATCCTGCTGTCCGTTGACCTCGGCGTCGCCGATCCGAAGGATGCGATCCCCCTCCTTCATCCCGGCCTTCTCCGCCGGCATCCCCGCCAGGACACGTGCGACGGGGTAACCCTTCTTGCCGTCATCGGCGCCGGGCATGATGCCGAGGCGCGGACCGCGCGTTCCGGTTCGGCTGCCGACCGAGCCGCGGCGGATGTCGGCGGGCGTGTCCACGCGGGCGAAGACGGGCCGCTTGTCCGCGTTGGCCAGCTCCAGACCGATTTCGTACACCAGCCTGGCGATCCGCGCTCCGCCGTCCACGTTGATCTTCGGCGTGTCATCGCCGGGCGCGTGATAATCCTCGTGAAGACCGGTGAAGAAGAACAACGACGGAACGCCGACGTTGTTGAACGACGCGTGATCGCTCGGACCGCGGGCGCTGTCGTCCGGGTTGAACTGCATGAAGCCGCACGCCTTCGACTGCCGCGCGACCAGGTCTTTGAAGATGTCCCCTGTGCCCAGGCCCTGAATATACAGGTGGTTCTGATCGTTGGCCGAGTCATCGGACAACCGACCGATCATGTCCATGTTGAGCATCGCGGCGATCTTCTCCACCGGAACCGTCGGGTGGGCGCAGAAATGCGCGCTGCCGAGCAGGCCGCGCTCCTCTGCCGTGAAACCCATGAAAAGCAGGCTGCGGTTGCGGTTCGGCGTCAGCGCCATCGCCCGCGCGACCTCAATCACGCCGGCCGTCCCCGAGGCGTTGTCATCCGCGCCGTTGTTGATCGCCCCGCGCGAATCCCCGATGTGGTCGTAATGCGCGCCGATGACGATGTACTCGTCGGCGTTCGGTCCCGTTCCCGGAAGAACGCCCAGGACGTTTCGCGCGGACGTTCCCTCGAAGGCGATCTGTCCGCTCGCGCTGACGCCCGGCATTGCCTGCGACCGGGTCAGCCCGCCGTCGAGCTTGCGCTGCACCTCAGCGAGCGGCTCCATCCCCGCGGCCTTGAGCAGCGCCTCCGCGACCTCGCGCTTCACCTGCACCGCGGGAATCCCGTAATTCT
>BOJX01000068.1 GCA_016860685.1 Planctomycetota bacterium
TCTTCGGTCGTCATCTTCGCCCGAGCCGGCGGGTCGGCCACGAGACCCTTCCACCCCGACAGATCCGCGCCGTTGAAGAGGCGCGTCCAGCCGGGTGTAAGCGCCAGACTCGGCGCGGCGTCCGCCGCCAGATCGCCGAGGGCATATTGAATCCCCGCCAAGTAGTGCTTCAGCACGGTGGGGTTCCAGAACACTTCCTCCCGGTGTCCCAGCGAGCAGTTGAATACCCGCCCCTTCCCGAACGAGCGCACCCAGCTTACCGCGAAGTCTCCGTCCGCGCGGTGGATGCCGTCCTTCTTCATGTCAGTCTTCGCCGTGTCCAGGCGGGTCAGCACCCGCAGTCTCGCCCGCGAATACGGATGCCGGAACTGGTAAATCTCGTCCACGATCGAGAAGGACTTGCCTTCGAATGCGGCGCAGACCGGGTGTTGCGCGTCGTCGAGCTTCAACGTCACCGACTCGTGCCACGGGTGGCCGTCGAAGTACCCGCCGATCATCTCGCCGTATTCAGGCCACGCATAAAAGCAATCCGTCGCGGCGTGAATCCCGACCCAGCCTTTCCCCGAGCGCACGTAATCAAGGATGCCTTGCTTCATTGCCGGGTCGTCGAACAACTCGCCGGTCGTGCTCAGCATGATGACCGCATCGAACTGCGCCAGACCCGACGCCGTGAGCATCGCCGGATCTTCGCTCGCCTCGGCGGCGTACGCGCCCGTTCTCAGCCCGAGCCTGCGCAGCGCCTCGACGCCGATCGGGATGGACGAGTGCCGGTAGCCTTTTGTCAGCGAGAACACCAGCACGCGGCGTCCGGGCTTCGGTACCGCCGGGGCCTTGTCGGGCAGCGCGGCTTCGACCTTCGCGATCATCTGATCGAGCGGAATCTCCTGCGCGGCGGCCGCGCGGACCGTCAAACCGAACATGACCGACAACAGACCTGCAATCCTTCGGCGCATCCTGATGTCCCCTCCGTCCCGCCCGTGCGGCGCTGCATGTTATCCTGCCGGTTCGCCGCGGGAGCAACGCTCGCCCCCCCGCATGGCGCGAGCCCCCGACTTTTTCCCGCGGATCAGGCGCCCGTGAACTGCGGCTTGCGCTTGTCCAGAAACGCCATCACGCCCTCGCGGTGGTCCTGCGTCTTTCCCGCGGTTTCCTGCGCGTAGGCTTCGGCCTCGAGCTGCGCCGCCAGCGTGTTCGTCGCGGACGCGTACATCAACCGCTTCGTCAGCGCGATCGCCTTCGTCGGCATCGCCGCCAGCCGCCGGGCAAGCTCCAGCGCCGACGCGCGGATGTCCTCGCCGGGGACGACTTTGCTGACCAGCCCCAACGTCAAGGCGTCGGCAGCCGACAGCTTGTCCCCGGTGATGCACATCTCCAGCGCCCGCCCGAACCCGATCAGCCGCGGGAGAAAGAAGCTGCTCCCTGAGTCGGGAACCAGCCCGACGTTGATGAACACTTCGATGAAAGATGCCTTGTCGGCGGCGACGCGCAGATCGCACGCCAGCGCCAGACTGCACCCGGCGCCCGCCGCCACGCCGTTGACGGCTGCGATCACCGGGCGGTCCAGTTCGACGATCCGCCGGATCAGCGGGTTGTACCCCCCGCGCAGCCGATCCCCGAGCACCAGCGCCTCGCCGCCGCGGTACTTCGACTCCAGGTCGGCCAGATCCTGCCCCGAGCAGAAGGCGCGACCCGCCCCGGTCAGGACGACCGCCCGCACGCCCGCGTCCCGCTCGATCTGCTTGAAAGCGTCGGTCAACTCCTGCGTCATGCGGTCGTTGAAGGCATTCAGTTTGTCCGGCCGGTTCAGCGTCAACACACACACGGGTCCGTCCGACTCGACCAGCAGCGTCTCATATCCGGCGGTCACGGGGATCTGTCTCCTTAATTGATTCCAACCCGACCCAAGCGACCGGATTGTACCGGGCCGGCGTCGCAGGGGCACCCGTGTCCGCCCGGTCGGCCCGCCGGAACGCGGCGGGGTGGCCTTGGGGATGAAATTCCGCAAGGCGGTTCATTTTTCGACTGCGGCACCCTAGAATCGGCATCGGCGAGCGGGGGTGGTCCGCGCGCCGTCGGAGGGAGCACAACATGTTCAGGAAACAGGCGGGGTGGATGTTCATCGCAGCGGCGCTCGTGTCGTTGCCGGCGGCGGGTGCGGATACGTTTTACGTTGACGCCGGAACTTGTCCGGACGAGGGTGACGGTACCCAAGGCAACCCCTTCTGCCGGATTCAACGCGCGATCGACCTGGCGGCGGACGGCGACACGATCCTCGTCCTGCCCGGAAGCTACCGGGAGAATCTCGACTTCCTCGGCAAGGACATCACGGTCCGCAGCACCGACGGTCCCGAGACGACGGTCATTGACGCTGGCTTCAACAGCAGCGCCGTCATTTTTCACACCGGGGAGGAGCGCGACGCCGTTCTTGAAGGCTTCACGCTCACCAACGGAACCGGATTCAGCAACGGGTCGGTGTACCTCGGCGGCGGCATCTCGATCAACAACGCCTCTCCGACGATCCGGGGGAACATCATCATCAACAATGAGGCGGCGTTCGGCGGCGGGATCGACACGGAGCGCGGCAATCCGCTGATCGAGAACAACGTCATCACCGGGAACCTGGCGATGGATCAGCACCTGCTGCTGCACATTTCCGGGGACGGCGGAGGCATCAGCCTTTTCAACTCGTCCGCGGTCATCATCGGCAACCGGATCTACGCGAACACCGCGCATCACAACGGCGGGGGGATCTGGTCGGACGAGGCGCCGAACGATCCGTTTACCCTTGTTTTCCGCAACAACCTCATTTT
This sequence comes from Planctomycetota bacterium, assembly GCA_016860685.1. GTDB lineage: Bacteria > Planctomycetota > Phycisphaerae > UBA1845 > UBA1845 > JABWBH01. The sequence continues at coordinate 2,811 of BOJX01000068.1, forward strand.
CGGTAATCAAGCGGTCGGGCGCGACGGGTTCGGGGGGCTGACCGGCGGTCTCCACATCGAGGGCAACCCGGAGGTGACGATCAGCGGCTGCACGATCACGAACAACGCCGGGGTGTTCGACGTGGACGGCGTCATGTTGTCGGGCGAGGGGCGCCTCGCCGCCGCGATCGAGCGCTCGATCATTTACGGCAACAGCGCCAACCCCGGCCAGGGTCGCGAAATCTACCTCCGCCGCGGGACACTCGATGTGCGGTATTGCGATGTGCAGGGAGGGCAAAGCGGCGTAACCAACAACAACGGAACCCTAAACTGGGGTTCGGGAAATGTGGACACGGATCCCGGGTTCGCCGATCCGGAAGCCGATGATTATCACCTGAGCGTCTGCTCTCCGCTGGTGGATGCCGGAGACCCCGCGTTCACTCCGCTGCCCGGCGAAACTGACGTTGACGGGGACGACCGCGTGGTATTCGCGGCGGTGGACATCGGCGCCGACGAGGTGGCGACCGCGTGCGGCGGGGATTGCACGGGTTCGGAGCGGATATCCGCGACGCGCTGCCGCCAGAAAAACGGCGTCAACAAGCTGGTCGTCAAACTCACGGGCGGCCTTCCGGGAGACACGTTCGTCGTGCGCCTGTCCGGCGGCGAGCGCCAGAGCGGGACGGTCCGGGACACTGGCAAGGGCAAGGCAAAGTTCCGCGGAGCCCCGTCCGGCGCGGGAGACGCGACGGCGACGTGGGGCTGCGGGGCGACGGACACAGAGGGTTATGACTGTCCCTGACCGGCGAATCCGATTCCGACACGGATCGAGCGACCGGAAGGATCCGCTCGCCTCCGACGCTGGCTGACATGAAGCTTTATACGCGCACGGGCGATGACGGTCGGACGGGGTTGATCGGCGGGGAACGCGTCGACAAGCATCATCCCCGGGTGGCTGCATACGGCGACGTGGACGAGACCAACGCCGCAATCGGCGTCGCCTGCGCCGCGGTCGCCGATGACGCAGAGCTGATCGGCATCCTGCAGCGCCTTCAGTCGGATCTTTTCGTGATCGGTGCGGAGCTGGCCGACCCCTCGGGCGCAGGCTCGACGCCGCGTGTCACCGCTGCGCAGGTGACGCTGCTGGAGCGCTGGATCGACGACGCGACGGCACAGACGCCACCCCTGCGGCAGTTCATCCTTCCGGGCGGGTCCGAGGCCGCCGCCCGGCTTCACGCCGCCCGCACCGTCGCCCGCCGCGCCGAGCGGAGCGCCGTCGAGCTGCACCGCCTGTTTCCGGTCCGGGCGGAGGTTCTCACCTATCTGAACCGACTGAACGACCTGCTTTTCGCGCTCTCGCGGCTTGCCAACGTCCGGCGAAATGTCCCGGACATTCCGTGGACGCCGCCTTCGTCTGCTTAACTCTTGCCGCCCCGTGCCGCGCCGACATCAGCGCGGTATCCTGATCCCGGTCGGCACGATCCGGCCGCCTGCGAGGCCCGCTCGGCGGACCTGCCGGAGAACTCATGAGCGAACCACGGATCATCAACGGCGAGTCGATCGCGCGGCGCCTTCGAGAGGAGGCGGCGGACGCCGTCCGGCGGATGACGGCGGAAGGCGCTCAGCCGAGCCTTGACGTTCTGATGGTCGGCGACCCGTCCGCCGGCGCGATCTACGCCCGGTCGCAACGTCAGCAGTGTGAGCAGGTCGGCATCGTGTACCGCCTGCACACGTTGCCGGAGGACGCGACGGAATCCGCGATCCGCGAGCGCATCCGCGAGTTAAACAGCGACCCGGCGGTGACCGGGATTCTCCTGAACCTTCCGCTGCCGCCCGGCATCGACACTCACGCGATGCAGTTTTACATTGATCCGTATAAGGACGTGGAAGGCGTCAACCCGGCCAACATCGGCCTGCTCTTCTACGACTCGCCGATCATGGCGCCCTGCACGGCGCTGGCGGTGATGGAGGTGCTCAAGGAGGCGGGCGTGAGCGTGCGCGGGCTGGACGCGGTCGTCGTCGGACAGGGACCGGTGGCCGGGCGTCCGATCTCGCTGTTCCTCGGGCATGAGATGGCGACCGTCACCGGATGTCACATCGCCACGAAAGATCTCGCCGAGCATACGCGCCGCGCGGACCTGCTGGTCGTCGCGGTCGGCAAGCCCGGGCTGATTCGCGCTGAACACGTACGCCCCGGCGCGATCGTCATCGACGTCGGAATCAACCGCGTGCGCGACGCGGAGGGACGCACGCGCGTCGTCGGCGACGTGGATTACGACAGCGTCCGGCGGGTCGCGGGCGTGCTCACCCCGGTCCCCGGCGGCGTCGGACCGGTCACCGTCGCGATGCTGCTGCGCAGCGCCGTCGAAGCCGCTCGCAAGCAACTCGTCGTTCCCCGGCGCCTCGACACGTGATTCGCCCCGACCTTCAGCCCGAGGTGCTGCTCTCCGCCTACGCCAGCGGCATCTTTCCGATGGCAGACGCCGACGGGCAGGTGTTCTGGTGTCAGCCGCCGAAGCGCGCGATCCTGCCGCTCAACGGCTTGAAGGTTTCGCGATCCCTGCGCGCGACGATCCGCAAGGGCGTTTATGAATGCCGGGCGGATACCGCGTTCCGCGAGGTGATCGAGGCCTGCGCCGATCGGCCGGGCGGAACCTGGATCTCGCAGGATATCCGAAGCGCGTACCTCGAGTTGCATCGCCTCGGGTTCGCGCACAGCGTCGAGTCGTGGTGCGAGGGGACGCTCGCGGGCGGTTTGTACGGCGTGGCGCTGGGCGGGGCGTTCTTCGGCGAGTCGATGTTTCACCGGCGGACCGACGCGTCGAAAGTCGCCCTGGTCAACCTCGCGGATCGCCTCGTCGCCGGCGGTTACGTCCTCCTCGACGCCCAGTTTCAGACCGCCCACCTTCGCAGCCTCGGCGCCATCGAGATCCCGCGCCGCGAATACGAGCGTCGCCTTCGCGCAGCGCTGAAGGTCAATGCCCGGTTTCCGTCGCAGATATGAACGACGTAAGTCCGCCGGGGCTTGTTGCGGAGCGGAACGCGAGACGCACAATGCGCAGACATGAAGCGAACCGGACCGAGAGGCGTCAGCGCGCCGACGGACAGCGACCCGGTCGCGCCGGCGTGGACCGTCCGGCGCATCCTCGTCCTCGGTCTGACGCCGCTGATCGTCCTGATCCTGCTGGCGTGGGCGGGGATTCCGCTGGGTCAGCCGGATTATCTGATCTACCGGTACTCGGAGTGGCGGATCGTGCGCCTGATGCGGGCCTGTGTTCCGGCGCTGATCAGCGCCGGGATGATCTGGTCGCTGCACCGCAGCCGCCACGACCGCGGAACCCTTGCCCGCTGGGTGTGCGTCACCGGAGCGACGGCGCTTGCGGCGTGGACGTGGTTCGCCCCACCGGAGCCGGTCTCGCAACACATGTTCAACCTGAGTTCTCCGTCACATGACGGCGCGTTCATCTGGGAGGCGGACGAGGTGGGCGATCCGCGGACGTACGTGTCCGCCGTGTTTTACGAGCGACTCCGGCTGGACGTGGCGCGGATGCGCGGCACGCGCGTGTTGAGCAACCCACCAGGGGCGACGTTGCTCGCGTGGGCATGTCAGCGACTGATCCTGGATTATCCGGGTTGGCGGAACTTCGCGGATCGCATTCTGAACTGGGCGGACGCCGCTCCTGACGGCGCGCCCCGGAGCGACCCTTCACCCCACCCTGCAAACCGTGGCGCGGAGGCGCCTGAAGAAGGGTGGCCCGAGGATTTCAGGACGGCGGTGCTTTTCAGTCTTGTGCTGACGTTGATGTGGGCGCTCTCCTGGCCGCTGGCGTACGCGACGGCTCGGCTTTACCTGCCGCCCGCGGCGGCGCTGATCGTCGGGACGGCCTGTGCCTGGAACCCGGCGACGCTCAACTTCACCCCCGGGAAGGATCCGGCGCAGGTGCTGACCACGCTGATGATCGTTTACCCCGCGTTGCACGGATTTCTGCGCGGGTCTGCCGCGTGGTCTTGCCTCAGCGGAGCGGCGCTGATCGCCGGGTTGACGCTGGGGCTGGTTCATGCGTGGGTCGCGCTGATTCTTGCGGCGGGGACCGGGCTTTGCGCCCGGCGCTCGGGTTGGGCCTGGCGGTGGTTCAAGGTCAATCTGCTTCCCGCCTGTGTCGGCGCGGGGCTGAGCGTCGCCGCGTTGTACGCCCTGACCGGCTGGAACCTGCCGCGGACCTTCGTGGCGGTGACGCTGCGTTATCCGCAGATTCAGGTGCATTTGCGCGAGGGGTGGTACACGTTCGTCGGGTTCCCGGTCTTTCTGCTTTTTGCCGGACCGACGTTCTGGGTGTTCGCAGTCGCGGCGATCCGCGTCATGACGGCGGGTGAAGGTTTGCGCCGCGCTGCCGACGCTTCCACCGAAGTGTCGGACGTCGCAGCCGCGGCGGGCCGCTGGACCACGCTGGCGGCGACGCCGTGCCTGACGTACTGCTACTTCTTCGCCAACAACAACGAGATCGCCCGGTTGTGGATGCCTTTCCTGGCCCTGCTGACGGTGTCGCTGTCGATGATGTTGAGGGACCGTCTCACATCGCCGACGGGGGCATCCGTTCCGACGCCCCGCGCCGCAGACGCTCCGCCCGGGCGGTCCGTCGCGCCGGTGGTGCTGGTGTTGCTGGCGCTTCAGGTGGGCGTCACGCTGATGCACTGGTCGCTGATGGACGCGCGGGAGGCGGAGTGGCGCCTGCGCACCGGCGTGAACTGGGGGTGAGGTATGCGGCGGATCGTGGAACTCCGGTCCGCTTGTCTCTGCGTCGCACCTGCACCCCGGCGTCATTTGGAGGCGGCGACTTCGGGGATTATGTCTTCTTCGCGTGCTCCTGAAGGAACTTCGCCGCAGCCGAGACCCCGCGCGGACCGAGGCGGAACATCGCCTCGAACGCAGTGTTCATTGTGGTGAAGAACTCAAGGATCGCCGCAAACCGCCGCTCATACGATTCCGCCGCTGCGGCGGTTTTCCCCGCTCCGGTCCGATCTTTCGCAACCAGCGTCCGGCAGCGTTCCAGCGTGTCCAGGATCGGCTCGATCTCGCGGCGCTTCCTCTCGCGGATAATCGTCTCGAACATCTGCCAGACGTCGGTCTCGGCCTGGAAATATTCCTTCCGGTCGCCGCGCTGGTGCAGGCGCTGAATCAGCCCCCAGTTGACAAGCTGGCGCAGGTTCATGCTGGCGTTTCCGCGGGAGATGGCGAGGCGCTCCATCATGTCGTCCATGCAAAGCGGGCGCGGCGCCAGATACAGCAGCGCGTGAATCTCAGCCATCGTGCGGCTGATGCCCCAGCCTGCGGCCATCTCCCCCCAGCGGCGGATGAAGAGTGCTTCCGCGTCGAGGATCCCGATGCGCGTGGCGGTCATGCGGCAACCTCCAGAGTACGATATAATAATTTCAAACACTTCTGAAATCAAGAGCCACCCGGCGACGATCCCCCCGCCCCGCGAGGCCCGACCGTCGAAACCCCGCATCCGGCAAGCCACCCGTCGCCGACTTCGTGTGTCGGCGCCACGTCACCCAGGATCGCCCGAAGCTGCGGCCCCGAGGGCAGATACCACCGCCACGTCACTGCATCGAGGTATGCGATCGTGAGGCGGCCTGCGACGACACCTTGCTGCAACGCGTCCAGTTCCGACGCAATCCCCGCATTGACTCCTTCCGTGATCGGATCCGTGCGGGCAGGCAGAAGCGCCGCAGGTCGGCCGGTCCAGACATACACGGCATCCGGGGCATTGCTGACGATCCGACACTCATTCGGCAGCGCTTTCACGAAAGCGAGCGCTGCGGAATCCCGCCATCGCACCGCTTCAAGCGCCTGACCGGTTTCGCGCACCTCGTTCGCCCACGTTGCCGACCGGGCGCCCAGCGACACCCCCCAGGCGATGACGGCTGATCGCGTCAACACGCGGACCGCTACAGATCGCCGCGCGACCGTCGTCCACGCACCGGCTGCCGCAACCGGACCTAGTAGAACCAGCAGCGGCAGGAGCAACCGCTCATCAAAAGGCACCGCCGCGTCAACGAAAGTCCTGGCGACCACGATGAACGCAAGGTACGCAGCGGCGAAGCCCAGCAGCGTCGAGACGGTTTGCGGCGCCCGTGGTATTCCGCTTTCCCGCGGGCTGGAGAGTCGCTTCCGTGACCGGGCGCGCAGGATCAGCAGCCCCGCAAGCAGAAGGATCAGAGGCGTCGCCTGCGCCATCGGCTGAAGCACCACTGCGGGCAGCTCCCACGGCGACAGCCACCCGGTAACCGTCGAGAGACCGTGCTGGAAGTCCTGCCGCCGCGGGGGATGAACCGCGAACGACCGGGCGACGGCGTCGCCGGCGACCAGCGCATTGCGCAACAACCAGCCAAGAAGCGGACTTGCTGAGGCGGAAAGATACAACGCAAGGTCGTTCACGCGGCGCGGTTCGTTCGCGCGGCGAGGAGCAGCGGCGATCATGACGGCGGCAAAGGCGATGATCGAGGCGCCGGCATAGCGCGTCAGCGCCGCCGCCGCGCTGACCGCTCCGCAAAGCAGGATCGTGCGACGGCTTCGCGCCGCTCCCCACGACAGAAGCTGGTCGATCGCCAGGAGCATGAGGGAGAGGAACAGGCCTTCGGAAAGGGCCTGCGTGTTGATACGCAGGACGCTGGGCGCGACCGAGGTCAGAAGCGCGGCGACAGGCGCTGCGAACCGAGGAGCATCGGTCCGCCGGAACAGTCGCGCCGCCAACCAGACATTGAGCATGCCGACCAGCGCTTGCAGGGGGCGGGCGATGTCGACCGGATCCAAGCCTGTCACGCTCGCGGCGCCGGCGAGGAGACAGGGATACAGCGGCGGAAACCGCGTCAACGCCGACCAGTCTCCCCGGGCGTTCGGCGCTTCAAGTCCGAAACCGCTTGCAAGACGCCGCGCCGCGGCGATGTATTGCACCGAGTCCGGAAGAAGGGCCGCGCCGTGAGGCGTTGCGAACCAGACCAGCCCGCCGGCGATGAAAGCCCACATCAGCGTGATCAGGCGCTGACCGCGCGGGGTGCGGGTTGAAGCTCCCGTCGAGGTCGGGGCGGGAGTCAGCCCGCCTTGAGGGTTCGCAGGTACTCGATCCACGCCCGCTCAAACTCCGCATCCAAGGCCCCGAAGCTCGCTTCAAACGCCGCAATCTCCTCTTCCGGTCCGAGCGGGCGCCGCGGGTCGCGGTCGCGGATCGAGCGGGCGTAGGCGCCCAGCGCGTCGCCGTGCTTCGCCTGAAGATAATGCACCAGCGCCCACGCCTGCGCATACAGCGTCACGATGTCCGGACGAGACCGGTCGGCCAGCAGTGTCCGCCGGGCGACGAACTCCCGCAGCGGAACCAGCCCCCCCGTGATTCCCGTCGACGGACCCGATCCGCCGCTCCCGTCCGCTACGCCCAGCGCCGCCTGAACGTCCGCCAGTCGGTCCGCGTTCACGCGCGTGAACCGCCCCCCGCTAAGCGACTGCGGAACCTCGAAAATGCAGGCCAACCCCTCGACCAGCCACGTCGGGTTGACGTCGTACCGCGAGTGCGCGCCGAAGTTGAAAAGGCATTGATGCGCCGCTTCGTGCATCAGCGCCACCCGGTTCGCCTGCTCGATGAAGGCGTCGCGCTGCGTTTGCCAGATCCCGAGCTGCCGCTGAAGGGCGCTGACCGCTTCGCCTCCCGCGCGCTCTCGGCGCAGCGCGAGAAGCTGCTCCCGCGCGGACTCGATCTGGCGCGTGATCTCCACGATGTCCGGACGAGAGGTCGTGTTGAAGAACACGGCCGCATTGTCGCGCCAGTGAAAAAAGCCGCCCGTGACCGCCGCATCCTCTCCGCGCAGCCGCGCGAACTGCACGTAATCCTCGTAGCGGTCAAAAAGCAGGACGTCGAGCACGCCCTGGTCGGCCCCCGGTTGCAGGATCCCGCGCGCCCGCGCGAATTCCAGCGCCAGGGCGTGTACGCGGTCCAGGCGGTGCAGCACCGTGCGGAGAACCTCCGGGGAGGTGTCGTGCGACACGACGAAATGATCCGTCGAATGCGTACGAAAGCGATCCGCCGCAAGCCCGAGACGAACATGCGGCGCGGGGCGCGCCGCGTCTCCGGCGTCCGCGTCAGGCTCGACCTGCGCAGCGCAAGCAAAGACCGGAAGAATCAGGAATGCGCTGATCCGCTTCCGCACGTGGTCTCCCGCCCGTGTTCACCCGCCTGCAACGGAACGCCCCGTCACGGTTGTCGCGTGTTCGCCGCGACGGACGTCCCCTGCGACGGTCCGGCGCGCTGCAGCGCCGATTGTACGACGTCAGGTCCGTAAAAGATCACCGGCAGCACCTCGGGCGCATCCGGCTTGCCGGGCGCGTACACCAGCACCAGCGGGACCGAAGGACGGCCGAATTTCTGGAGATCTTCCTTCATGTCCGCGTCTTCCTTCGAGTAATCCGCGATGATCGGGACGACGTTCAGCGCGTTCATCAGCTTGACCGTCGAGTCCACTTCGATCGCCACGGCCTTGTTCGACTTGCAGCTTAAGCACCAGCTCGCCGTGTAATCGACGAGGACCGTGTGCCCCTGCGCGGACAGCTCCTCGGCCAGCCCTTTCCGGTAGGGACGCCACTCTACGTCCCCGCTGTACATGTACGCGAAACTGAACCACGCCCCGCCGCCGGCGAGGGCAAGAGCCGCGACCCACGTCGCAAGCTGCCGCCCGACCGGCGACCCGTGGCGAATCCGCCCGATCATCCAGCATCCCGCCGCCGTGAAGGTCAGAAAAGACACCGTCTGCACTACCCCGGGACCGCCGAGCTGCGCCGCCACGGTCATCAGCAGCCAGACCGCCGTCCCCACCAGGAGGAAGCCCATCAATTGCTTGAAAGTGATCATCCAGTTGCCGGGGCGAGGCAGGAATTTCATCCACGCCGGGTTCGCCGACAGAAGAAAGTAAGGAAGCGCCATCCCCAGCCCCGCGGCCGTGAACACCGCGAAGGCGTTCATCTTCGGTTGCGTCGACGCCCACGCCAGCGCCGTCGCCAGCAGCGGCGCCGTGCAGGCCGTGCCCAGCAGCGTCGCCAGCAGGCCCTTCAGAAACGCCCCGGCGTAGCCCTCCTTTTCCGCCGCCGCACCCGCCGCCTGCGACGCGAAGCCCGGCAGGTTGATCTCGAATACGCCGAAAAGACTCAATCCGAACACGAACATGATCGTCGTCAGCGCGATGACCACCGTCGGATTCTGAAGCGGAGGCGTCCAGAACAGCGTGATGCCCGCGAACGCCCAGAACCAGACCATCACGCCTGCGCAGAACGCCAGCCCGAGGCGGAAGATCCGCCCGCGGTCCTCCCCGGACTGCTGCACAAAGCTGAGCACCTTGATCGATATCACCGGCAGCACGCAGGGCATGACGTTCAGAATCATCCCTCCCGCAAAGCCGAAAAGCAGGTAGAACCAGAGCCCGCGGATTGTTCCGGCGTCCGCGATCGTTCCCGGCGAAGCGACGCGATCTCCCGTCGAGGCGCTTAATGAAGGCGCGTCCGGATCGTCGCCGGTCGACGGAGCCGTTGCGCTCGCCGCGCCGGATGCGGTCTCGGCACCAGTGCCCGAGGCGGTGGGCGCCGCCGCGTCCGCACCGCCGGAGGAGTTCCACGCAAACGCCACCGTCTCCGGGGCAAAGCACTGCCCCGAGTCCGCGCAGGCCTGAAACGTCAACAACCCGCCGATCTTCACCGGTCCGGTCAGCGCCGAACGCACTTCGCACGGAACCTTGATCGTCACCGCGCCGGAAAACTCGCTGACTTTTCCCAGCCCCGGTACCTCGCGCTCATGCGCCGTGGGAAACTGCGGCGATCCGATTTTCAGCCCTTCCGTCCGGTCCAGCAGCATCCGGGCGGCGATCAACTCCGCCTGAAGCGGCCGGTCGGACTGGATGTGATGCCCCTTCTTGATGTCCACCTCGACAAGCAGGTCGAACTTCGTCCCCGGCGCGGCGGCGAACCCCGGCGCCGACGTCCGGATTGTCACGTACGAGCTTGAGGTCGCCGGCAGCGCGGCCCGCGCCTGCCGGAAAAGCGCCTCATGATCCGGCTCGGCAGCCGCCCCGCTTCCCGCCACCGCAAGTTCGATCGCAACCGTCTTACGCTCCGGAATGCACGCTTCCTGACAGACCAGCCAGTCCAGCGCCGCCTCGAACCGAACGCGCTCGCCCGCAACGGACGCGGGCGGGGTGATCGTGCAAAGCAGCACCGGCTTGCCTTCGTGGATGTACGTGACCAGCTTCATCCCGCCCAAGTCGGTCGTATGTACGCTCGGGACGGGGAATCTCAGCGGCCCTGCCGAAAATCCTTCGGGCAGCGTCCACTTCACCGCGGGCGGCATCCCGCTGTCGCCGGGGTTGCTCCAGTAAATATGCCACCCCGATTGCACGGAAAGCTGCACGGCGATGTCGAAGGGTTGTCCGGGAACGACCGCCTTGACCGATGCCGCGAGCGCGGGCGTCACCTTGGGCGGACCGTCGAACGCCTGTCCCGACGCCGCGGGAAGGCTCGTCCACGCCGAAACCGCAGCGATCACCGCTGGAAACCAACGCATGAGAGGTCGAGTCCTGCAAAACGGATTCATAAGTGTTTTCTCAATATGAGTCTTGCACACGGCTTCGGCGTCGGCACTTTGGAGCAAACCTCCGCGCACGCCGCGGCAGCAGTTTAACCCAGCCGGGTGGAGGACGCATTCCCAGCCCGATCCTCCTGCAACCGGCTCAACCAGTTAGACGCACGATCTCCTGCGCGGGATGCTCGCACTGTCCGGGCGGCTGTCGGGAAACGTCGGGCGAACGCCGGATTATCGGAAATGACACGCCGGGATATCTCCCCAACCGGGCCACGTGACTACCGGATCTCGCTGAGCTTGACCGCGCACCGTTCCCGGGCCGCAACCAGCGCAGCCTCCAGCACGCGCTGCGTCTCGTACGCGTCGGCGAAATCCGGGAGCGGAACGACCGGTTTCAGCCCTCCCAGCACGCGCATCATGTCCGCGACCATGTTGATGAAACCGTGTTCGTACCCGAGGACGTGCGCGTCCGGCCACCAGTTGCCCGCATAAGGGTGGTGTCCGGATGCGGTGCACATGATCCGGGTCCAGCCCTGCTCGCGGCGGTCGCGCGTCGCGTCGAAGAACCAGAGCAGGTTCATCTCTTCGAATTGAAACCGGATCGATCCGCGATCGCCGTTAAGCTCGATCGAGTTGGCGTTCTGGTTGCCGGTCGCCAGCCGCGTCGCCTCGAAGGACGCCGCAGCGCCCTTCTTGAACCGCGCCAGGAAAAGCACACAGTCATCCACGTCGGATTTTCCCTTCCTGCCGCCGCCCCGCGTCCCGGCGGCGATCTGTCCCGAAGGGCCGGCCGCCGGAACCGACCGCTCCCTGATGAACGTCTCGGACAGCGCCCCGCAGACTTCGACAACTTCGTCGCCGGTGATGAACCGCGCCATGTCCACCAGATGCGCGTTGAGGTCGCCGTGAGCACCGGACCCGGCATGTTTCTTCTGAAAGCGCCACAGCAGAGGCGTTTCCGGTCCGCCCCAGTCCTGAAGGTACGTCGCGCGGACGTGATAGATGCGGCCCAGCCGTCCCTCCTTCACGAGCTGATGCGCGAGCGCCACCGCCGGACATCGCCGGTAGTTGTACCAGACAAACGTCCGGCACTTCTTCGCTTTCGCGGCCGCATCGCGCATCGCGCGGGCGTCGGCCAGCGTCCCGGCGAGGGGTTTCTCGCAGGCGACGTGCTTGCCCGCCTCCAGCATCGCGATCGACGGTTCCGCATGAACGTCGTTGGGCGTGCCGACGTCTACCAGCCGGATGTCCGCGTCCTCCGCCAGATCCCGCCACCGCGTCGTGCAGCGCGCCCACCCCCAGCGCGCGGCGAACGCCTCCAGCTCCGCACGATCGCGCCCGGCGATCGTGTGCATGACCGGTGTGAGCGGAAGGTCAAAGAACTTCGCAGCTTTGAGATAAGCGTTGCTGTGCGCGCGGCCCATGAATTTCTGGCCGATCAGCGCCACGGGACAGGTTTTTGACATCGTGCGCCTCGCGAAAACCGGCTCACCCCGGGGCGCGCCTCGATCCTGACCGGGCGCTCGGAATCCGACCGGTGTGATGCCCCGGCGCAAGGTAAGGCGGCGCGCGCACGCGGTCCAGCACCCGGGTTCCGCCGCCAGCGCGGGGAGTCATTCCGTCGCAGCCAACTCCTCGTCCACGATGTTGACGATCCACGTGAAGTAGTCGTCCAACGCGCAGTCGAGACGGTCGCGCAGCCGGCACGTTCCGTCCGGGTGCTGATGCTCGCAGTTCGCGCACACGGCTTCGCGCAGCGCCTGGGCGTAAGGCGCAACGTCCGGACTGTCGATGCCGCGCACGATCTCGATGATCGTGTCCACGCGCGTCAGGATCGGGCAGTCTCGGACGCCTTCGAGGCTGCACTCCCCCGTCGCCGTCCGGAAGACGCACGCCTTGCACACGTCCTCGCGCAGTCGCGCTTCGACTCTCTCCTTAAGGGAGGTCATGTCCAACCCTCCGCCGGGGGAGAGGGAGACCCCGGCTGACGCTCGAAAAGAGGAGATGCACGTTTCGTGCCGCGCGCCGAAGTACGACGTTCCTTGTCCCTGTGATGGGTCGGACACGCCGACGGCGGAGGTCTGTCAGGAATCGCTCGGGCTTCAGCCCCGGATGCCGGGCGGTCAGCCGACGGTGCGCCGAAAGGCGCGGAGGAGCAGGACAATGTCGGATCAATGTTCGATCGTTCGCCGAAGCCGCCTGGTGTTTCCTGGGGTCGCCCTTGCGTTTTTCGCGGGGACGCCGGTTCAGGCGCAGATTCTTGAGCAATCGATTTCGCTTCAGCCCGGCTGGAACGCGGTATTTCTTGAAGTTGATCCTGAACCCGATGAGATATCCGCCGTGTTCGCCGGGGCGCCCGTCCGGTCCGTCTGGTTGAACGAACCCACGCTATCGATGGGGCCTGCGGCGGATTGTCCTGACGAGGGCGAAATCGGTTGTCCGGTCACCACGCCGGCGGCGTGGCAGGTCTGGTATGCCCCGGATCACCCTGCACATGTGATCGGCACCTTGCGATCGCTCCGCGGCGGGCGGGCGTACCTGATTGAGTCCGCTGGCGCTGCGACCTTGACGCTGCGTGGAGTTCCGACCTCGGTCCGCACTTCGTGGCGGCAGGGGTTCAACCTTGCGGGTTTTCACGTGACGCGCGACGCTGGCGCCGCTCCCGCCTTTGCCGCGTTCCTTTCCGGATCCCCGGCCCACGCCGACGCGTCGATCTTCGAGTTGAAGCCGGACGGGTCGCTGCGCCGGGTCGAAGATGTCGCAATGTCGCGGATTGCGGCGGGGCGAGCGTACTGGGTCGAGTCGAAGCGCAATGCCGTTTATGACGGTCCGATCCGGATCGACTCGGCTTCGCTGAGGGGCATTGAGCTTTCCGGGGCGGCGATGCAGCACGCGCTTGTCCTTGAGAACCTCGCCGGCGGACCGGTGCGAGCGCAGGTCATGCCCGTCGGGGGTTCCTCCGAAGGCGCGTCGTCGGGAGCGGCTCCTCTCGTCTGGCGCGAGACGCAGCCGGACGGAACGCCGCTCTGGAAGCCTCTCGAACGACTTTCGCTGGATCTGTCCGGGCGAGATGAAACCGGCGCCGGGCACACTCTGCGCCTTGCCGTGCGCGGCGACGACCTGCGTGATCTCGGCGCCGGTGACAGCCGGGGAGGAATGCTGTCGATCTCCGACGGCGCGGGTTTTGTCCGTTACATCCCGTTCGGAACCCGCGGCGACGACCAGAACGGGCTCTGGGTGGGCAACGTCAACGTCACGCACGTCCGCGCCTTGACCACGGGCGAGGCGGACCCGACGCCGACGGGCTCGTCCTTCGACTTCAGAGTCATCATTCATCGCAGTCCAACCGGATATCGTCTTCTGCGGGACGTGGTGCTCGCGTATCAGCGCGACGCGCAGGAGTACGCGCTGGTCACGTCGGAATGTCCCGAGCTGCTCGACGCGGGGCAGGTCAGCCCGCGGATCAGTTCCGCCAACTTCTCATTCGACGGGACGATCGCGCTGACCGGCGGTTTCGACGCGGTGCTGACGACCCCTGCGCCGATCGTGGTGGGCGCGAACGACGCCGTGAATCCCTTCCGGCACGCCTACAACCCGATCCACGCCACGGGTTGGGACATCGAGCGTACGCCGACGCTGACGTTCGACGATGACGGCGGCGGAGACCCGAACTGGGGTGTGACGTGGTTGGCCGGCGACTACGCCGAGACGGTGTTGATTCTTGATCCGTCCGACCCGAACGGCCGGATTGTGCTTGAAGTTGCGGGGCGGTTCGAGCTGCGCCGAGTAAGCAACCTTCCGCGTTTGTGCGGTTCGTGACGGCGGGCGTCAGGTCGGGTTGGGGCGAAGTCATCGGGACGACGGGCTTCGCGCCGCGTTGAAGGACAGGGGTGCGGCCGGGTTTGTCCCGGTCGGGGGGAACATGCGGCAGTTCGCCGCGCGTAGACGGGAAGGCAAGGAACATGCGATCGACGCACATCCGGCATCGTGCAGCGGGGATCCTCGTCGTGGGGTTGAGTCTTCTTGCGGCGGCGACGGCTTCAGCCCAGACCACCTGGTACGTAGACGACGACTGCCGCAGCGGGAATCAACTCGGCACGCCCGAGCGGCCTTTCTGCGAGATCCAGTTGGGCATCAATGCCGCCCGCGACGGCGACACAGTCCTCGTGCTCGACGGCGTCTACCCCGACGACGGCAATCTCGACTTCAACGGCAAGAAAATCACGGTCCGGTCGCTCAACGGTCCGGAAGTCACGGTCATCGACTGCGAGTTCGGAACCTCGACCGGCGCGCGGTTCGACTCCGGCGAAGGTCCGGAGTCGGTGCTGGAGGGCTTCTCGCTCATTCACGCGGAGGGCGGCTCGGGGATTCTCTGCAACGGCGCGAGCCCGACGATCCGGGACTGCATCATCCGCGACAACCCTTATGCGTTCGAGGGCGGCGGCGTGCGTCTGCTGAGCAGCAACGCGCGCTTCGAGCGATGTGTCATCAGTGGGAACGAAGCGGAGATCTGGGGTGGTGGAGTCGTGGTGCGCGGCGGCGTCCCCGTCTTCATCGACTGCGTGATCGCCGAGAACCGCACGACGTACACCAACCCGCCAACCGCGCCGCGCGGGCTGACGCTGGCGACGCTTGCGGGAACGTACACGGGTTCGACCGTGGCGTGGCACACAGGCCGGCAGCGGTATTACGGCTCGATCTGGCCGGACGCAACGACGCGTTATGCGTACTCGTACGACTCGTCGGGTACCGGCGCTCGCGACTGCTCAAGCCTGACGATCGAACCGCGCGGGTGGAACTACAATCCGAACACGTCGGCGCTGGAAGTGGTGACGCTCGGCGCCCGCGACGGCGGGACGAACCGGGGTCTGCGCAGCATGAACACGAACGCGCAGGGGCGGTTGACCTGCACCGGCGGGCAGATTCTCGCGTCGCTCCCTGGTCTGCCGCACATTGAATGCGCCCCCGCATACGACTCGGCGAACAACGTCTTCTACGCCCGCGGTGCGGACAACGTGGTTTACGTCGTCCGGCGCACGGACGGCACGCTGGTGCGCACGTTCACGCTTCAGAACACGCCGCCGCTGACGGCGTACACGATCGGATACAACCCGGCGACC
>BOJX01000069.1 GCA_016860685.1 Planctomycetota bacterium
CGCGGCGACAACGAGAAAGCGCTGTGGTGGGTGAACCTGGCGTTGCACAATTACTCGCGTCTGGCGCCGGCGATGCAGCTCAAAGAGCAGATTCTCGGTGAACATGCGTGGGATGAAGACAATGTTTCGACCCGGAGTTTCATCTGGCGTCTGCTTCAGCAAGAGTCCGGGACGAACGAACCTTATTTCGGGCGGCCAGCTCCGCCGTTTCCTTCGCCGGAACTGAAAGGCGCGGAAGGGATCGAGCCTGCGCCGCCGGAAAATGCGGCGCCGGAAACGCCGGAGGAGGAGTCATCATGAGTTGGAGATGCGCGGCGGTCACGGCGGCGGGGATGCTGGTTCTGTCCGGGTGTCGCGGCGCGGGCGGGAAGGAGTCCGGCGCGGAGGCGAACCGGTGGGACCAGGTCCGGGCGAAGATTCAATATCAGGCGGCTCGGCAGCAGTTCGACGCGGGAAAACCGGAAGACGCGGTCCGCAGCGCAGGTCAGGCGTTAGCGCTGGATCCGAAGTTCGCGGATGCGTACCTGCTTCTGGCGCAAGCGCAGCTTGAAGCGCGCGACGTGTTCGGAGCGCTGGCGACAATCACGGCGGCGCGAGCAGCGGGGTTGGACGCGCCCCCGTTCGACTACCTCGAAGGCGTGGCCCGTGAGCAGCAAGGTGATGCAGTGGCGGCGCTGGCCGCGTACCACCGGGCGCGGGAGCGTGCCCCTCAGCAGGCGGATTACCTTGCGGCTGAAGTCGAATTGACGGTTGCCCAGGGCGCGCCTGATGCGGCGCTGGAGTTGCTTCGCCCGCGCGTGTGCGGCGCGGGTCCGGACGCCACGCTGGATGCGCTGGGCGCCCGGCTTGCGGCGCTGACCGGAGACGCCGAACTCGCCGAGCAGTGCTTCCGGTCGGCAATCCGAAAGACAAGTCATCCGGGGTTGGCGACGGATTTCGGTCTTTTTCTGATGCGTGAGCGGCGTTACGCGGAAGCTCGGGGGATCCTTGAGCCTCTGACGGCCGAGATCGCAGGCGAGGCGCCGTCGCTCCTTGTTTGCAACGCGTTGGCGCGCTGTTGCCTGTCGCTCGGCGATGCGGGGGCGGCTTACCGCGTGCTCTTGCCCCGGGTGACCCGCGGGGGTGCGGATGTTGACACGAAACTGCTCCTCGCGGCGGCTGCGCTGGCTTCGGGGCGACCGAGCACGGCGCTGAAAGTCTGTCAGGACGTTCTGAATGAGCAGCCGGAACACGCTTCGGCGCTGCTGCTCCGCGCGGTCGCCTACCGGCGGCAGGGCAACGTCAACGCCGCTCAGGCCTCGCTGAGCGCGATTCCGCCGGGTGCGCCGGAGTTCGGCTGGGCGAGGGCTTTCGGGGCGGCAATGAGCGCCAGCATCGCGCCGTCGGAGTCGCTCGACCGCGGGGTTCAGGGCGAGGTGGCGTCCTCCGCGCCATGACGGGCGAGATTCAACGAGGATCGGATGCTCGCGAGTTCGACGTTGACCGCCCGGTCAGCGTGATCTGCACAATCCGCAATGACGCCACCGGTCTCGCACAACTTCTTTCAAGTCTTGACCGGCAGACCCTCCTCCCCGCCGAGATTATCGTCGTGGACGGGGGCTCCGACGCAGATGCGCTGGCATCGGTCCGCAGCGAGGCGTCCCGGCATGAGGGCGTCCGCCTGATCGAGGGGGGCGACCTGAACATCGCGCAGGGACGAAACCTGGCGATCCGCGAGGCACGGCATGACATCATCGCCTGCACTGACGCGGGGTGCGAAGCCGATCCGCACTGGTTGGAGCGGTTGACCGCGCCTCTGCGCCGCGGGGACGCGGACGTGGCAGGAGGGCATTACGCGGTCGGGGAGTGCGGCTGGCTGCAACGTTGCGCCGGGAGACTGTCGCTGCCCGGAATGCTTCGGCCGGTCGATCCGGCGCGGTTCAACCCGAGCGCCCGGTCGCTGGCGCTGACGCGCGAGGCGTGGCGCCGTGCGGGGGAATTTCCGGAGTGGCTGAGCACCGCGGAAGACACGTTGTTCGATCTGAAACTGCGTTCGCTTGAGCCGCCGCTGCGGTATGCCTTTGTCGAAGAAGCGGTCGTGACGTGGACTCCGCGGGCAAGGGTTCGCGGGGTCTTCCGGCAGTTCGCCGGGTATGCCCGCGGTGAGGGACACCTGGGCCGAGGCGAGAACGCACACCGATATCTGACGCTGCGTTACGCGGCAATTGCAGTCTGGGCATGCGCTTCGGCGATCTGGGCAGTGCAAGACCTGACGTCGGTTGCGGCGTGCGTACTGATTGTGACCCTGCTGCTTGTGATGCGATTGCATTTCGGCGCGGCGCCCCGGTGGGCGTTTCAGGAATGCAAAAGACCGGGCGCGTTACGTTGGATCGTGCGGACGGCGCAAGCCGCGGCGGTGAACGAGTTGCTGACGGCTGCGCAGTGGTTCGGATACCGGCGCGGGCGCGGGGAGCGCCTTCGGAACCCCGGGCGATATGTCGCGCGCTTGAGGCGGTACCTGACGGAAGGAGGGGCGTCGAGCGGAAACGTTGAACACGTTCCACCGTGGCGCACGGTCAACGTGTCGCCTCCGCCACGAACACTGGTGGTTTCGTGGCACTGGCCGCCCGTCAACCGTGCTTCAGCCAATGTGCTGACGAACCTCTTCAACACTGCGTCGCCGAGGAGCTTCCGCGTCCTGACCCGACAGATGCGCGACATGCGTGATGACGCACCGTCGCCGCGGCTTGAGACCGAGCGCGTCGCGTGGCCGCTGCCCGACGACCGGCCGGTCCGGATTCGCACATTCCTGGCCGAGCTGCGCACCTTCGTTCACGTTCTCGCGCGAGCGTGGAGGACGCATCTGGCGTGGGATGTGCAGATCGTGCTTTCCGTGTACCCGACGCGTTACGGGTTACTTTCGGGCTGGGCGGCGAGCCGGCTGCTCGGCGTGCCTCACGTGGCGTACATGCACGATCTTTTCCGCGAGACGCTTCTGACAAGGTCGCGGCTGAAGCGTGCGTTCTGGTGGAAACTGGATGAGCGGATCCTGCGAGAAAGCCGCCTGATCCTGACGCCGACGCGCGAGCACGCCGAGCATTATGCTCGCCGCGGGCTGGTGAACACCGTCGTTCTGCCGCACACGGTCGCCGAATCCGACGCCGAGGGGCCGTCGTCAACGCGGGTTTCCCGGCAGGCGATCGAAGTTGCGGCGCAGGAACCCCGTCCCTTGCGGCTCGTTTACTCCGGTGCGATCTACGAGCCGCATCTTGACGCCGTCGAGGCGATCCTCGATGCGGCGAAGTCCGAACCCGAGATCGAACTGATGTTCCTGGCGAAACCTCATCCGCTGCTTTCCGGGCTTTGCGCGCACTGGCTTGAACCCGGGCCGATGCAGGCTGCGATCAAGTCAGCGGATGCGGGCGTCGTGGCGCTGGGGTGGCGCACGCCTTATCCGGAAGAAATCCGCGTGTGCTTTCCGTCGAAGATCATCGACTACCTTAGCGCCGAGCGTCCGATCCTCGCGGTCGTGCCGAGGGGTTGCTTCGTGGATCGTTTTGTACGTGAGACGGGATGCGGCGTCTGCGCGAACGACCCGACGCGCGACTCAATCCGGGCGGCGTGCCGGGAGCTTCAGGATCCCGCGAAACGAGCGAGGTTCTCTAAGCGAGCCTGCGCGGCGGCTCGAACTTTGCGCCCCGCGGACTGGATGCGGCGGCTCGAGGACGCACTTCGATGCGCGGCGGGCGTCGCATGCGGGGGCATTGTGTCGCGGCAGGATGCGCACGCCACCGGGTTGGAAAGCGCCGCGTTGAACCTTCACAAGCCTCGGGCAGCGGGTTTTATTCCCACGGTGTCTGCGGATCGGGCGTACGCCGGGCGTCCTTGAGGGTCTTCCGGCCCGCGCCTAAGCTCTCGGCGTGCCGCACCTAACGACAGCATCGTGGTTCCGGATGGCGCGAATCCGGCGCGCTGGGAAGGAGGCGGGCGTCGCGCCTCGTCGCGGCCTTTATGTTGTCATAACGAGTCTGCTTCCGGCCGCGCTGAACTTGTTGCATCCGGGATGTCAACGCGATCCGGGAGCGTCGTCCGGCGGCCCACCATCCTCATCCGCTTCGGCAGCGCCAGCGACTGCGGTGGCGCTGGAGGTGGAGGTCGGGGGGGTCCGTCGCGCGGCGATGTCGCTGCGGGTGGAGATCGTCGGGACGCTTCACGCGGCGGACGAGGCGCTGATTTCGACGAAGACGGAGGGAGTTCTGCGGCGCACGTTCGTCGAGGTCGGCGACGAGGTCGATCCCGGGACGCCCCTGGCGCAGGTGGATCGGGTCAGTTATGAGGTGGCGGTTGCGGCGGCGGAAGCGGCGCTGTCGGAAACGCTCGCCAGGCTGGGAACGCCGGAGGTGCCGGACGAGACGTTCGATCTGACGGAAGTCAGCGCCGTGCAGCGCGCTACCGCGCAGTTCGAGAACGCGAAGTACACTTACGAGCGCCTTTCTCGGCTCGGAACGACGGTCGCCGAGCAGGAATTAAATGACGCGGCAGCGCGTTTGCGCGTGACGGAGGCCGATCGGCGCCTGGCGCTGGATGAGGCGGCGGCGCTGGCGGCGACGGCGAGGGAGCGCGCCGCGCTCCTGCGCAGCGCGCGCCAGAAGCTGACGGACACGATGACGCCGACGCCGCCGCTGCCGACGACACTGGGACGCGAGGGGGCGCAGCGCTGGGTCGTCGCCGAGCGCCTTGTGACGGAGGGACAGTACGTCAACATCGCTCAGCCTTTGTACCGGCTGATCGTGATGGACCCTCTGAAACTTCGCAGCCGCGTTCCGGAGCGTTACGCCGGCATCGTCAGGATCGGGCAGGCGGTCGAGTTGGAGGCGCTGGGCAGGACTGCGGCAGTATCCGGGAGGATCACCCGGATCAGCCCGGACATCGAGACGGCGAGCCGGACGTTTGAAGTCGAGGCGCTGGTCGACAACGACGGTGGGGCAACCAAGGCAGGCACGTTCGCGACGGGCGTGATCGTGGCGGAAGACGAGACGCCGGTGCTCGTCGTATCCGCGGAGGCGATCGCGCGGGTGGGCGGTGTGACCCGGGTCGCGGTGGTCGAAGACGGGACGGCGACGTGGCGCGAAATCCGGTCCGGTCGGGAGTCAAAGCTGGAGGTCGAAGTGCTTTCCGGCGTCGAGGAAGGCGAGCGGGTGATCCTTCGTCCGAACCGCGCGTTGCGGGACGGAATCCGCGTCGCGGAGAAGCAGCGCTGATTCCAGGTCGGCGGCGCCGGGTGGCGATATGCAGAAGCTTGCGGAAATCTGTATCCGGCGGCCGATCTTCGCCGTCATGCTCATCCTCTCGCTGGTGGTGTTCGGCGGCGTCAGTTACTTCAAGCTGGGCGTCGATCGCTTCCCCAACATCGATCTTCCGATCGTGCGCATCAGCACGTCGCTTCCGGGCGCCGCGCCCGAGGAAGTCGAGACGCAGATTTCCGACATCATCGAGGAGGCGGTCAACACGGCGGAGGGCATCGAGGAACTGCGATCGATCTCCGGTCAGGGGCAGTCGTTCGTGATCGTGACGTTCGGCCTGGACCGCGACATCGACGCCGCGACGCAGGACGTGCGTGACCGCGTGGCGACGGTGCTGCGACGGCTTCCGGAGGACACGGATCCGCCGATCATCTCGAAGTCGGACAACGAGTCGACGCCGGTGCTGAGCCTGGCGCTGTCGGGTCCGCTGGGCCCGCGGGAACTGACGGACCTTGCCGAGCGGGTCGTGAAGCGGCGGATCGAGCGGTCGAAAGGCGTGGGGCAGGTGGATGTCAGCGGCGGGCTGGATCGGACGATCAATATCTGGGTAAGCGCCGATCGGCTGGCGGCGTATCAACTGCCGATCACCGCCGTGCGCGACGCGATCATCCGTCAGAACACCGACGTGCCGGGCGGATTCATCACGGATCCGGCGCGGGAGCGGACGCTCAGAACGCTCGGGCGGATCCTCGATCCGGCGCGTTTCAACGACATTGTGATCGAGACGCGCGGCGGCGCGTCGATCCGTCTTTGCGATGTGGCGGTCGTCGAGGACGGGACGCGCGAGGAGCGCTCCGCGTCGCTGCTGAACGGACTGCCCACGGTGACGCTCGACGTGCTGCGGCAGTCGGGCGCCAACACGATCGAGACGATTGAGGCGGTCAAAGCGAACCTGGCGCGGGTCAAGGACGAACTTCCTCCCGGCGTGCGGATCGACGTGATCGCCGATCAGTCGCGGTACATTTACGCGGCCTTGCACGAAATCAACGTGCATCTGATCGTCGGCAGCGCGTTGGCGTCGCTGGTCGTGCTGGTGTTCATGCGCAACTGGCGCTCGACGATCATTGCCGCGGTGGCGATCCCGACGTCGGTCATCGCCACGTTCGGCGTGATGTGGGCGCTGGATTACACCCTGAACAGCGTGACGATGCTCGGGTTGGTGTTGATGGTCGGGATCGTCATCGACGACGCGATCGTGGTGCTCGAGAACATCTTCCGGTTCATCGAGGAGAAGGGGATGGCGCCCTTCGACGCGGCGCGCGAGGCGACGCGCGAGATCGGGCTGGCGGTGCTGGCGACGACGCTGAGTCTCGTGGTCATCTTTGTGCCCGTGTCGTTCATGTCGGGGATTTCCGGGCGGTTTCTCTCGCAGTTCGGGATCACGGCAGCGGCGGCGGTGCTGGTCAGCCTGCTCGTCTCCTTCACGTTGACGCCGATGATGAGCGCGCGGCTGCTGCGTCCGGTGTCGTCGGTCGGCGGGGAGGCGAAGTCGCGGCGAGGGTTCTATCACTGGATCGAGGCGGCGTACGCGGCGTCGCTGCGCGGCGCGATGCGCTACCGCGTTCCGGTGCTCGTGCTGGCGGGTGGCGTGATCGCCTCGACCGTCCCGCTGTACCGGCATGTCCGGCAGGAGTATGTCCCGTCGAACATCGACGAGGCGGAGTTCCGCGTGAACGTCAACGCTCCCGAGGGGACCAGTTTCGCCGCGATGCGGGCCTTGATGGAGCAGATCGACGCCGACCTTCGCGCCACCCCCGGCGTCACCCTTGTACAATCCAACGCGGGAAGCGGATTTCTCGGCGGCGTGAATCAGGGACGAGCCTACGTCCAGATCGAACCGCACGACGAACGTGTCTTCTCGCTGGGGCGGTTGTGGCGCGCGACGCTGGCGGGAGATCCGATGTCGGCGTTCCGCGGGAATTACTCGCAGCGGGACGTGATGCAGGACGTGCGGCGCCGGCTGCGGGCGTATCCGCAGGTGCGGGCGGGGGTGCGCAACGATTTCTCGCTGAATCTGGGCGGCGGCCCGTTTGAGATCGATTTCGCGGTCCGCGGAGCCGAACTTGAACCCCTGCTGAGGTATGCGGAGGAACTCAAGACGCGCGCGGAGAAGGTCGGCGGGTTCACGGACCTGGACACCTCCCTGCGCCTGGACAAGCCCGAGATCCGCGTCGAGGTGGACCGTCGCCGAGCGGCTGACCTCGGGGTGGATCCGCAGGACATCGCGTCGACGCTTCGTGTGCTGGTCGGCGGAGACAACGAGGTTTCCCGCTTCCGCGATCCGCTGGTGAACGAGGATTACGACGTGCAGTTGCGGCTTGTCGAGACCGACCGGAACGCGGTCGAACGGCTGAACCGCATCTACGTCGGCGGCAGGGGAAGTCGGCTTGTCCGGCTGGACAGCGTGGCGACGCTGACGCCGTCGCTGGCGCCGTCGCGGATCGACCGCCTGGACCGGCAGCGCCAGGTGAGTCTGCGCGGCGGGGTCGCGCCGGGGTACGCGCTGGCCGACCGGATCGCCGTGCTGCGGGAGGAATCCGTGAAGCTGGGGATGCCGTCCGGATACTCGACGCTGGTGTCGGGGCGTGGGCGCGAGCTGGAGCGCACTTACGGCGAGTTCGCTCTGGCGTTTCTTCTGTCGATTGTCTTCATGTACATGGTGCTCGCAGCCCAGCTCGAGAGCGTCCTGCATCCGATCACGATCATGTTGTCCTTGCCGCTGGCGCTGCCCTTCGGATTGTTTTCACTCTGGGCGACATCCGACACCTTGAACATGTACTCGGCGCTGGGGCTGCTGGTGTTGTTCGGCATCGTCAAGAAGAACTCGATCCTGCAGATCAACCACATTGACCAGTTGCGCGAGGAGGGGGTTGAGCGGGCCGAGGCGATCCTTCGGGGCAGCCGAGACCGCTTGCGGCCGATCCTGATGACGACGCTCTCGTTCGTCGCTGGAATGCTTCCGCTGGCGCTGGGGACGGGCCCTGGCGCGGAGGAGCGGCGGACGATCGCCATCGTCATTATCGGCGGGCAGACGTTGTCGCTGGTGCTGACGCTGCTGGTTACACCGGTGGCGTACGCGGCGCTGGAGGACGCGGTGGCGGCGGTCCGGCGCGGGTTCGAAAACGCTCGCACGATCCCGTCGCGCGCCGGCAAGATCGCCGCTGACGCGCCGGCGGCGGATCCGGGGTCGTAGACCTCCGTCGGAGTTGAACCGTGCGGGGGGACTTACGTCGCCCAGCGCGGTTTGCGTTTCTCGATGAACGCCTTCATGCCTTCGTGCCCGTCGGCGTGATCGAGGAAGCACTCGGCGAACGCGGTCAGATCGTCGCCGTCGCGCAGGGCGCGCTTTGCGGACGCCACGGCCTGCGGGCCGGCTGCGAAAAACAGCCTCGCGAACGCTTCAACGCGATGTTGAAGGTCTTCGACCGAGTTGACGGCTTCGTCGACCAGACCGAGCGTCGCCGCGTCCTCGGCCTTGATTCCCTCGCCGGAGAAGATCAGCCGCCGCGCCTTCGCCGGTCCGACCAGCGCCGTGAGGCGGTGCAACCCTTTCCACCCCGGGATCAGCCCGAGCGTGACCTCCGGGAGACCAACGCGCGCCGTGCGCACCGCGAGGCGAAAGTCACACGCCAACGCCAGCTCCAGCCCGCCGCCCATCGCCGCGCCGTTCAGCGCCGCCACCGTCACGCAGGGCAGCGCCGCGATCGCGTCGAACGCGTCCGCCCCGAGCTGCCCGTGCCGCCGTGCCGCCTCCGCGTCGAACACCGACATCTCCTTGATGTCCGCGCCCGCCAGGAACACCTTGCCCTCGCCGGTGAAGACGCAGACGCGGACGCCGGCGTCCTGTCCGACCCGTCGGACGGCCTCGTCCAGATGATGCAGCGTCGCGGAGGACAGAACGTTCACCCCGCTTTCAGCGGTGAAGGTCAGCGTCGTGATCGGGCCGGCCGAACTGGTCTTTATCTTGGTTTCGCTCATGTTGGTTCTCGCCGCTATCGCCGCGCCGCCGAAGCGTGACGCGGGGAGCTTCTTGGCGCGGCGACGCGAAGTCGCCGTCAGTCCGTCTGCAGCTTACTCGCGCGAAAACGCCTCGTCGAACGCCCTTCCGGAAGGCGCGAACTGAAGCCGGCGCACGAACGCGACCGCCTCGCGAGCCCCGTGCTCGCGGTCCATCTCGCCGTCTTCCCACTCCACCGACAGCGGTCCGGCGTAACCGACGTGATTCAGCGCCCGGATGATCGACTCGAAGTCGATCCGACCGCGGCCGGGGGAGCGGAAGTCCCAGTACCGGTCCGGATGGCCGAATTCCGCGTGACCTCCGAAGACGCCGATCGCCTTCGGCGTCGGCGACCACCAGACATCCTTGACATGCATGTGAAAGATCCGGTCCCCGAAGCGGCGGATGAACGCGACGTAGTCCACGCCCTGATAAGCGAAGTGCGAAGGATCGTAATTGAACCCGAACCGCGGATGACGCCCGAGCGCCTCCAGCGCCCGCGCCGCGGACACGAGATCGAACGCGATCTCCGTCGGGTGAACCTCGAGCGCGAAGTCAACGTCGCATTGATCGAACGCATCCAGGATCGGCCGCCAGCGACGGGCGAAATCGGCGAACCCCTCCTCGATCTGCCGCGGCAGATTCGGCGGGAACGAGTACACCAGGGGCCAGATGCTGCTGCCCGTGAAGCCGTTGACGACGACCCGCTTCAGATTCCGCCGGACGCCCTCCGGCGCGAGATTGAAAAACCGGCGAGCCGCCCGCGCCGTGTCGGTCATCTCCGCAGCCGCCCGGCGTCGGACTCCTTCCGGGTCGCCGTCTCCCCAGACCTGCGCGGGCAGAATGCCCTTGTGACGCTCGTCGATCCGGTCGCAGACGGCCTGCCCGACGAGATGCGAACTGACGGCGTAGCATGCAAGGCGATGCTTCTGGAGCGTCGCCCAGCGGTGCCGGCAGTATTCGTCGCTGTCCTTCGCCTTGCCGACGTCGAAATGATCCCCCCAGCAGGCGAGTTCGACGCCGTCGTACCCGAAGGAAGCGGCTTTGTCGCACATGACCTCAAACGGCAGATCGGCCCACTGTCCCGTGAAAAGCGTGACCGGACGCAATGACATTGACGTTCCTCCCCGCGAAAAAAGACGCCGTGCAGTTTAACGCGGGAAGGCGTTCTCAACCACCGGATGCAACCGTCGACCGACGACGCGCCTGGTGTCGGATCGGCCTTGCGAAAGGATCGCTGCAAACGCTCTAAGACCGTCGATCGGGGGCTTTCTTAAGGGCGGCAAGGACGGCTTGCACCAGCTTCTCAGGCACATCGCTCGGGACGGGATCTTCGGCGCCGCGGCAGCAGTCCCGGACGGCCCGGATCGTAAAGCGGTAGCTGTCGATGTAATCCACGCACTCCGGGCACAGGTGAAGATGCTCGCTGATCTCCGCGCGCTGCTCGGGCGTAAGCCCTCCTTCGAGATACGCGTCGAGAATGTCAATGAATTCCTTGCAGGTCACGCGTCCGATCCTCCGAAATGAGGCTCCAACAATGTCCGCAATGCAAGCCTCGCCCGGTGAAGCCGGGCTTTGACAGCGTTCTCGTTGATCTCCAGCAATGTCGCGGTTTCGTTCGTGTCGAACCCGTCAATGTCGCGGAGCATCAGCACGGTGCGGTGAATCTCCGGAAGCTTGTCGAGAGCCTCGCGCACTTTCCGGCGCGTCTCGGCCTGCTCAAGGCGGGACTCCCGCAACTCCACCCACGGCAGGCCCGGCGCTTCGCGATGCCCGTCGGATCGGAACCGCGGGAGCAGATCTTCAAGCGACGCCTCGCGTTCGAGGCGCCGTTTCCTGCGCAGCAGACCCAGTGCGGCGTTCACAGTGATCCGGTGCAACCACGTCCCGAGCCTGGACTCCCCGTGGAATCCCGGAAGAGCGCGGTGCGCCGAAACGAAGGCATCCTGCACCGCGGCCTCGGCGTCATCCTCCTGCCGCAGATATCGTCGGGCGACGGCGAGCATGCGCGGCGCGTGCTCCCGGACAAGCCGCTCGAACGCGCCCGGATCGCCTGCGCGCAGCGCGATCAGCAACGTTCCCTCTTCTGAGCGGGAGTCGGGTTGCATCCGAGAATCCGGATCTTTCGCGTTCACATGTGACAACGTATCAAGGATGCCGCATGTCATTCAACTTTCCGTCCGGTTCCGCCGGTCATGATGGATCCGACGTGGTCCGCGATCCCCTGTCGCCTTACAATGCCTGCATGTCGTCGCAATCCACCCGCCGGCGCGACGGGGCGCTCGCCGTCGTCCTGCTTGTCATCGCCGTCATCGGAGCTGTGCTGCGGCTGCCGGACCTCGCCCGGCGGCCGATGCACGGCGACGAAGCCGTCCACGCCGTCAAGCTCTGGGATCTGCACACCTCCGGAACCTACCGTTATGACCCTCACGAGTATCACGGACCGACGCTTTACTACCTGACTTTGCCGGTCATCCGCCTCTCCGGCGTCCGCAGCTTCGTCGAACTTTCGGAATCGCACTTGCGCCTTGTCACCGTCGCCTTCGGGCTCGGCCTGATCCCGCTGTTGTGGCTCGTGCGCGACGGACTCGGTCGCGCCGGCGTCTGCGTTTCGGCTCTCCTGACGGCGGTCTCGCCCGCGATGACGTTTTACAGCCGGTACTACATTCAGGAGACGCTGCTGGTCTTCTTCACTTTTCTGATGCTCGCGGCGGGCTGGCGTTACTCGGTTTCGAGAAAAATCGGCTGGGCGGCGGCGGCGGGGGGGGGCGCCGGTCTGGCGCACGCGACGAAAGAGACCTGCGTGATCGCGTTCGCGTGCGCAGCGGCGGCGTGGTTATGCCTGCGTTGGGGAGGGGCAGAACGCAGGACCGGTCCCGGGGCCGAGGTGCTGCGTGACGACGTGATCCGATCCGGGCGCGGCGTCCGGCTTGCTCTTCCGGTTGCTTTCGTCTGCGGCGCGGCCGTCTCTGTCGCGTTCTACTCTGCGTTCTTCACGCATGCCCGCGGTCCCGTCGACTCGGTTCTGACCTACGCGACCTACCTCGACCGGGCCGGGAACTACGGCCTGCACGATCACCCGTGGTGGACTTACTTGCAGATCCTCGCATACACGCACTGGGGTCCGGGTCCGGCGTGGTCGGAAGGCGCGATCCTGACGTTGTTCGGGATCGGGCTGGCGTTCGCATTCCGCCGAGCCAACCCGGATGCAGATGCAGGGGCGGAAGCCCGTCACACCTTCGGTCGCTACGTCGTTTTGTACGCGGGGATGATGATCATCGTGTACTCCGCGATCCCTTACAAAACTCCGTGGTGCATGCTCGGGTTCCTTCATGCGGCGATCCTCGCCGGCGGATTCGGATTCAACGGCGTCCTGACCGGGGCAAGGGGCCCGGTGTTGAAGATCCTAGCGGCAGCGTTATTCGTCGCCGCGACGGGACATCTGGCCCGTCAAACGTCGTTGCTCACCGGTCCGCGCTTCGAGTCCGACCGGCGCAATCCTTACGTCTACGCGCATCCGGTCGGCGGCGTCCTGCGCATGACGAGCTACCTCGAAGCGCTCGCGGATGCGCATCCGGAGGGTCGATCCCTGCGGATCGACGTGGTGTCGCCGGACGCGGATTACTGGCCTTTGCCGTGGTATCTTCGTTCATGTAGCGGCGTCGCATACTGGGATGCTCCGCCGGACGAGCTTGCGCCGGTGGTCGTCGCCAACACGGTTCTGACGCAGGAGGAGCAGAATCGCCTCACCGACGGTCGTCACGTCAGTTATTACGGGTTCCGTCCCGATGTCGTCATGCTGGTCAGCGTCGAGCCGTCCGTGTTTGAGTGGTTCGCCGCGCAAGAAGGGGCGTCGGGTTCGTCCGCACCCTGATTCAGCCCCCGGAGGGTTCGTCATGAACGAGAGCTGGAGCTGGCTGACCTGGCCGAACCGGATTTCGATCATCCGGATCCTCCTCGTGCCGGTCTGGGTGTTGTGTCTGCTGAACATGAACGGCGCGTGGCCCGGCGCCCGGCGCGCGGCGCTGGGGCTTTATCTCGTGATGGCGGCGAGCGACGCGCTGGACGGGTTTCTCGCCCGGCGCTGGCGCCAGCAATCCGCGATCGGGGCCTTCCTCGATCCGCTGGCGGACAAACTCCTGACGACGTGCGCCGTGATCCTCCTCGCGATCGAGGCGACGGCGGTGCCCGGGGCTCGCCTGCCGAGTTGGGTTCCGGTGATCGCTCTGGGGAAGGATGTTCTGACCGTCCTCGGCTTCACGCTGGTGTACCTTGCGACCCAGCGGACGTTGATCCGCCCGCGCATTTGGGGAAAAGTCTCAACGCTGGTACAATCCGTGATGGTGGCGGCGACGCTGCTGACGCCGGACATGCCCGGTGGGTGGCGCCGCGTCGTCGAGGCGCTGTGGACGGCGGCGAGCGGCGCGGCGGTCCTGGCGTGGCTGGATTACCTGCGCGTCGGCATTCGTTTTGTCTCCGAAGTCCACGCCGCGGGTGAAGGGGGTCGCGGGCCGAGCGGACCTTCGTGACCGGCGAACATCGCCGTCGCGCCGCTGCGGAACGCACATATGAGCACGACAACGTTTGCACCGATCGAGCAGGCGCTGGACGACCTCCGCGCGGGGCGCATGATCATTCTCGTGGACGACGAGGACCGCGAGAACGAAGGCGACCTCGTCGTCGCCGCGGAGCACGTCACGCCCGAAATCATCAACTTCATGCTCCGTCACGCCCGCGGCGTCCTGTGCCTGTCGATGACCGCGGAGCGCTGCCGCCAGCTTCACCTCCCCTTGCAGACGCCCGAGAACACGACCCGCTACGGAACCGCCTTCACCGTCACGATCGACGCGCACCCCCGCTTCGGCGTCACGACCGGCGTCTCGACGCACGATCGCGCCGCGACGATCCGCGCCGCCACGGCGGACCGCGCCGAACCGGGTGATCTCGTGCGTCCCGGTCATATCAACCCCCTGATGGCGGTCGACGGCGGCGTACTGGTGCGCGCGGGGCAGACCGAGGGATCGGTGGACTTGTGCCGGATCGCAGGATTGAAACCCGCCGCCGTCATCATCGAGATCCTCAACGAGGACGGAACGATGGCGCGCCGGCCGCAGCTTGAAACCCTGGCGCGCGAACACGGGTTGCACATGTACACCGTTGCCGACCTCATCGAATACCGGATGAAGAACGAGCGGTTCGTGACCCGCGGGCAGACCGTCCGGATGCCCACGCGGTTCGGGGAATTCACGCTCATTTCGTACGCAACGCCGGTGGACCGCGAGCCGCACCTGGCGCTGTGCTGCGGAGGCGTGGGGGAGCTGAGGCCCGACGGCGAGGCGATCCCTCATCCGGATCCGGTGCTCGTCCGCGTCGAGTCCGAATGCCTCACCGGGCATGTGTTCCGCTCCGCGCGGTGCGACTGCGGCGACCAGCTCGAGACCGCGATGCAGCTCATTCAGCGCGAAGGCAAAGGCGCGCTCATCTACCTGCGTCAGGAGGGGCGGGCGATCGGGCTGCACAACAAGCTCCGTGCGTACACGCTTCAGGATCAGGGGCTGGACACCGTCGAAGCCAACGAGGCGCTCGGGCTTCCGCCGGACCGCCGCGACTACGGCGTCGGAGCCCAGATCTGCCGTGACCTGGGGTTGCGCCAGCTCCGCATTCTCACGAACAATCCGAAGAAGATCAGCCGGCTCGAGGTTTACGGGCTTCGCATTTCGGAGCAGCTTCCGATCCAGGTTCCCGCGAATCCGCACAACGCCGCCTACCTGAAGACCAAGAAGGACAAGCTCGGGCACATGCTGGCGCTGTGACGCCCCCCCCCGGATGCAGACGCCGGCTGACTGCGGATCCCGCGCGACCTTGCCGATGCCCCCGATCTCCGGAGAATCAGGCGCATGTCGGATACGGCCTTCGTGCTCATCACCACGCCCGACGCCTCGACGGGGCAAGCGCTGACGCAGGCCCTTCAGAAGGCGAACCCGCCGTTCCGCCTCGCCACGAGTCTTGTCGAGACCGGCGCCGAGGCGGTGGGCAGCCTGAAGGTCCGCGCGCCGGACGTCGTCGTCATCGACTTCGCGCTGACCGGCGACGTGGACGCGCCGAAGCTGCTGCGCGAGTCGCTGCGCCTGACGCCGCACGCGCAGGTCGTCATCCTCGCCCGCGACGGAGCGCAGGAATCCCTCCGCAAGGCGCTGAGCGACGACCGTCGGTCGCGGACGGACGCGATGGACAGCGGTGTTTATGAATGCCTCGTCGATCCGCCGTCCATCGATGTCGTCGCAGACGTGGTGGGGCGTGCGGCGCGGCAGGCGCTGGCGACGCGCGAGGCGCAGATGCTCCGGAAGCAGGCCGACCGGGCTTTCGACTTCGAGGGACTGGTCGGCGTCAGCGAGGCGATGCTGAAGGTCATCAAGCGGGCACGAAAGCTCGCCGGAAGCAAATGCACCGTCCTGATCACGGGTGAGACGGGCACGGGGAAAGAGCTGCTCGCGCAGGCGATCCACGCCGCGTCGCCCCGCGCGGGCAAGCCTTTCAAGCCGCTCAACTGCGCCGCGGTCAGCGAGACGCTGCTGGAAAGCGAGCTTTTCGGCCACGTCAAAGGTGCTTTCACCGGCGCGATCGCCGACCGCAAGGGTTATCTCGTCGCCGCCGACGGCGGGACGATGTTCCTCGACGAGATCGGCGACATGCCGCTGCCGATGCAGGCGAAGCTGCTCCGGGCCCTCGAAAACGGCGAGGTCATCCCCGTCGGCAGCAACGAGGCGATCCACGTCGACGTCCGCTTCGTCGCCGCGACCAACCGGGACCTTCAGGAGTTCGTCCGGCTGGGAAAGTTCCGGGAGGATCTTTTCTTCCGCCTGCACGCCTTCGGAGCGCTCAACATCCCGCCGCTGCGCACCCGCCCGGAGGATATCCCCGTGCTGGTCGACCGCTTCATCGCCCGCGTCAACCGCGAGAACGCCCTGTCGATCCAGGGGGTCGCGCCCGACGCGCTGCGGAAGCTCATGCGCTACAGTTGGCCGGGCAACATCCGCGAGCTTCGCAACATGATCGAACGCATGTGCATCGAGGCGGAATCCGACGTGCTCGGCGTGGAGGATCTGCCGGAGTCGCTTCAAGGCACGACGGAGATCGTTCCGGCCAACGTTCCCAGCCTCGCCGGCCTGACGCTCGCCGACGTCGAAAAGATGATGATTCTCAGCACGCTGCGCCGTAACCAGGGCAACCGTGAGCAGACCGCCCGGGAACTGGGCATCAGTATCCGCACGCTGTACCGCAAGCTCAAGGAATACGGCATGACCTAGCGCCCTGAGTCGCCGACGGACTCCGGGGCTTGGCGCCGTGGATGTTCTGTCGCCCGGGCGTTGAGCCAGGAAGCGCCGGAGGGTTCAATATTTCTCGGGAAAGCACCCCCCCGGAAAGCGGCGAACCAGGACATGATCACGATCGACGGGTCACAGGGCGAAGGCGGGGGGCAGATTCTGCGGTCATCGCTGGCGCTGTCGATGCTGACGGGGACGCCCTTCCGCATCGAGAAGATCCGCGCGGGACGGAAGAAGCCCGGGCTGCTGCGGCAGCACCTGACCGCGGTGCAGGCCGCGACGCGCGTGTGTCAGGCGCGCGTCACCGGCGACGAGATCGGGTCCACGCACGTCACGTTCGAGCCGAGCGAAGTCCGCGGCGGGGAATACGCCTTCAGCATCGGGACCGCGGGCAGCACGACGCTGGTGCTTCAGACGGTCCTCCTGCCGCTGCTGACGGCCAAGGCGCCGAGCCAGATCGTCCTCGAAGGCGGGACACACAACCCGCACGCCCCGCCGTTCGATTTCCTGGATCGCGCGTACCTGCCCCTGGTGAACCGGATGGGGCCGAAGGTGCGGGCGACGCTGGAGCGGGCCGGGTTCTTTCCCGCGGGTGGCGGGCGGATCGTCGTCGAAGTTAAGCCGGCCGCGACGCTGACCGGGTTCGAGCTGCTGGAGCGCGGCGTGCTGAAGCGCCGTCTCGCGCAGGCGACGGTCAGCCGCCTGCCGGTTGATATCGCCGAGCGCGAACTGCGCCTCGTCTCGAAGCGCCTCGGGTGGAGCGACGCCGAACTGCAAACGCACGAGGAGCGCACCAGTCCCGGACCCGGAAACGTCGTGACCCTCATCCTCGAACATGAACACGTCACCGAGGTGTTCACCGGTTTCGGCGAGGTCGGCCGCGCCGCCGAAACGGTCGCCGCGGACGCAACAATCGCGTGTGAGAGGTACGTCAAGAGCGGCGCCCCCGCGGGCGAGTATCTGACCGACCAGATCATGCTGCCGCTCGCCGCCGCGGGGTCCGGCGCGTTCCGCGCGACGGGGCTTTCCAGCCACGCCCGGACGCACCTGGACCTGATCGCGCGCTTTCTGCCCGTTCCGATCCGGGCGGAACAGGAGGACACGAGCGACGTGCGGCTGATCTTCGGGGCGTAGGTGCACCGCGGCAGGCGGCCACAGTGCGTTGGACTGAAAGCCCGCGCAGACCGGTCGCCTCATGCACGGCCTAAGCTCACCGGCAACGCGATCACGATGTCGCACACGAGACGCGGCGCCGAGCGGAACCCCGGACCGTCACAGGTTGGACTTGTAATACTCGATCGACCGCCGCAACCCTTCCTCGAAGCTGACGACGGGTTTGAAACCGAGGAAGGAGCGGGCGAGGGCGATGTCGGCGCAACTGTGCTTCACGTCGCCGGCGCGCTCGGGGAGGTGGTTCGCCGGGACGCGCGTGCCGAGGATCGCGTTGATCCGGGCGATGACCTCGTTGACGCTGATGCGGTCGCCGCACGCGAGGTTGATGACCTCGCCGGAGGCCTTCGGGACGCGCGCCGCCAGGAGGTTCCCCTCGACGACGTTGTCGATGTAGGTGAAGTCGCGGGTCTGCTCGCCGTCGCCGTAAACCGTGGGCGGCTCGCCGCGGAGGATCGCGGAGACGAAAGCGGGGATCGCCGCGGCGTACTGACTCTTCGGGTTCTGCCGCGGACCGAAGACGTTGAAGTAGCGCAGCGTGATCGTCTCGAACCCGTAACACTCCGCGAACGCGCGGCAGTACAATTCGCCCGCCAGCTTCTGCACCGCGTAGGGGCTTTTTGGATTCGTCGGCATCGACTCGCGCTTCGGCAGCTCCGGCGTGTCGCCGTAGGCGCTGCTGCTTCCGGCGTAGACGAACCGTCGCACGCCCGCGCCCTTCGCCGCCATCAGGAGGTTGAACGT
>BOJX01000070.1 GCA_016860685.1 Planctomycetota bacterium
GATCCCAGCGCACCGTCCCCTCGTCCGCCGCGACTTCGCCCAGCAGGATCTTCAGCAGCGTGGACTTGCCCGTGCCGTTCGGACCGGTGATCGCCAGCCGCTGCCCCGCGTGAAGCTGAAGGTCCAGACCGCTGAAAAGTTTCCGCTCACCGTAGCTTTTCCGCAGCGACTCGGCACGAAGGAGTTCGCCTTTCAGATCCCCTTCCGCGTTGAACCGGAAACGCACGCCGCGCCGCTGCTGCGGACGCTCCAGAACCAGCTCGCCGTCCGCGATCTTCCGCTCCAGACGTGTGCGCCGCCCCTGCGCCTCTTTTGTGCGCTGTCCCGCCAGGTGCCGGGCGATGAAGTCCCGCTCCTTCTCGATGAACGCCCGGTCCTGCTCGTACTGCCGCTCCTGCGTCAGCCGGCGAAGGTCCCGGACGTGAACGTAATTCGAGTAATTCCCCGGATAACTCGAGGCCTTGCCCCGGGCAACTTCGACAATCCGCTCCGCAAGCCGGTCGAGAAGGTAACGATCGTGCGAGATGATCACCACGCCCCCGTGATGCGCGGCGAGATACTTCTCCAGCCAGCGCACCGCATCGATGTCGAGGTGGTTGGTCGGTTCGTCCAGCAGCAGAAACTCCGGCTCCTCCAGCAGCAGCCTCGCCAGCGCCGCCCGGCACCGCTGACCCCCGGACAGCGCCGACACTGGAAGATCACGATCCGCCGTGCTGAACCCCAGACCCCCGAGGATCTCGCCCATCCTCGCTTCCATCGTGTATCCGCCCGCCGCCTCGAAGCGCGCCTGAAGCCGGTCGAGTTGCGAAAGCAGGTCATCCTGTTCCGGTCCCGCCGACAACTGCGCGACGCGCTCCGAGATGTCGTGAATGCGGTGCTCGATGTCGAGAATCTCGCCGAACGCGGACGCCACCTCGTCATGCAGCGTGCGCTCCTGGCGGACCACCGGTTCCTGCGAGAGATAACCGAGCCTCAATCCGCGCGAACGCGTCACCGTGCCCTTGTCTGGCTCCAACTCCCCGGTGATGAGGCGAAACAACGTCGTCTTTCCCGCGCCGTTCGCGCCGACCAGCCCAACGATCTCGCCGGCGCGCAGTTCGAGCGAGAGGTCGTCGATGACGACGTCTCCGCCGAACTGCCGCATGACGTTTTTCAACGAGATCGCACTCACATCGACGCTCCTGAATCCCGAGACTGCAAAGTTCGCAAAAGCTATCGCAACACCCCGACCGCTGACACCCGGATCCTCGCCGGTGTTCCGGGCATTTTCACGACACCCCTTCTGAGGAATCTACCCCGGGAGCAAGGAGGGCCTTGGGCGCTTCATAGACTCCACCTCACCTGCATCTTGGAGTAACCATCGTACCTCTCCACAAGATGTTGTACCCAGGCATTGTATACTCCAGAAAAATAGTTATAGGACTAGAATAATACTACAAAACATGGGCGGCACACGCCATGCCCGCCCGCTAATTCACAGGTTATCAACAACCGAATCTTCACAAAACCGCCCCGCCGCCGAAGATTCTTTTTCTTGACGTAATCTATTATATATAAAAGCTTTACGATGACAGCCCCCGGAATATCTCGATGATTCCCATCGTTTGACACACTCCTTTCGGGACGGTATCCATCACACTGGCAAAGGCGAATATCCTGCCGGCTTCCAATGCGAATCTACTCGCTCCGAAGCAGGCGTCTCGAATCATGCGGCTTACACAAGCCGTGGCGCACTTCCGGGTCTGGGTTCACCCAGGCCCGGAAGTTGTTTTTACGCTTCGACCGCGGCGGATAATCTGAAGGCGCCGGTCACGAACCGGATCCGGTAAGAAAAGAAGCGTGCAAGTCTGGAAGACCATCAACACGGCCCGTGAGGCGATTCGCATCGGCGGCGCAAACCTGCGACCGCTCGGACTCGTCCCGACGATGGGCGCCTTGCACGAAGGACATCTCGCCCTGGTCCGTGAGGCGCGTTCCCGATGCGCCGCCGTAATCGTCAGTGTGTTCGTCAATCCCACCCAGTTCAGCCCCGGCGAAGACTTCAGTCGTTACCCGCGCCCCTTTGAGCGCGATTGCGAACTTCTCGAAGGCGAGTCCGTCTTCGCCGTCTTCGCTCCGGACCCCGGCGAAATCTACGACGCCGATGCCGCGACGACAGTGCGGGTCTCGGGGCTGACCGATCACCTTTGCGGTCCGTTCCGCCCGGGGCACTTCAACGGCGTCGCCACCATCGTGACCAAGCTCTTCAACATCCTGTCGCCGGACGCCGCCTACTTCGGCGAGAAGGATTTTCAGCAGCTTCAAGTCGTCCGGCGCGTCGTGCGCGACCTGAACCTGCCGATCGAAATCATCCCCTGTCCCACCGTGCGGGATGCGGACGGCGTTGCGCTTTCCAGCCGCAACGCGTATCTGACGCCACCGCAGCGCGTGCAGGCCCGCAGCCTCAGCGCCGCGTTGTTCAGCGCCAAGGACCGCATCACCCGCGGGGAACACGACGTCTCGGCCCTGATCGCCGATATGCGGCGGCAGATCCTGGCCGCCGGACCCGCGGAGATTGAGTACATCGAGATCGTCGACCCAGACACGCTCAAGCCCGTCTCCCGCGTGGACCGCCCCGTGCGCATCGCGCTGGCCGTGCGGATCGGCGCGTGCCGCCTGATCGACAACGTCCCCGCTCCCTGACCGCGCGGTCCCGCGCCCGCCGCGCGCGCTCCCGCGCCCGCCGCGTGCAGCCTCTAAGACACTGTTTCTTAAGCGAGCCGCGCCCGCCCGTCCTTGACGTTGCGAAGGAAGGTCAAGGATAAGGAAGCGTGTTTTTCAAGCCTTTCACGTGGGTCTTGAAACCGCGTGTAAAACGCTCCGCACCCCGTCCGACCTCGCCGGGCGCGCCGCCCATCAGGCCCACGACGAACGCTCCAGGTTCATCCGCAGCAGGTTCGCCAGCACCCGCTGGTCAATCTCCTTGCGCCGCTCGGCGAGCGCGTGGCCGTCGGGGAGATCAGTCCGCGATCCGGGTTCAGGTTCGGGTTCGGGTCCGCAGTCCGGGTTCGTGCAACGATCCCACGGGCGGGACCGCCCGCTCAGTACTCTCTTCCCTTCACCGCCTCGGCCGCGTCTTTCTGCTCGAAGAGGCGATCCGGGTTGATGATTTTCTTCGGGATGGTTTCGCCGCGGGCGTGCTTCTCGATCGTGTCGAAGAGGAGCGGGCCCATCAGGGGGTTGCACTCCACCGTCGCGTTCAGCGTCCCCGCGATCATCGCCTCGAACGCGGCGCGGACCGCGTCGATCGAGATAATGAGCACGTCCTTGC
This sequence comes from Planctomycetota bacterium, assembly GCA_016860685.1. Classification (GTDB taxonomy): domain Bacteria; phylum Planctomycetota; class Phycisphaerae; order UBA1845; family UBA1845; genus JABWBH01. Next base: position 3,311 of record BOJX01000070.1, read on the forward strand.
CGGGCTTGAGGCCTGCCGCGTCCAGCGCCTGGATCGCCCCCAGCGCCATGTCGTCGTTGTGCGCGTACACCGCGTCGAACTCGCGCCCCAGCGCCTGGATGAACGCCTCCATCACCTGCTTGCCGCCCGAGCGGCGGAAGTCGCCGGATTGCGAGCGGACGATCCGCATCCCCGGATGCTCCCGGATCGCCTCCTCGAACCCGCGCTTGCGGTCGTTGGCCGGCGCCGACCCCACCGTGCCTTGCAACTCGACGATCCGGGCCTGCCCGCCGGTCTTCTCAACGAGCCAGCGCCCGGCCATCCGTCCCTCCTCGACAAAGTCGCTGGCGATGAGCGTCACGTAAAGCGACTCGTCGGAGACCGTGATACCGCGATCGACGAGAAACACCGGGATCTTTGCCGCGCGGGTCTCTTTGAGCACCGGCTCCCACCCGGTCTCGACGACGGGCGCAAGGATGATCGCGTCGAGGCGCTGGGCGATGAACGAGCGGACCGCCTTGATCTGGTTCTCCTGCTTGCCCTGACCGTCGGAGAACTTCAGCTCGACGCCGCGCTTCTCGGCTTCGCCGCGGATCGACTTCGTCTCCGCCGCCCGCCAGTCCGACTCCGCCCCGACCTGGGCGAAGCCGACGCGCCGCGGGGTCTGCGCCGTGACCGAAGGTGAGAAGTCAAAAGGAAGAATCCACGTCGCCAGAACGAGCCGCATCCATCTTCGCCGCGTCATGCTCCCGCCTCCTTCCCTTGAGTCAAACGATCAACGCGCCGAGACGACCTCCGGCGCCGCGCCACCGCGCGCCGATGCCGCAGGCGTCGCGCCCACCGTCGCCACGTCCGCAGCAGACGCCGACCGGCTTGCGGAACCGGCCTCGACCGTCGCTTCGAGCACCTTGCGGATCGCCCGTCCGCACGCCCGAACGTACCGATCGGTCACGCCGATCATCCGCGGCAGGCTCACAAGCTGACGACAGAGTTTCTCGCTGACCGGCAGATCCGCCTGCCGCGTGATGTCCTCCCACGGGCGGGTGAAGTCGTGACATACGCCGCCGAGCTTGCGGCGATCCACTTCGGTGAAAAGCGGCGCGCGGTGCAACATGCCGTAAGTGAAGTTGACTTGCGAATACCGATCGACCGTCAGCGGCACGCCCTCCTTCACGACGGCTTTGACGAAATCCTCGCGAGAAAGTCCGCCGCGCTCCTCGCCCTCGTAGACCAGGACGAACGACTGATACCCGCCGCGCACCGCCCCGGGCAGCGTCTCCTGCGGACGGAGATTCGGCGCGCCGCGCAGCTCGCGGCACAGAATGTCCCACGCCCGGGCGCACCGCCGGTTCAGCCTCGGCAGCCGCTTCAGCGAGGGCAGCGCCAGGTGCATCGCGCACTGATGCGGGCGGAATTTGTGCCCGAGGCTCATGTCGCCGAAGTCGAACGTGCCGGTGGCCTGCCCGCGCGCGATCCGGCCGAAGTGCCCGAAGATCAGCATCCGGTCGTACAAGACCGGATCATCCGTGACGGCGACGCCCGCTTCACCGCCGTCGACGGCCTTTCCGGCATTCAAACTGAAACAACCGACATCGCCCCACGTGCCCACCGGTCGGCCCTGGTACACCGCGCCGTGTGCGTGCGAACAATCCTCCACGAGAGCGAGCCGATGACGATCGGCGATTTTGCGGATGCGGTCCATCTCCGCCGGGTTGCCCCAGACATGGACGACACTGATCGCGCGGGTGCGCGGCGTGATCTTGCGCTCGATGTCCGCGGGGTCCGCGGTCAGGGTTTGCGGATCAATGTCGCAGAAGACGGGCGTGGCGCCGCATTGCAGAACGGGCGTCGCCGTCGCATGCCACGTGTACGACGGCACGATCACCTCGTCCCCCGGGCGGACGCCGACGGCGAAATACGCGCTGTGCAGCGTGGCGGTTCCGCTGTTCATCGCCAGGGCGTGGTCCGCGCCGACGAAGCGCTTGAAGGCGTCCTCGAACTTCTTGACGATCTTCGACCCGTCGCCGATCGTCGTCTTCCCGCGGGACAGGCGCGGGATCATCGACAACACGTCGCGCGTCATCACTGCCGCCGTATAAAGCCGGTGCAACGGATGCGGGAAAGGTGACCAGACCGTGCGACGTCCTCCCCGGATGGCGAGTTTTTCTTGCGTCATGCTTCGTGCTCCTGTCCGTCGCGGACTGCTCAAGGCATCCTCGTGCTCAATTCCGGAGACGGCCCAAGCGGCGGCGACATCCTCTGCGCGCCGTCATTCGTGAAACGGCGAATCCACGGGTAAAAGCTACCCGCGGTTGAGCCGGGCGACCAGAGACGGCCGAGCGACGTGCGCCTCCCGTTGTGGCTGGCGCGGCGTAGACCTTGGCAATGCAAAAAAAAGGCCGACCCGTCAGGGTCGGCCTTCGCAGAAATCAAATCAGCCTTGGGGCCGTCACCGAAGCGACCGGCATCCGGGCGTCAAACCCGACTACCGATTGCGGCGACGGAGCAGGGCGAACGCGCCCAGTCCGAGGAGCGCGAGGCTCGCTGGCTCCGGCGTCAGGGGCAGAACGCCGCCCGACGTGCTCTGTCCGCCCGGAAGAATGTTGCCCTTGCCGATGAAGTACGTCTCGAGGTCGTTGTTGAACCCGGTCTGGAAGTACAGGCCGTGATCGCGATTGCCGTCGTCGTTCGGCTGACCCACGAGGTTCAGCTCGCCGGGCGAGTTGAACGTGAAGCTGTACCGACCGATCTCCGTGGGGGTGTCCGTCAGATCCAGGATGAAGCCCGGGATCGGGTCGAAGCCGATGTAGTTGGCCCGGACGACCGTCGGGATGTCGCTGTAGATCTCCTTGAAATACAGGCTGTCGTCGATGCCCGTGATGTTCCAGGCATACCCGATGTTCGAGATGCCGGAGCTGAACTCCTGGTCCATCTGCATCAGACGCACGCTGGAAATCGACGTGCCCTGCGGCGCTGCCAAGCTGATCACCGCGTCGTAGTTCTGACCGGCGATCAACGCATTGTTGTTGAACCCGTCGACGCGCATATCAAGGATGATGTCACCCGCGTAAACGGCCGACGACATCGCCAGCATCGCCAACCCGAAAATTGCTTTCCTGATCATGTTCTCCCCAAGCCTCCTTTTGAATCCCGCGACGTAAGTCCGCCTCCCTCACGCCCTGGCCTGCGATCACTCGCCAAACCCGGCATCACCCCCCGCAAAGCCACGGGCGGCGCTCATCATATTGCACTTTCGGCAGTCAACGGACTTTCCGTTGAACGAGAACCCGCCTGACAACGGCGAACCCCGAAGGAAACCCGCTCCTTCCCTGCCCGCCTCAGCGCGATACCCCTCCTGCCTCCAGCCTGCCTCGGCGCGCCTCAGACGCACTCCGACAGACCGATCGTCCCGTGATGCTACCTAAACCGGGCGATCGAATCAAGCCCAAAATTGCCCGTATCAAAAAATTCACCAAGGTTCCGCTTCCGCTGGGCAATCAGGCTATCCGGACGGTCAGAAGGAGTTCAAGTTCCTGCCCGTCTGCGGTCAGAATAACGACGCAACATCAATAAGGAAAGTATTTTACGTGATACGAAGCCCGCTACTGCGCCATTTCCCCGACACAACGACCGATAAAATGAGTTTCTCCCCGCTGCTCGTGCGACCGGAATGACAGTTTTATCACTCCTTTTCCTGCGGGTTCAGCCTCTTTCCCGTGATTCCTAACCCGCGCTGCCAACCAACACCGAGGCCCCGATGCTTCTGACAGGGGTCCGAGAACCGCCACCGTTAGGGCTGGGCTGGCCACTTCGCACCGAGGCTTGCCAGGATCGCACCTGCCTTCCGGTCGGTAAGTCCTTGAACTGCGGAAAGACTGTGCGCAAGGGGCGCTTGCGATTCTCCCTCACACCCGAGTCCGCGCAATGTGAATCCCCTCAGACGTGGGAGGCGATGTTGAAGGAGCCTCGTTATGAAATCCGGTGGAGCCGGGAGGCTTTGCAGCGATCGGGCGCGTCTCGCGCGTGTCAGGACGCCGTCTGATGTCGCCTTGGAGGCCGTGTCCTTTGCGTTGATGTGGCGGCGGCGGTTGTTGTGGAGCAGGGTGGCACGTACAAACAGCGTGATGGGGGTCACCCAAGTCACTGTCGCCGTCCGCAACCCCGCCAACCCCGACGCGGCCTGGGAAGGGCTGTTCCTCGTGGACATCGGCGCGGCGGACTGCCTCGTGCTGAGGCGTCATCTTCGTGAGCTGGGCATTGAACCCCGGGGGAAGCGCATAAACGAACTGACGGACGGAGTCGAAGTCCGGTTCGATGTCGGCGTTGCACAAAGTTCTTGAGTGAGGTCGTCGGCGCGACCGTCATCTTCAGTACGGACGACGCGGAGCCGAACCTCGGCGTAACCGTGCTGGAATCCGTCGGCATTGAAGTAGACCCACGTTCTCAGCACCTCAGCGCCTGCCGGCGGTCCGGTCGAAACGGGTGAATCAGGTCCGCTGAGGACGTCCGAGCGACTTGGCAGCGCGTCTGCTCGCGGCGGCGCCGGTGACGAAGGCACGTCGGTGGATCGTCCCTTTACGCCGCGCCCGCCGCCTGCTCGAATTTGACGCTGACGCGGGTGGAAACGCCGGGTTCCTGCATCGTGATGCCGTACATCACGTCCGCCACGGACATCGTCCGCTTCGAGTGCGTGATGACGATGAATTGCGACAGGCTTGTGAACTCCTGCACGATGCGGTTGAAACGCTCGTTGTTCGCCTCGTCCAGCGCGGCGTCCACCTCGTCGAGGAACGCGCAAGGCGACGGGCGGCTCTTGAAGATGCTCATCACGAGGGCGATCGCGGTCATCGTCTTCTCGCCGCCGGACATCAGTGTGATGCTCTGAAGCTCCTTGCCCGGCGGCTGGGCGACGATCTCCACGCCGCTCTCCAGAATATCCTCGGCGTTCTCAAGCTGGATGTCGGCCCGGCCTCCCCCGAACAATTTGCGGAACAGGGTGCGGAAGTTTTCGCGGACCTCGATGAACGTTTTCTCGAAGCGTTCGCGGGACTCGGCGTTGAGACGGTCGATCAGATCCTTAAGCTGGCGGATCGACTCCTCGAGGTCTTTCCGCTGGGTGGTCAGAAACGTCTGCCGCTGCTCGAGCTCCGCCAGTTCGGTGATCGCATCGAGGTTCACGTTCCCGAGACGCTCGATCTTGCGCCGCAGTTCGTCGATTTCAGACTCGACCGCCGTCCAGTCCTTCTCGGCATATTCGTACGACGCGTAGCGCTCCGCCAGGTCGATGCGCAGCTCCTCGCGCGTCCGCACGATCAATTCATCGCGGCGGACCAGTGTCTGCGCGAGCGTCATCTGCGTCTCGTGCAGGGACCGCTCCGCCGATTCCTGCTCCGCGCGCAGCGTCCGCACGGCGTCGGTCGTCACCTCCAGGTCGCCGCGCAGCGTCTCCCGCTGCTGGCGTAACGACAGCGACTCCGTCTGAAGCCGCGACGTCTCGGCCCGCAGCGCCTCGAACGCCTCTTTCGCCGCCTGACGCGCCGTTTCGGCGTCGGCGATCCGAGCCTCCACCTGATCGATCTCCGCACGACAACCCGTCGCCGAGGTCTCCAGTTCATGCACCGCCCGACGCAAGGCGTTGATCGCGTCCGCCGTCTGCTTGCGCCGCTCGCCAAGCTGCCCGAGTTCGACCCGCGCCTGCGTCAGCCCCTCCTGAAGCCTTGTCCGCTCCTCGACGATCGCGTCGATCTTCGCCTGATGCGCCTCGACGCGCCGCTCGCGCTCGGCGTTTTCGCCGCTCATCGAACGCAGCACTTCGTCCCGTTCCGCCGTCTGCCGCGCCGCCTCGTCCATCTGATGCTGAAGCTGGACGACCTCGCCTTCCAGCAGCGGCTGCTCATGCGTAAGGCGCCGCACAGCTTCCTCGATGTTTTGCAGCGCCGCCCGCGCCTCGACCCGCGCCGTGTTCGCGTCATACAGGCTCGAGCGCAACTGCTGCTGCACGTCCGCGACGTGGCGGGACTCCGCCTGCGTGCGGTTGAGCTGGTCCTCGATCTGCGCGACCCGGTCTGCGAACTCCGCGAGGCGCAGCTCGATCTCGCGCATTTCGCTCTTACGCGAAATCAGACCGCCGCCGTTGAGCGCATGCCGGATGCGCACGCGGCCGTCCGGCTCGACGACTTCGCCCGCGCGCGTCACGAAGCGATGCCCCCCGACGTCCTCCGCCGCCAGCGTGAAAGCGTCGTCCAACGTCTCGACCACGATCGTTTTCGCCAGCAGGTGCCGCGCCAGGTGCGTCATCTCATCCGCGTAGCGCACCCAGTCCAGCGCGCACGCGACGTAACCCGGATGCGCCGTGAACGTCCCGGCGTTGATCACCGGCGGCAGCCGGTCCAGCCCCACCGCCGAGACGCCTCCCGAAAGCGCCGCGACAAACTCCGGGTCGGAAAGAAACCGCCGGCTGTCCGCGATCACCAGGCTTTGCACCCAGTCCGCCAGCGCCGCCTCGATCACCGGCGCGTGCTCGACATCGGTCTCAAAGACGTCCGCCACCAGCCCGCGGATCTCGGACAGCGGTCCCGGATCGGCTTCTTCGCGCTTGCGCTCCAGGAGCGACCGGACGCCCTGACCGACGCCCTCCATCCGGCGCTCCATCTCCCGCAGCACCTCCAACCGGGAGATCTGCGACGTCCGCTCGTCGCGCACCCGCGCCAGATGCTCGGTCAGCTCCGACAGCAACCCGCCGATCCGCTCGGCCTCCGCCCGCTTCGCCTCGAGCCGCTCCTGCTCCGCGGCGATCAAACGCTCGATCTCGTCGATCCGCGCCCGGACTTCCCCCTGCCGCCCGACGCGCTCCGCCAGCTCCGTCAGGATCGTCGCGTGACGCGTCTCGAGCTTCTCCTTCTGACCCGACAGCGACTCCCGGTGGCGGTTGAGGCTGAGAATCTCGTTATGAACCTGCGCCGTGCGGCGCATCAGCTCGACGATCCCGGCTTTCTCGTCCTCCAGCGCCGCCTGCGCCTCCGCCAGGCGACGGGCGAGCGCCTGATCCTCCGCCAGCAGTCCGTCAACACGAGCATGAAGCGCATGCGTCTCCTCCTGAAGACGGGCGCCCTCCGCGTGCTTCTCCTCCAGTTCGCCCCGCGCCGCCGCCAGCCGCGCCTCGTCCGCCGCAAGACGATCGCTCAGCCGCCCCAGCAGCCCGCGCTGCTCCTCGATGCGCTGCGCCGCGGCGGTCTCCCGCTCCTCCTGCGCCGTCATCCCCGACTGCGCGCGTACCAGTTCGTTCTCCGTCGCGGATACCTGCGACGACAACGCGTCAAGCTGCGCGGTCAGCGACGTCTCCTCGGTCTCCCGCTGAGCAATCTGCGTGCGCAGACCGGTGACGCAGTCAGTCAGAGCGTCAACTTCGGCGCTCTGCTGCGACATCTGCTCCGTCAGGCGGTGATAATCCGCCAGCGACCGCTCGGAGCGCAGCTCGCGAAGCCGCTGGTCGTACTCCTGAAAGTTCCGCGCCTTGCCCGCCGCCAGCTTCACGCTCCGCAGACGCTTCTCCAGTTCGTCCATCACGTCCGCGACGCGGAGCAGGTTCTGCTCGGTCCGCTCAAGACGGCGCTGCGCCTCCTTGCGGCGCGCTTTGTACCGGCTGATCCCCGCCGCCTCCTCGAAGATCACCCGCCGCTCGCCCGGACTGCTGCGCAGCAGCACGTCCACCTTCCCCTGCTCGATGACCGAGTACGCCTCCGTTCCGATCCCGGTGTCGAGGAAAATCTCCCGGATGTCCTTCAGCCGCGACGGCTGATTGTTGATCAGGTACTCGCTCTCGCCGGATCGGTAGAGCTTGCGCGTCACCGAAATCTCCGCCGCATCCAGCGGCAGCTTCCGGTCCGCGTTGTCGAAGATCAGATCGACCCGCGCCATCCCGCTGCTCTTGCGCGTCGACGACCCGTTGAAGATCATGTCCAGCATCTGCCGCCCGCGCAGGGATTTTGCGGACTGCTCGCCGAGCACCCACTTGAACGCGTCGAGAATATTGCTCTTACCGCAACCGTTGGGGCCGACGACGCAGGTTACTCCCGGACCGAAATCGAAATCCACCGTGTCCGCGAAGCTCTTGAAACCGGAAAGGGTGATGCGTTTGAGGAACATGGCGTCAGGTCGCCTCCCTGGACCCATCGAACATCAAGGACATCCTTGCCCGACCCAAGTTTATCACCCGCGCCGCGGGACGCCAACCGGAAATCTCAATAAAAATACTGCTCACGATCCGCCGCCCGACGACTCTTTCATCCGCGCCAGTCGATCCGCCAGCGCCTTCGCCGTCCCCGCGTCCCCGCGCAACCGCGCCGCCCGGATCCCGCGCGCCAGCGCTTCCTCCGCGTCCGCACGCCGACCCGACTCCGCATACGCCGCCGCCAGCGTGCCGAGCACGCCGGGATCATCCCCCGTCATTCGCAGCGCCGCTTCGGCGAGGTCCACCGCCGTCGCCGCATCGCGCACGTCCCGGTCCGGACACGTCGCCAGCAGCCACGCCACCCGGTTTAGGATCCCGGCGTCCGGCGGCGCCAGCGACACGCCCCGACGGTAGAACCGCACCGCTTCCGCGTAGCGACCGTCCGCCGCGAGCACGTCGCCGAGGCGAATTGCCGACCCGCCGGACCGATCTCCGAACTCCACCGCTTTGCGAAGCCACCGCTCCGCTTCCCCGGACCGGCCCTGATGCAGGCAAAGCGCCCCCAGCGCCGCATACCCCGGCGCATACGTGGGATCCTCGATCACGCTCTTTTGATAGTAACCCTCGGCTTCGCGCAGACGCCCTCTCGCACTCACAAGGTCGCCCGATAAACGCAGCACCTCGGGCGATTCCGCGGCGCCCCCGGCGATCCGGCTGAGAAACCCCTCCGCGGCCTCCACATCTCCCCGGAATAATTCGAGCCTACCGAGTTCCAGGAGGGCGTCGACCGAGGTCGGATCGTAGCGCAACGAGGTCTGAAAAGCCTCTTCCGCTCCGCCGACGTCTCCCGCCAGGAACCGCTCCGCCCCGACGTACCGCCACGTCTCCGATCGGAAGTCGATGTCATCCGTCGGATGACGGATCGGAAAACATGTCACCGCCAGCGCCGCCGCACCCGCAACGATGGCGCCGCGAATTCGCCTTTCCTTCCGCCTCGACCGCTTATTCCCGACCCCTCGACCCTCACGCAGCCCAGGCGCTCCGTCTCGCCAGGCCGCCAGCAACCGCACCGCGCCCGCCGCCCCCAGTATCAGCACAAAGGGCACGACGGGCAGACGGTAGCGAGCCGACACGAAGAACACCGCCACCGACGCCAGATACAGCCCGACGACCGCGATCGGCAGCAACCGGACCAGATCCACCGTCCGCCTCATCCGCAGACGCACGCCCACAACGGCAGCGCCGATCGCAGCAGCGACAGTAGCAACCACCCAGGGAAATCCCACCGGTCCGACGCGCCACACCAACCCCGTCAACACCCACGAGGTATCCCGCGCCGCATACACATCCGAGTTCCGCGGGATCTCCCGCGAGTTCACGACCTCCACCCCCTTGCGAGCCAGCCCCGCTGCGAATGCTCCCGGATGCTCCGCCGCCCAAGCCCACGCCTTCCGGGCAAACCAGGCGCTTTGCGCCCCGTGCTTCGACACGCCCTCAAGCAGCGGCGCCCGTACCAGCCGGTCCCACTCCGGCCCCGGCCTCGCCGCCAGCGTCTGCTGAACGTCCGCGTTGTTCCCGATGAAGAAATTGATCCCGCCGTTGCACGCGACAACGACATACTCCCCGGACGCCCGCCAGTTTCGCACCGTCACCGGAAGAACGACCGTCGCAAGACCAGCCAGCGTCGCCCCGACCCACGCTGTCGCCCGCAGTGGCGCAGCGGATCCAGCAAGGCTCGCGGGGTTCCCGAGAAACGACGCCCGTCGCCGCGCGTCGTCACCTCCTTCCCGCCTTGACCGTCCCGCTACTACCGCCGCGAACATCCCGATAAAGGCCAGCACTCCCGCATTCGGCACGTTCAGTACCGCCAGCCCGACCGACATCCCGAACGCCGCCCACCGCCACCCCCGCCGCCCACGCCGCCCACGCAACGCCGACACCAGCAAATGCACGCTCAGCAGAATCAGCAGAACCGCCAGTGACGCCGGTAACAGCTCCTGACTGGCGAAGAGGAAAGGTCCGTAAAGCGCCAGTCCGCAGCCTGACAACCACCCGACCGTCGCGCCGAACATCCGCCGCCCAAGACGAGCAGCCAGTACGCAACTGACCACGAAGATGACCGCCAGTATCGCTCGCGCAGAGCCCACGCTCGGCCCCGTCAGGCGGAATACCTGACCCAGCAGATACGGAAACAACGGCGGCTGCCAGAAAGCCCCCTCCGACATCCGCTCGCCGCGGGCGACGGCGCACGCCTGATCGAAGTACGTCCGCTCGTCGATGATCGGCGTGCCGAACGTCGGGGAGTCCCGCAGGTCGAGAACGTAGACCACCTGCACCGCAACGGCGAAGGCCCCCACGACCACCGACATGCGCCCCGCCCCGCGCTTCACGCCTTCACACCCTTCTCACGTTCGCACCCTCTCCCGTCGTGTTCCCGCGCCCTCTCGCGTCGCACGCCCGCCGGAACAGTTTCACCCTGGGCAAGAACCAGAAAAGGCCGGGGCCGATCCGAGGATCGACGCACCGGCCGAAGGGAGTGAAACCTGTCTCGGAACTCAGCGAACCGCGGACCTCCGTCCGCGCGGCGCCGCGAATTTCCGGTGAATTCGTCGCGGTTGACAATCCTCCAACGTCCGATCGTTCAGGTCCGGGACAAGTTCCCAGCCGCTTCAATACCGAGCCGCGCCCGCCTGCCCTTGACGTCGCGAAGCAAGGTCAAGGGTAAGGAAGCGCTCTCGCTTCAACCGGCTACGAGTATCTTGAACCAGAGTCCCAACCGCCACGCCGCCCCGAAGACGATCCGCCGGCGCCGCGCCCGTTGCTACGGACAGGTATACCCCTCGCTGTCCGTCGCCCCGCAGCCCCAGCGCGCCGTCGCCGTCCCCGCGTCACCCGCAGTCCGGCTGAACTTGCCCTTGCCCTTTCCGGTCGCGTCAATCACGCCGCTGGTCGTCTCGCCCGTATTGAGGCTCACCGTAAACGTGTCTCCCGGTGCGCCGCCGACCAGCTTGACCACCAGACTGCGACGGTCCCCGCTCTTGGTGCGGCATCCGGCCTTCTTGATGCTCTCGTTCCCGGTGCAGGCCGGACCGTCCACCAGCTTCGCGATCTTGTTCACCCCGCTCTCGGTGAACCAGATGACGTTGTCCGCGCCGACCGTCAGACCGTCCTTCAGCGCCGGATTCGGCGTCGGAATCTGATGCGACGTGAACGTCGCGGTCTCCACGTCGAAGATCATGATGTATCCGCGATTTCGCGTCCCGAAAACAATGTCGCCGTTAGGACGCAGCCACATCGGTCCGCCCGACTCGTTGTTCACCGGAAACTGATACTCCGTGACGGTTCCGGAGATCACGTCATACACGCCCATGCCGGGCTCGTTCCAGCGGGAGTAGTAAACCTTGTTGTTCGAGTAAACGCAGAAGGCCGGCCCGCCGCCGAGCGTGTTGATGTCGGTGACGGTGTTGCCGCCGAGGGCGATCCGCCCGAGCTTGTTGGCGTTGTACTCAGTGAAATAAATCTGCCCGCGGTCCGTGTCCTCATGCCCTTGCACCACCCAGCAGTTCGGCGTCGGCATGTTCACCGTGCGGATCCACTGCCGCGTCACCGGGTTGAATTCGCTGATCTTGTTGTACTGGTGATCCGTGACCCAGACCGACCCGTCGCTTGTCTCAACCGGAATCGCCATCGCTGAAGGCGTATACGGAGATGCAACGTTGTGCATCGTCCCGCTGATCGAGTCGTACCACCCCAGTCCCCCACTGAAATACATCCCCGACCAGACCCTGCCCTGCGTGCCCACGATCATGCCGTCCGGACCGCTTCCGGGCGACGTATTGTGCTGCGTGAACACCGTCGTCACAGGGTCGAACGACGTCAGGCTGTTGTTGTTCGGCTGGCTGAACCAGACGATCCCGTTCTCGTCCACCGAAATCTGATCCGGAAACGTCCCCTGGGGAACGACGTATTCCGTGATCTGCGCGCCTTGCGGCTCCTCCCCGGAGGCGGGATCAAGATACACGCGGGTCTCCAGAACCCCTGACGCGCCGTTGAGCGTCGCGATCGTCCGGTCCTCCCGTTTCACTCGGGTCTCCGTGACCGGAATGATCCGCACGGCGCCGTCGCCCGCCCGAACCGCGTAGTATCGCCGAAGATCGTTCGGCGCGTCCGCGGGGGCGGGATCCTCGATGCCGACGATCCGCCCGTCCAGATGACTCTGAATCCCGAGGAACGTTTCCCCACGGAAATGCACCAGAACCCGCGCGTCGTGCAGCACGATCCCGTGCCGCACCAGCTCGAAGCTGAGCACGTCGTTCTCACGCCACGGGTACGTCTCGACGTACCTCGGCTCGAACCCCTCGAAACCGAGCGGCGCCGCGCAGCTCGCCAGCCACGCCCGCACCGCTTCGCCGTTCTTCGCCGGCAAACCCGTGGCATCCTCCGCAGCCGGCCACAAAAGATACGGAAGGCTTGAGAAGCTTGAGATGGAATCAAATGCTACGTTGTTCAGCACCACCGGTGTCACGGCGCGATGCCGATCGCCCATCACAATCCCCCGCAACGGCCGGGGAACCTCCCGCCCCCACGCCGACCCCGCACCCAACGCGCCCGCGAACGTCATTACCAACCCCACGCCCGAAATCCGCGCCCCACTTCGCATCATCGGTCTTTCTCCCTTGAACCCGCCCGGATCCCCGCGGCATCCTCCTACGACCCCGAACCCGCATTCTACCCCTCCCGCCAACCGTACGCGAGCAAATTCCTCAACGAATGCCCCGGCAAATCCCCAGGGCAACCCACTCTGACTTCGACTCCGGGTAACGTCCGGGTGGCATGGCCTGGTGTACTCACCTGGCCATGCTGGAGGAGCAGAAGGCTCGGCGGGGTGACATGCTCTCGCGGTACTCCGCGTGAGCATGCGAGTTCACCCCCACCGGCTTGTCGAGAAACACTTGGGAGCATTGATCGTGCGGGTGGGTCATCCCCGGCGGGGTGGCATGGCCTGGCGTACTCGCCTGGCCATGCTGGGGGATCAGAACGCCCGTTCCTTCCGGACACGGTCCACTGCTGCGGACCCGGGCCACCCGACGTGCCGGCAGATCTTAGAATGCGGTTGCCCTGGCGGACGCCCCCCCCCCCCCCCGCTAACCCTGACGCGAATCCGGTGTCCTCTTTCCCGGAAGGCGCCGGGCGCGGTTTGAATTGAACGCCCGCACGGCCTTCAGAGGAGGTTTGTCATGCGAAGTCGAATGCTCAAACTCGGACGCGCGCTCTTCACCGTCGCCGCCGGTGCGGCGGTCCTCAGCGGTTCCTGCAACGTCGGCCTCGACGGCGTCAGCGTCTTCCTCACCCCGGGCGGCGACTGCTGCGATGACGGGTACTTCGAGTTCGGAGGCTCGTTCTACGAGGAGGAGTATTACTACGACGACGGGTTCTACGAAGACGGCTACTACGAGGAAGAGTATTACTACGACGACGGGTATTACTTCCCCTGAACCGTCGTTCATGAATAATGGGCACGCCCCCCCTCGCCGAAGACCCGCTTCTCGTTCAGCGTAGAAGTCCGGGCGCTCCCGTCACTCAGCGTCAGCATGACCCCGCGCCCCGTCGCGCGCGCCGACCTGACGTCGGATCATCGAGTCGTCATCCCCCTCGCTCTCCCAACTGGAACATGCCGCGCCCCCATCCGGGAGGGTGCCGCGCGCACAGCGCTTCAAGCCGCGAAGGCGTCACAGACTCCTTGAACCAACCAGCACAATCGGTCCCGGATGAGATGTGCGATTCAGTCGCACGCGGCGCACGGGGAGGCCCCGCCCAGCCCGAAGGTCGCCGAAGCCGTGCCGGAGGTCACGATCTGGGGCGAGGTCGCTGGGTCGCCTTCAACCGACCTCCAGGTGAGCTTCCCCGTTGTGCAGAAACTGGAACCGTCCTGAATGGTGAGGTAGCCGGATTCCAACGTGGTGGGTCCGGCGCCTCGCACGCACGCATCGCCCAACGTGCTGCTGCCGATGAATATAACGCTGTTGAGGGCGTCGGATGAGATCTCCCACTTGCAAGCCCCGGTGACTTCGTTACCGAACTCGAGGCCGCCGTCTCCCTCCGCCACCCGATGACCCGTGCTGGTTCCAGTCATGTCATAGGTGTCAAGGCTCAGCTTTTCGCCGCCCGTGCCGACCACGAAGGCGCGGTTGTCCAGCGGAACGAGTACAAATCCCGCGCCAAGAATGGTCAGGCTGCAATCGCGGCTGTCCGGATAGCCCGTGCAGCCCGTGTCGCCGGTGATGATGAGCGTATCGCCGGAGCCGGTTTCGGGCACGATCTGCCCTTTGTGGCGCACGTTGATGGTCCCGCCGATCCCGGTGATGGTGTGATCTCCGTCGATGCGGATCTGTGCGACGGGAATGTTGCTGCTCCCGACGGTGATGTCGCCATGCACGAAAGAGGTCCGCGCGCTTCCGTCGCCCAGCTTGAGCGTGGATTCCTTCTCCAGGTTCAGCGCGGAGCGCGTCGCGCCGCTGACCTGCATGGTCAGCGTCCGGCAGGCCGCATCCTGGTTTTCCGGAATCGTCACCGTCTTGCCGGCGGGGATGACGGCGCAGGTATTCTCGTCCGGTCGCCCGTTGTTCCAGTTGCCAGCGAGTATCCAGCTTCCGTTTGAACCCGTGTAGGTCGTGGTGTTGTTCTCATCGCAGTCGGTGAGGTGTCCTGCCTCACTCGGAACTGGAGTTTTCCCTCGTCTCGGATAAGGATTCCGGGAACGAGGAAGACTCATGGCCAAGCAACGAAAGCACTATAGCGGCGTCGAGAAGATGGCGATCCTGCGCGAGC